>JAOAPF010000265.1 GCA_025462755.1 Edaphobacter sp.
TCTTCGGCACCGGCTTGGTCGGCGTCGTCGGGATCGCACGTCGCAGGTTCAGCCGCGCCTAGCTGTATCTGTTCTTCTTACAATGCAGAACGGGAGCCGCAACCGGCTCCCGTTTCGCATTTAACAATTTGTGACGACAGCTACCATTGAAGCAGTAGCAGTTCAGAGCAGAAGGCGGGGCCCATGGCGCCCATCATGCTGTAACAACCAGGACTTCCCGGACGGTTGAGCAGAAAATCCTGCATCACGGTAAGGACTGAGGCGGAGGAGAGATTGCCGCGCTGGCGAAGGCTGTTCCAGGAAGATGCCAGAGCGTGAGGAGGAAGGCCCAGGGCACTTTCCATGGCTTTGAGAACCTTGGGTCCTCCACTGTGGAAGATATAGCTGCAAATATTACTCATGCTTAGGTCGTTATCCGCAAGGAAGTCCTCGACGGTCGCCCTTAGCTGTGAGCTGACAAGCTCAGGAACGTCTGCGGACAGGACAATGTTGAAGCCGCTGTGATTAATGTTCCATCCCATGAGATGTTCGGTGTCGGGATAGAACGTGGAGCGGGTAGCCACGACGCGGGGACAGGGCTCTTCAACGCTGGTGGGCTTTTCGGCAAGCGCCGTCTCTTCTCCAGCGAGGACGACGGCAGCTGCACCATCTCCGAACAGTCCGCAGGCGACGAGATTAGCCATGGAGTAGTCATTCTCCTGCCAAGTGAGCGAACAGAGTTCGACCGAGAGCAGAAGCGCGTACTGATTGGGAAAGGCACGCACGTAGTCAGTGGCGCGGGCGATACCCGCCGCTCCAGCGACGCAACCGAGGCCGAAGATTGGCGTGCGCTTGATGTCTTTTGGAAAGCCCATGAGGTTGACGAGCCGGGCATCGATGCTCGGGCAGGCGATGCCGGTGACGGAGGTGAAGAAGATGGCCGAGATATCCGAGGGTTCAAGGCCGACTTGATCGAGAGCCTTCTGGATGGCCTGCTGACCAAGTTCGAGAGCTCCCTTAATCCATAGATCGTTCATGGGGCCGAATCCGGATATGGTTCCCAACGTGTCCAGTGGAAACATGATGTGGCGGAAATCCACACCACAATTGGAATGAAGGCGGTTCATGACGCCAGGAATCTCTAACTTATCTTGCATACGGTCTTTGAGAGCTTCGGTGATGACTGCCTGCGGATAGCGATGCGCAGGAAATGCTGTGCCTACAGATGCGATGCGCATAGTGAAGCAAACCTCGTCTGATAAAGGTGGTTGTTAAGGTGCAGATGCCTAACCATCAACACTGATATTCAGATTTGGCAGGAGGTCGAACAAAGATGTCTGGCAGGAATAAATCCAGCACAGGGGGAGGCCACGTGGGCGATTATCTGAGTATACAAAGAAAGGTTGCCTGTTCCAAGGCTTTTTTTCTGTTGTGTTCAATCACGATAATACGTGGCCACTCCTGTCACAATACAACCTTTGGGTGAGGCAGATATGCAGATAATAGGTGAACCAGTCCTGATCTGGAGCCAGCCTAGGGTGAAGAAATGGTGAAGGCTGCTCAAAATCTGATGAGCGAGTCGTTTCCGGGGCAAAGGGGAACGGCTAACGACTGTCCTTTCAGGCAATTACGAATAAACCTTGAATGCCTGGTACTCGGGATCGTGCGGACTGGTGCGTCACGTATCATGGTCCGGCATGAGACGCCTCATTTCGACACGCCGCGAGTTCTTGCAGACTACTGCCGTCGCCGGTTCGGGAGCCACATTTGGCCGCATAACGCCAGGACTGCTCTTGGAGCAATTTCCCTCATCTGCCGAATCTAAGTCCATCCCGGTATGGGCTTCGAAGCCGATGCGTTGGATGCAACTCACCCTTGTCGAAGATGATCCTGCTCACTTCGATCTCGCCTTCTGGCTCGATTACTTCAAGCGCACACGCTCTGATGGCGTATGTCTGAGTGGCGGAGGCTGCGTTGCGTACTACCCCACGGATGTTCCTTTTCACCATCGCAGTGTCTGGCTCGGAGATCGCGATGTTCTTGGTGAACTTGTCTCCGGCTGCCGCAAGTTAGACATGTCCGTCCTGGTGCGGACGGATCCTCATGCCACGTATGACGACGTGAAGGATGCGCATCCGGACTGGATCGCCGTTGATGTTGACGGCAAGCCCCGGCGTCATTGGTCTTCGCCCGAGATGTGGGTGACCTGCTGCTATGGTCCATACAACTTCGAGTTCATGACGGCTGTGCACCGAGAGATCATGTCGCGTTATCGCGTCGATGGTCTGTTCATCAATCGCTGGGACGGCTCAGGTATGTGTTACTGCCAGCACTGCGTCGCGAATTTCAAGGACGCGACCGGCTTCGATCTGCCCCGCTCGACCGGTGAGCAGGGCCCATCTCATCGTGCCTATCTCCTCTGGCGGCAAGAGCGGCTCATCAGTCTGCTCGATGTGTGGAACCGGGAGATTCGCAAGATCAACCCCGAGGCAGCTGTCATCCCTAACAATGGCAGCGGAGCGTTGACTCCACTGAATGCGTTGGAAACCAGCCGCCGCGCGCCTATGCTCGCCGCCGACCGACAGGCGCGACATGGCCTTGCCGCACCGTGGCTCATCGGGAAGACGGCAAAGGAGTATCGCGCGACGATGGGCGACGGACCTGTTATTGGTCTCTTTGGTGTCGGACTCGAGGAACCGTATCGGTGGAAAGACAGCGTCACCAGCAATGCCGAGATCCGGATCTGGGTCCTGGACGCTATTGCTAATGGTATGCGTCCGTGGTGCAGCAAGTTCTCTGGAACTCTGCATGACGAGCGTTGGCTCAAGGGTGTTGAGGAAGTCTATCTCTGGACGGAGAAAAATCAGCGATACCTCACGCAGCGGCGGTCACTCGCGCGGGTCGGATTGGTGTACTCGCAGCAGACAGCGTGGTACTACGGCGAGGGGCGTGCGGACGCGAAGGTTGAGAACTATGCACTCGGCTGGTACCAGGCGCTCGTTGAATCCCGGATACCTTTCGAGATGGTGCATGACTGCCTGCTCGACCGCGCGCCCCTTGCGTCGTATGGGACGCTCATCCTGCCTAATCTTGCTGCACTGAGCGACGCTCAGTGCGACCAACTTCGCGTCTTCGTCAAGAATGGAGGAAACCTCATCGCAACGCACGAGACGAGTCTTTACGATGAGTGGGGTGTCCGCCGTAACAACTTCGGTCTCGCCGATTTGTTTGGAGTGAATTGGACAGGCAAAGCCGAAGGGCCGATGCTGAACTCCTACATCCGCCTTGAGCATGAGGCGCTGCCGCATCACGTCGTCTTTGCCGGTCTTGAAGATGCTCCGCGCGTTATCAATGGCGTCTCGCGGATTGACGTTATGCCGCGTGAGACGTTCGCGGAGACGCCGCTCACGCTGATTCCAAGCTATCCGGATCTGCCGATGGAGAAGGTGTATCCGCGGACGACGAAGACTGACATCTCTTGTCTCTATCTTCGCCAAACCGCGGGTCGCGTGGCGTACTTTCCCGGCGACATCGACCGGACTTTCTGGGAAGTGCTATGCGCAGACCATCTGAAGTTGCTGCGCAACGCCGTCCTTTGGGCGAACACGGAGGGACCGGTTGTTGAGGTCGACGGACCTGGTTTCCTTGACGTCACCGTTTGGAAAAACGCTAGCTCGATCACGATTCATCTCGTAAATCTCACCAACCCTATGGCCATGAAGGGGCCATATCGCGAGTTCTTCCCTGTTGGGCCACAGACCGTCAGGCTTCGTCTGCCCGGCGGTGTTCATGCCAGTCATGCGCGCCTGCTGGTTGCTGATAAGAACCTTGCATTTGAGGTTTCGGGAGCATTGCTCACCGTTGCGGTACCGTCTGTATTGGATCACGAGGTCGTTGCGATAGACATCTAGCTTGCAATCTGAGGCTGAGGCTCGTAACCTCCTCAGTCGGAGGGATTCTGGTTTCAGAATCCGGTCTAAAAATGATGAACGTCGGAGTTTTATACATGCGGTTGTAGTCCGCCGCGACTGTTGGACATGGTGCGACTATCACACGAGTTCCTCTTGAGAGGTGAATAACAACAATGCGACGGCGCGATTTTGTTAAGGCAATGGTGGCGGCATCGGCGTCCGCCAAGACGATGTTAGGACAACAGACCGGGACTCAGGTGGCGCCTTCTGTACCACCTGCAGTGCCGCCTGCTCCGCCGACGGCACCTGGACCTGTGCCATGGATGCGTGGGCTGATGGAAGTGAAACCGCTGTCCATTGCGTCGATTGTTCCTGATGCCGTCGCGCAAACTGATGCGAATTTCTTCAATGAACAGCAGTTCGCGACGCTTCGTCGATTCAGCGAGATTCTCTTGCCACCCCTCAAGGGTTATCCGGGCGCAAAGGAAGCCGGGACGCCGGAATTTATCGATTTTCTAATTGGGGTTTCGCCCGCGGAGCGTCGGCAGATGTATCAATCCGGCCTGGATCGGCTCGATGCGGAGGCGAAGCAACACTTTGGTGTGGCGTTTTCGAAACTCGAGAAGAATCAGGCGGACCAGCTCATTCGCCCCTGGTTGAGGACGTGGATGACGGACCATCCTCCAACGGAGCCATACGCACGTTTCATTAATGTGGCGCATAGCGACATTCGCACCGCGACGATCAATTCGCAGGCCTGGAGCGAGGCGAGAAAGAAAGCGCCGGACTTGGAGTTGTATTGGTTTCCGATCGATCCTGACCTTCATAGAGAAGGTTCTGAGTCAGTCCGCCGGTCTGCTCAAAACAAACGACCTTCGTAGCGAAGTCGAATATTAGTATTGTTCTTTCGAAGCTTTTCCAAGGGAATTGGTCGCAACCAGCGATCGAGTCATTAGGAATGTGAAAGATCGAATCATATTTCACGCAAAGCGGAACAACTGAGGAACTATGCTGGATGAGAAGGTTGACGTTCTGATCATTGGTTCCGGCCATTCTGGTGGTATGGCCGCGAAGGTCCTGACGGAGAAGGGCATCTCGTGCCTGATGCTCAATGCAGGGCCGGTGGCGGATGTACACAAAGATGCGGAACCGAAGGCTGCTTATACTTTGCCATTTCGCGGTTTCAGCCAGCCAGGCCGACTGCCGCACGTCTTTCAATCGAACGAGTTCAATGCCAATACGTGGGTAGACGAACGGGAGGTCCCCTACACATACGACCCGCAGCATCCGTATAACTGGGTTAGAGTGCGGCTGTTTGGTGGCCGTTCGTTGTTCTGGTCGCGACAATCGTTTCGACTTAGCGACTATGAATTCAAGGGGAGGTCCCATGACGGCTTCGGGGATGACTGGCCGATTAGCCTGGCGGACTTAGCCCCCTACTACTCGAAGGTAGAAGCGATTTTTCGTGTGCAGGGGCGCGCTGACGCGCTGCCCCAGTATCCGGATGGAAATTTTGTCCCGGATGAGTCTCCGTGGACAGGATGTATGCAACGCTTTATGGCGGCTGGTAAACAGATGGGTATCCCCGTCTGCAAACCGCGTAGCTCCCTGGGGGTGGACGGACTGGCGAGTTCGATCAATCTTCTTCTGCCGGATGCCTTCGCTACCGGTAAGTTGAAAGCAATCCCAAATGTAGTGGTTCGCGAACTCAGGGTGGATAAGAATACCGGCTTGGTCAACGAAGCTCACTTTGTCGATCGTCTTTCGCGACGCGAGATGTCAGTGAAAGCCCGAGTTATTGTTCTGGCGGCTGGAACGCTTGAGAGCACTCGTTTGCTACTGAATTCCAAACTGGCGAACTCGAGCGGAGTGATGGGCCACTATCTGGTCGATCAGGTTTATGGGCCCGGGATCGTCTGCTCGGTACCGGAGGCTCGGGATGGCAAAGCCACGCCGGAGTTGATGGGCGGCGGCGCGCTGATTCCGCGCTTCCGCAACCTCAACAGCAAGGCGAAGAACTTTATCCGCGGTTATGCTCTCAATGTGCACAGCAGCACGCGCCCGATGGATCCGCGTAACTTCGTGGCGTATGGAGAGGAGTTGCAAAACAAAATGGATAGCTATAACGGAAGTGGGTTCTCGAGCAGCATCATGGGCGAGGTACTATCGCGCTATGAGAACCACGTAAGCATCGACCAGAAAGTCGTCGATGCCTGGGACATTCCGGCCCTGCGGATCGAGACCAAGTACACCGACAATGAAATTAACATGGCTCGCGATGCAGTGGATACGAGCATTGCACTGGCGGAGGCGGCAGGTTTCGAAGTTCTTTCGAAGAACTACGACCCAAATCCTCCGGGCTATAGCATTCACGAGCTTGGCACTTGCCGGATGGGTAACGATCCGAAGACCAGCGTGCTGAACAAATGGGGTCAGAGCCATGACCTCAAGAATTTATTCGTTGTGGATGGCGCCAGCTTCGTCAGCGCGGGATGGCAAAACCCGACCATGACTATTATGGCGCTGGCGATGCGAGCTTCGGAATACCTGGCTGAACAGATGCGTCAAGGAAATGTTTGACGTGCACTCTAAATACACCGAGAAGTTTGCTACCGAAGAAAGAGGTTTGATCTTGAATTATTCGCGAAGAGATTTCGTTAAGGCCGGCTCTGCTTCCCTCCTCTGCGGTTCTTCGGCGCTCCACGCAGGCGGACTAGACGCAAAGACGCTAAATTTGCCGCTCGGACTTCAACTCTATTCGGTACGACAAATCCTGCCCACAGACTACGACGGCACGCTCAAGGAGATTGGGGCTCTAGGTTATAAGGAAGTGGAGTCTGCCGGCTACTTCAATCATACTGCGGCGGAAGTTAAGACTGCGATGAATAATGCCGGGTTGAAATTAGTGAGTGCGCATCATCCGTCGGATGATCTGCATCAGAACCTGGATTCAATTCTTTCTTTTAGCCACAAGTTGGGCATAACTTACATTGTCTGTTCTTCTCCTGGGCACAAAAATCCGAACCCGGCAGACAAGGGGAGCTTCACGCTGGATGATTGGCGATGGAATGCTGACCAGTTCAATATCATCGGAGAAAAAGTGAGTGCGGCTGGAATGAAGTTTGGATATCACAATCACATTTTGGAATTCAAAGAAACGGACGGAGTCATTCCCTACGTCGAGCTACTGCGCTTGACCGACCCTACGAAAGTCACGATGGAGCTAGATTGCGGATGGGTGACCGTCGGAGGTGGAAGTCCGATTGAGTATCTGCGCAAGTATCCGACACGCATAACGATGCTGCATGTGAAGGACTTCAAACCGTCCGAGACTCCGCCGTCGAACACGAACCGGCCGGCCATCGCAGAGCTGGGACTAGGAACAATCGACTACCGTCCGATCTTTGAGGAGGCGGCAAAAGCTGGAAACATAAAGCATTGCTTCGCGGAACAAGAAGCTTTTAATGTGCCTTGGAAGCAGTCCCTGAAGATTGATGCGGATTACCTGCGGAAGCTCGGTATGAAGTAGGTTTCGTAGTTCCCCCAGCGGCTGGATCGGTCGTTGGGAGGTCTACCCAACTTCGGCTACGATGGCTTGCAAGCTCGGCTTCCATAATCCTCATCTGGCGCAGACCATCATTCATTTCCGGATATTCCGAAGGAGACTGGGGCTGGGCGATGGACGCATAGAAGCGCCGGAAAATCTGCTTGAACGTGTCGTCGTATCCCTCGGAGTGGCCCCCCGGCAGAGCAGCATATCCGGCGGCCGCTTTCTTTAAAAGTGAGGGATCTTTGACGATCATCTGGTTGGGGCTGTTGCGCTGCCCAATCCATAATTCGTCAGGACGCTCCTGGTCCCAGCGGACGGAAGACTTTGTCCCGTAGATTTCGATGCTGAGGTGGTTTTTTCTTCCGGCCGAGACTTGGCTCGCGGTCATGGCACCTCGTGCATGCTCTCCCATCCGAAACAGGACTGCACCGAAGTCTTCGGTCTGCACATGCGTGTCCTCGACATCGGAGGCGGTGAGCAACTTCCCGCCAAATGTTTCCGCATTTTGCTTGGGCCGTTTGCGGGTAGGATGAAAAGTCTGGAGATCGGCGCACAGAGAGCGAATTCGCAGTCCGGTGAGGTGTTCCGCCATGTCGAACCAGTGCGAGCCGATGTCTGCCATTGCCCGCAATTCCCCTCCCGCTTTGACGTCGATGCGCCAGTTCCAGTCTGTATCGTAGAGCAGCCAGTCCTGCGAGTATGTCCCCTGCACTACCAACACGTCGCCAAGATCACCATCCTCGCGCATGCGCCGCATCTGTTGAACCATCGGGTAATACCGCAGATTGTGACAGACGCAGTTGCGAAGCGAACGCTCTCGCGCCAGGGTAACTAATTCCTGCGCTTCCTCCACCGAAATAGCAAGCGGCTTTTCGCAGAGAACATGCTTACCAGCGAGCAACGCGTCTTTTGCGATGGGGTAATGCGTGGCATTGGGGGTACAGATGTGGATCGCGTCGATCGTCGCATCCTCGAGCAGCTTGCGGTAGTCGTCGACGATCGTTTCTATACCAAACCCTTCCCCAAGCCGTTTTGCTGGTGCGAGTTCGCGGCCGGCAATGGCAGCTATGTCGACGAATTCTACTCGCCGAAGCGCCTCCATGTGTACGCGCCCCATGAATCCGGTTCCGATTACTGCAGTCCTAAGTCGTCTCACTTAAGCTCCTATCCGCGGACGCGGCTTTTTTATACCCACCATGCCGCGGTGGGCTGTTCCCTAATGACGATCTCATTCAGGAACTGAGCTGCTTGTTTTAGTCCTTCTTCAGGGGAGAGCAGGCTGTCTTCATGCTCGATTGAGAGGACATTGTCGTAGCCGAACATTCTGAGAGTGGAGGCGAACTCCTTCCACCATTCCGCACCATGACCGTAGCCACAGGTGCGGAAGATCCATCCCCGGTTGCGCTCATCGGTGTATGGCTTCGTGTCGAGTACTCCTGTCAGCGGCAGATTGGCTGGGTAGAGCTGAGTGTCTTTGGCATGGACGTGGAGGATGGCATCTCCAAGAATGCGAATGGCTGCAATTGGATCGATGCGTTGCCAGAACATGTGGCTTGGGTCGTAGTTGCAGCCGACCGCCGGGCCAGCTAGCGACCGCAGCCTCAGCATCGTCTCCGGGCTATACACCACAAATCCGGGATGCATCTCTATTGCAATCTTCACCCCATGCTGCGAAGCGAATGCCGCGTGTTCTATCCAGTAAGGTGCGACGACTTCGTTCCATTGCCACTCCAGAACGTCCCGATAGTCGGGAGGCCAGGGACAAGTAACCCAATTGGGCGCGGTGGATTGAGGCGAATCCCCGGGGCAGCCGGAAAAATCTACCACGACGGGGACACCTAACTTCTCGGCCAGCAAAATCGTCTTGCGGCTTATCTCGCGAGCCTGCCGTGCCCGGTCTGCGTTCGGATGGAGTGCATTGCCGTGACAACTGAGAGCGCTGATATGGCCACCGTGGTCAGCTAATCTGCTCTTGAACTCAGCGAGAGCAGCGCTGTTCTCAAGCATTGACAGTTTGCAATGAGCATCGCCCGGGTAGTTCCCTGTTCCCAGTTCTACGGTATCGATTTGGAACGTCTTCAACTTCTTCAGCACTTCGTCGAGTGGCAACTGCGATAGCAGCGCGGTGAATACACCAACCTTCATGCTCTTAGCCTCCGCGGATCAGTATAGAGAGTTTACTTCCCGGGGCTAATGCGAACGGGGTGTCCCTGCGATGGAGCGCTCCGCAGGCATCTTAGAAGGAGATTTCTTGTGGGTTGTTGTAGACTCGCCCCTTGGGACGAGGCCGCCTAAATTCCCTGTTCCAATTGGTGTGCCGACGTTAGATTTTGTCGTAGGAACAAGGAGATAGCAGTATGAAGAGACTTGCAGTTATTGTGCTTTGGAGCACAATCCTCTTTGTAGCGAGGTCATCTGCGGAGACGAGCCCGATACAAGTTTTGCTTCTCGACGGGCAGAGCGCTGGGCCTTATCACAACTGGCAACTGACCACCCGAGTATTGAAGAGGGAGTTGGAAGACTCCGGCCGTTTTCGAGTCACGGTGGCGACCTCTCCTCAGTCCGGTGGCGACTTCAGCGATTTCAAGCCCGAGTTCAGGAAGTATCAGGTCATAGTATTCAACTATGACGCTCCTGATTGGCCGTCTGACCTCCGTCTGCAGTTCGAGGGCTACATAGACAATGGTGGCGGCCTTGTGATCGTTCATGCGGCCGACAATGCGTTTCCACACTGGCCAGCCTTTAATCAGATGGTCGGAATCGGCGGCTGGCGAGACCGAAACGAAAGCGCAGGGCCTCTCTGGTACTTTAAGAATGGCAAGCTGGTCTCTGATACTTCTCCAGGATCGGCTGGCTCGCATGGCAATCGGCTTCCATTCCAGATCGAGACGCGCGTCCCGGAACATCCAATTATGAAGGGGCTCCCGCACATCTGGATGCATGCCGCAGATGAGCTGTACGCGACACTTCGTGGTCCGGGGAAATATATGACTGTGCTAGCCACAGCGCATTCCGACCCGGATAACAAGGGTACCGGCCGCGACGAGCCTATGTTGATGGTTCTCAACTACGGAAAGGGCCGGATCTTTCACACTACGTTAGGGCACGATGTCGCCGCATTGAGTGACGTCGGTTTTATCAAGACGTTTCAGCGAGGAACAGAGTGGGCGGCTACGGGAAAAGTGACTCAGAAGGTGCCTCCTGGATTCCCAACTGCCGATACGGTGAGTTTTCGCGTAGACATCGCTGAGATGGATCCAGTCTTCACCAAAGGTCAGGTTATGGTCTCTGGTGGATCCGGAAGTAAGGGCCGGCCCGCAGCAGTGGCAGAATCTCTAGGACTCTTCGAAGGCGAGTCTGATGTCGGCAGCGTTACTCCTCCGGGAAATCTCGTGTACGACCCAGCCGCGGGAACTTACAGCATCACTGCCGCAGGCGCTAATCTCTGGTCTACGGTCGATGCTTTCCACTTTGTGTGGAAGAAGGTCTCTGGTGATGTGTCGCTTACCGCTGATATCGATTTCCCGACTAAGACCGGCAACCCCAATCCACATCGCAAGGCGTTGCTCATCTTTCGCCAGAGTCTCGACGCCGACGGCGTCTATGCCGACGCAGCACAGCACGGCTCGGGATTGACTGCGTTACAGTACCGCCTTGTACAAGGCGCGACAACACAGGGTATCGAATTGGACATCTCTTCTCCGAACAGACTGCGTCTGGAGAAACGTGGGGATACGATCACCATGTTTCTAAGCATGGGAAGCGAGCCGTTGCATCAGGTTGGATCATCCATCAAGCTGCACCTGCGTGAGCCGTTCTACGTTGGCCTTGGGGTGTGTTCCCACGATGTCAAGGTAGTGGAAAGGGCCGTTTTTTCGAATGTCGAGCTTAAAACGTTGCCTGCGGCCAAACCTGGCAATCTTACGCTTTACAGCACGCTCGAGACGATCGGGACCGAAGACAACTCACGCCGGGCGATGGTTTACACGACGCGGGGCCGCTTTGAGGCGCCCAACTGGAGCAGGGATGGAAGCACTCTGCTCTTCAACCAGGACGGCAAGATCATGAAGATTTCTGCATCAGGCGGAATTCCTGATGCCGTCAATGTTGGCTCCGCCACTCGCTGCAATGGAAGCCACGGGCTCTCACCTGACGGTAAGTGGTTAGCGATCACTTGCAGCATGCCGGAGAAGCCAGAATCGCGCATCTACGTCATCCCGTCCAACGGAGGAACGCCGCGGCTGGTGACAGAACATCCCAACTCGTACTGGCATAGCTGGTCGCCCGACGGCAAGACGATAGTCTTTAGTCGCCCAGACCACGGTTCCCTCAATATTTACGCGATATCGGCCGAGGGAGGTGCAGAGAGGCCTCTGACTGCGGGCAACGGCGTCAGCGATGATCCGGATTATTCTCCGGATGGAAGATACATCTACTTCAACTCAGATCGAGGCGGCGGTATGCAGATCTGGCGTATGCGCTCGGATGGTAGCAACCCGGAACAGGTCACCTCCGACGACCTGGTGAATTGGACGCCGCACATCTCACCTGACGGCAGGTCAATGGTCTTCCTCAGTTATGAAAAGGGTGTCACAGGACATCCCGCGAACAAGGATGTAGTGCTTCGGATCATGTCCCTGGAGGACCGAAAGGTGAAGGTCCTTGTGAACATCGTCGGTGGCGCGGGAACAATAAACGTTCCATCCTGGGCTCGCGACAGCCATCATTTAGCTTTCGTCAGTTATCAGATGCTGCCGGCTGAAGAAGATGAAGCGAGCAGTGGGGGCTCTCCCCAGCCCAAGTAGCCCATAGTAGCTAGCGCTACTTGGGCAGTTCTGCTTTACCGGTGATAGTGAACTTTCCCGTTTGAACTGGGGCAGCGGCATCACCGGGCTGTGCGCCGCCGAGTGAGACTGTATAGTCGCCAGGCAGTATCGTGCGGGTTCCCTTCGAGTCGACCTGGGCGATCGATCGCGGATCGATTGTCAGTCCGAGGTGGGTAGACTGCCCGGGATCAAGATGCACCCGCGTGAAGCCGGCAAGCACCCGAATGGGAGTACCGGAAGCCTTTGGCTGCGTGAGGTAGAGCTCGACCACCTCGTCGCCGGCAGCAAAGCCAGTATTCTTCACGTCACCTTCAATGGTAACCGTGTCGCCGGCTTTGATACTTGAGGAGGGGAGCTTGATGTTGCTGTAGGCGAAGTTAGTGTAGCTGAGACCAAATCCGAAGCTATAGAGCGGTTTGTCGGACAAGTAACGGTAAGTGCGGTCTTTCATAGAGTAGTCGTTGAAGGACGGCACCTGGCTAAGTGACGAATAGAAGGTCAATGGAAGGCGTCCCGCGGGGTTGTTGTCTCCCGCCAGCGTTTCGGCGATAGCGGTTCCACCCTCTTCACCGGGATACCAGGCTTCGAGAATGGCGTTGGCGTGCTCCTGGGCCCAGTTGACAGCCAGGGCACTGCCGTTCTGCAAGACGACCACCAGTGGCTTGCCGGTAGCGGCGACGGCCTTCAGCAGTTCCTCCTGCACGGCGGGCAGATCGATGGCGGTGCGGTCACCACCGCTGAAGCCTGCAAGTTTGACGGGCATCTCCTCTCCTTCAAGCGAAGGTGAAAGTCCGGCAAAGGCAATGATGACATCGGACTGCTTCGCCGCTTGAACGGCTTCGTCGCGCAGAATGGCTGGGGGCGCATCCCAGGTGAGGTCAATGCCGGCGCTCCCGGTACCGTGGAGGTATTCGAGGCGAATGGGGTGGGGCTTGGCTTCGGCGAAGTGCACGGGGGCCTGGATGACAGCGCCGCGTTCGCCGGTACCCTTGGCACCGCTTTCGACGACGACCTTCTCGTCGAGGTAGAGGCGAAAGCCCTCAGCGTTCTCGCAGGCGTAGCAGTAGTTCACGCGTAGACCGAGTTTGTAGTCGCCGGGAACCGGCGGTGTGAAGGTTCCAGTCCAGCGGACCGCGTAGTTGTCTCGCTGGAGGCCAGTGACTGGAACAACCTTGTCCCAGTTGAAATTAATGTTGCGGTCGGTGCGCTTGAGTACGGGCTGGCCACTGAAATCCTTGGAGTTGAAGTACTCACCCGTGAGGCCGTTGCCGGTGCCGCTGGCGGGGTGCAGCGCCGTGTGTTCGATCGGCATCGCTAGTCCTTCGACGAGGCTGGACCCTTGGGCGTAGGAGATTTGGGAAGACGCGAAGCGTTTTTCGATCCCGTTGAGTGGATAAACTGGCGACGGTGGGGGGCCGTTGTAGTTGCCCTGCAGGGATTGGACGAGTTCTGCGGTAGGACCGATGACTGCGATGCGCGCTATGCCGGATTTGAGGGGAAGCGTGTTGTCTTGGTTTTTGAGCAAGACTATAGACTCGCGCGCAGCTTGAAGGGAGAGTTGGCGATGCTGCTGCGAGTTATTTTCGCTGACAGAAATGCGACCGTAAGCGTAGCTGGAAGGCGGATCGAACATGCCGAGTCGAAAGCGTGCGGTGAAGAGGCGGCGCAGCGCGGTGTCGATTTCCGCTTCCGTAATAAGGTTCTGGTGCACGGCATCGACAAGAGCTGAATACGCTTGTCCTTTTCCGAAGCCGCACTCGAGGTCGGTACCGGCCTTCAACGCGGCCGCAGCGGCGTGGGCCATATCGGGGGCGAAGTGATGCCCTGTATTGACGTCGGCGACGGCTGCGCAATCGCTCACGACGTAACCGTCAAAGTGCCAGGCATCGCGCAAATGATCGCGCAGCAGCATCGTATTCGCGCAGGCTGGCGCTCCGTTGATCGCGTTGTAGGCGCACATCACGGACTGAGCGTGAGCCTCCGTAACCGCGGCGCGAAAGGCCGGTAAATAGGTGTCCTCGAGATCGTGAGACGACACATCGACATTGTCCTGATGACGGGTAGGCTCGGGGCCGCTGTGTACGGCATAGTGCTTGGGCGTGGAGACCAGTTTTAGGTAGTTGGGATCGTCACCCTGTATGCCGGTGACAAAGGCCACACCCATACGGCCTGTGAGAAACGGATCTTCGCCGTAAGTTTCCTGGCCACGTCCCCACCGCGGGTCGCGAAAGATATTGATGTTAGGTGCCCAAAAAGTCAGGCCGAAGAACATCTCGTGGTGGTCTTCGCGCATGGCCTGGTTGTACTTGGCGCGTGCTTCGGTTGATATAGTCTCGCCCATGCGATGCACGAGGCTGGCGTCCCAGGTCGCAGCCATTCCGATGACCTGGGGAAAGTTGGTGGCGTAACCGGCAAAGGCGACGCCGTGCAGACCCTCGTTCCACCAATCGTATTTAGGAACTCCGAGGTGCGGGATCGCGGGAGCGTGATCGCGCATCTGCGAGACCTTTTCCTCTAGAGTCATTCGGCCGATGAGGTCATTCACTCGCTGATCGACCGGGAGAGCGGGATTCATGAATTGGAAAGCCTGGGTGCCGGATTGCTGTTGTGCAGGCGCAAGCAATGGCAGCATGGCAGAGACGACGAAGAGACCCGAGAGAACTCGGAAGCGGAGGTAAGACTTTCGCATAGCAGTCTCCTGTGATCGGAAAAAGGAGGTCATTGGACGGGCCAATTATATGCGGTGGAGTGAGGCTGAATATGGCAAATCTTCAGGAAAACCGGGGTAATTTATTTGTTCTGGTTACTGGGCTCTATGCAGAGTTGACAGCGTCCACAATCTAACTTAAGAAGTTGGAAGAAGTGTGCCGCCGTGACGGTAAACTGTAGGGGCTGGCCTGACCTGAGAAGTCCTTCCAGACACACCGATTATTAGCGCATAATCCACTGACATGATTTTCTTATTCGAGATGCCCGTTGGCTTGCTGGGGAGACGACCCGGTTTTTGGAAGTTAGGGATGCGCCACGCTTGGAGTCAGGTGTCCAGCTCAAAGTCGCGGCTCCATCCTTTAATGTTGGTTCTTCTGATCATGGCCTGGGCCGTCGCCCCCTTGCGCGCGCAGAATGATCTCGCTCTCCAAGCGTCAGAACTCATGCGAACAGGCAGGTTTCACGACGCAGAACTGTTGTGGCGTCAACTGGAACAACAGCATCCGAAAGATGCTTTGGTACATGGCAACCTGGGCGTGGCACTCGCGCAACAGGGAAAGCTGCAGCCTGCTACGACCGAATACCGCAAAGCGCTGGCTCTAAAGCCGGACCAGCCTGAGGTCGCATTCAACCTGGGAATCGCTGAATTCAAGCAAGGGCATTTTTCGGCTGCGATCCCAGCATTTGAGCTCGTAGCGAAAGAGAAACCGGAGGATCATCGCAGCACGGTACTTCTAGGGATGAGCTATTTCGGGCTTCGTCAATATGACAAAGCGAGCCAGTATTTACAGACAAGCGTGCAAGATGACCCTTCCAATCTGGAGTTGCACAATGTTCTGGCCCAGAGTTGTCTATGGAGTCACCAGTACGACTGTGCCTTGACGGAGTACAAGAGCATTCTTGCTGTCAATCCGGATGCCGTTCAGGCACACATGCTTTTGGCGCAGGCGCTGGATGGCATGGGAAGGACGGAGAACGCGATCAAGGAGCTTGAGACGGCGGCACGCATCTCGCCGAATGAACCTGTTCTCCACTTCGAGTTGGGCTATCTGTACTACAAGCAGCATGACTACCAAAAGGCGACGCCGGAGCTCCAACTGGAGGTCAAGAACAATCCAGGCTATGCGCAGGCGTACTTATATCTGGGCGATATCGCACTGCACTCCAATGACAGCAAGACGGCAGAGCCACTGTTGCAGAAGGCGCTTCAACTGCAAAGTGAAAACCGGTTAGCCTACTTCGATCTGGGTTGCATCTATGCCGATGAAAATAAGAATCAGGAAGCTGTTGCGGCCCTCCTACATGCGGTGCAGTTGGATTCGACGCAACCGGACGCGCATTACCGCCTGGCTCGGCTCTATACGACACTCGGACAGAAGGAAAAGGCCGCCCAGGAGTTCGCCAAAACAAAAGAGCTGCACAGCAAGACAGAAGACTCTCTGATTGAGAAGGTCTCCGGTGATAGCACTGTGCCGAAATAGAAACCGCCCTTCGAATGGGAGTTATGATTGAAAAAGAAACACAATCTCTACCCACGAATGAGCCAAGCAAAAGCCCATATCTCACGCCGGGATTTTCTATGGCTGACTGCCGCATCGACAATGGGTTTTGCCCAGGGCGTGTCGACTCGAAATTTGAAACCTCTGCCCAGAAGTAAGCCGTCCGGTATCCCGTTCCTTGCCCGTTTCACGGATGTTGCTGCCCAGGCCGGATTGACCTTCCCAGTCGTCTATGGGGGACTCAAGCATAAGAACTACATCATCGAGACAGTGGGTTGCGGGGTCGCCTTCCTGGACTTTGACAACGATGGCTGGTTGGATATTTTCGTGTTATGCGGCATGCGCATGGACGAACCTGTTGCCGATTCCAGTAATCGCCTATACAAGAATAACCGAGACGGAACGTTCACCGATGTTACGGAGAAGGCCGGGCTGATACGTTCCGGATGGGCCAGCGGAGTAACGGTCGGAGATTACAACAACGACGGGTTTGAGGACATATTCGTCACCTATTACGGTCAGAATGTCCTCTACCGGAACAATGGCAACGGCACCTTTACCGATGTTACACAGCAGGCGGGGCTCACCTATGAGGGCAACACTCGTTGGGGATCGGGATGCACTTTTTTTGACTATGATCGCGACGGGTATCTGGACCTGTACGTCGCGAACTATGTCGACCTGCATCTAGACCGATTGCCAAAGCCCGGTGCAAACCCATTCTGCAACTTCAAAGGTGTGGCAGTTAACTGTGGACCCAGAGGTCTGCCGATGCCCCGCAACTACCTCTACCGAAACCAAGGCGATGGAACGTTCCGCGACGTCTCCCAGGAAACTGGGATCGCAAAGGCTTCGCGAACTTATTCGATGACCACCGTCGCAGCCGATTTCAGCAACGACGGCTGGACGGACATTTATGTAGCATCGGACTCAACTCCTAGCCTTCTATTACGCAATAACCACAACTCCACGTTTACGGAAGAGGGCGCCGAACGAGGTGTGGCTTTCAGCGCGGATGGCGCCGAGCAGGCCGGGATGGGAGTTGCAGTGGGCGATTACAATCTGGACGGTAATCTTGATCTTTTCAAGACTCACTTTTCGGACGATACGAACGTACTCTATCGCAATGACGGAGCGGCCAGCTTCACGGATGTAACGAGCCCTGCAGGTTTCGGAGTTGAAACCCGCTACATCTGCTGGGGGACCGGTTTCGCCGATTTCGACAATAATGGCTGGCCAGATCTGGCAGTCGTTACCGGATCCGTTTATCCCGAAGTCGAAGCGGAATTTCCAGAGTACCCGCTGAAGACTCCTCGGCTTATCTTCCGCAATCTGGGAAATGGCAAGTTCGAAGAATTGATTGAAGAGGCGGGTCCAGGAATTTCAGCAGCACATTGCAGCCGGGGCTGTGCCTTCGGCGATTTCGACAACGATGGCGACGTCGACATGGTCGTCATCAACTTGAACGAACCCCCCTCCCTGCTTCGAAACGATCTTACGAGCGATCTCAACTGGCTCAAGGTGTTTCTCGTCGGGACGAAATCGAACCGGAGCGCAATCGGATCAAGAGTCGTAGCCAAATATGGTGGCAAGGTGCAGGCCCAAGCTGTCATGGGCCAGTCGAGCTTTTATTCCGTAAACGACCGCAGGCTCCACTTCGGGCTAGGGCGTAGTACCCATGCCGATCTTGAGATCCATTGGACGAACAGCCTGGTCGAGCGATTTTCCGGCGTGGAAAGCAATCAGTTGGTGACAATCAAGGAAGGTCAGGGTGTTGCAAAGTCGCCGCTACGAGGCATCAAGGGTCCATCGAAACGACAACCGTCAACCGCGCCGAAATAAAAGGCGCCACGGTATTGAAGCCGGGCGCCCATAGAACAGAGAGACTCCAGATCAGAACGAGATTTTCGCGCCGAGTTGCAGCACGCGAGGATCGTAGGTTGAGGTCACCTGACCGAAGTTTGCGTCGTTCGTAGCAGCATCGATATTTTGGAATTCCGTGTGATTGAAGGTATTAAAGCTTTCAAAACGCATTTGGAGTTTCACGTCTTCTGTGAAGGAAAAGGTCTTGAACGCGGCCAGATTGAAGTTGAAGAGGCCCGGAAGGATGATCGCATCCTTCCTTGCATTACCAAAGCCTTGATTCCCTCCCCCGGCCCAAGGAGCGATCGGAGCCGCAAAAGCGCTCTTATTGAACCAAGCGAGACGTGTCTTGGGATACACAATGGGTGCCACGATGTTCGGACGGTTGGTCGTGCCGCCGCCGAGACCAAGGACGTCGGCGCCGTTATAGGTGATGGGTTGCGGAATGCCGGATTGAACAACCGTCACCCCCGAGACCTCCCAGCCCCCTAAGAATATTCGCTCGGCTGCATTGCCGGTCTTAGCGAAGAACGGGAGTAGGTAGATGTAGTTCGCATTGAAGATTTGACGTCGGTCGAATCCTCCTGATGCGCGGTCATAGGATATGTCGAACGGGTTTGAAACTGTATTGAGATCGTTGGTCGCCGTGTCGATCTCATGAGAGTAGGTGTAGGCCAGTTGGAAGGTAAGTCCGTGTTTGTTCTCCATGCGCACCCCTACCTGGAGAGAGTTGTAGTTGAAGTTCGTCCTGTTTTCCTCCTGCGTAATCGAGCTGAAGCCGGGGAACTGTCGATATAGATTCGCAGTTGGAAGAATAGTAGGTTGACCAACGATGTTTATCGGCGTGTTGGTGGCGACCGCCTGTCGCTTTGCTAGACCCACCACTGGATCGCTTAGTGGCAGGGTATTGATCGCCCGCGCGTTGTTCTGCGTCCAGCCTACAGAGCCGACGTACTGGATCACTCCGATAAACGATTGGGCAAGCTGTCGTTGAACACCCAAACTAAACTGCGCCGTGCCAGGGGGTGGATAACGGAACGATATGTTCGTCAACGTGGAGGGAAAGGCCTGGGTCGTTGTAGCGCCTGTCAAGGCGCTGGTGCGGGGGTTGGAAAAATAAACATTGGTAGCCGAAGGCTGGTATGCAAAAGGTGGATTCAGTGCAGCGTTATAAACGTCGTTGCCTTGAACACGTTCAAAGAACATCCCAAAACCACCCCTGATTACGGTAGGTTGCTTTGCGGTGAGATTATAGGCAAAGCCTACTCTCGGTTGCCAGGTGTTGTATTGGTTCTGTACTACTCCACGGGGGAATCCATTGACGCCAGCCTCGCTGATGCCATTGAGATAGAATGGCGCACCATTGAACTGCGTGAGGGTGGCAGGGTTGAGGGTGCCGTCCGGGTTCAGAGGATAAGGCAGCGATGTGTTGTAGTTTGCCGGAACGAAATTGGAAAACTGGTTAAATCGCTCATAGGTGTGCGGCATCCCGTCGAACCGAAGACCGAGGTTGAGAGTCAGCCGGGGAACGATGTGCCAGTTGTCAAGGATGTAGAAGCCATAGTTGTTCTGGACCCAATGTTTGCCCGCAAGGAACTGGAGTTGGGTGAAAGTCGCGACATCTCCGAGGAGGAAGTTGATATAAGAATCTTTGGAAAATGAACTATTGTTGAATACCGCGGTGCCCTGAGTGTTGGCCTGCAGTTGCTGGTTCTTTGGAGCATGCAGCCAGCTAAAGCCGAATTTGAACTGGTGCACCCCCTTGTTCCACGACAGATCGTCCCGGGTTTCATAGCCTTCAAAGGAATTTTTCCAGGGGAAGTAGCTTGAACTCCAGTTTCTACCGTAGGGAGCGCCGAGCTGGATCTCCGGCATGCGATTGAGGAAGTTATTGGCAGCCGGGAAGAAGGTTGTACCGGTCCAGCCTGACGGCTGCGCGAAAACACCTACGGGAGTGAGATGGATTGTATTGCCGCTGTAAAGGAAGGCAGTTTCATTGAGTAAGGTGGGTGAAAGTGTCTGGGTGAGTTTGATGGTCGCGGACCAGGAGGGATTGAGCATGGCCGTACCGACCGTCGGAAAATTGTTGGCGATGCCCCACAACGGCGGGTAGTATGTCTGATTCACCGAGTCATGGAGATAGTGGCCCATCAACTGCAGCTTGGTATTGATGGCGTGGTCGATGCGCACTACGTCTTCGCGGACATTGGTGGGTTGTGGGATGGACGAGATGTACTGGGTTGTACCAAAGTTCGGATGAGGGAAGGTGCCCGCGTTCACTTCGAGGACCGCGTTCGGATCGATCAGTTGTTTCGGAATAATGTTGTTGGGAAAGGGCTGGTTCGGAGTCAAACCGCGCAGGGCATAGATTGCCAGCTTGGCTGGGTCAGTGGTGACCGGAACGATTGGGGCCGTTCCGTTGGATGGGACGGTGTATACCAGATCTTGTCCAGCCACTGGGAAATTACTGGCGGCGATAGTTGTGCCCGTCGTAGGCGTAGATCCCTGAACAAGTTTTCGCCACTCTTCATTCACAAAGAAGAACGTTCTGGTGCGCGAGTCGTTGTATACATGAGGGATCCACAGTGGGCCGCCGATGTTACCGCCGAAGTTATTCAGGCGAAACTTTGACCGCCGTTGGCCCGCGAGGTTGCTGAAATAATTGTTGGCGTTATACGCTTCGTTCCTGTTGAACTCCCACACTCCGCCGTGAAAGTTATGAGTGCCGGATTTCAGAACCATCAGAATGGTTCCGCCCGAGCCGATGCCGTAATCGGGTCCGTAGTTGCTGCTGAGAACCTGGAATTGCGCCAACGCATCCACAGAGGGCAATGAGCTGAAGCATCCGCCGCAGCCGCGATCGTTCAGTTCGCCTCCATCCAAAAGATAAATGTTGTGGGTTGATCGGGTTCCGCTGAAGCTGAGACCATTAGCGGCGGTTAGAGCATTCACGCCGCCGAAAGACGGCAAGGTGTTGGACACTCCCATTCCCAAAGCCGCAAGCGACACCACGTTGCGTCCGTTCGTCGCCAACTGGGTCACCTGGTCACCAGTGATCAGGTTGCTCACCTCGTTGGTTTCCGCCTGGAGCGTCAAAGCATCAGCCTCGACAGTGACCGTTTGTGTTTCGCTCCCGACCGTAAGGGAGATGTTTTCCTGCAGGGTCTGAGCGGTGTTCACCACGATGTCTGTCTTCGTGTATTTTTGAAATCCCTTTGCTGCAGCGTTCAGCGTAAAGTGGCCGACACCTACGTTAGCGAAAGAATAGAGCCCTGAAGTGTTCGAGGTTGCCTGCCTTACCTGACTCGTCGCAGTGTTGGTCAGGGTAATTTCTGCGTTCGGAACCACTGCGTTGGAAGCATCGACCACAGTTCCAACGATGGTTGCGTTTTCCTGAGCCCACGCACATGGAACGAGTAACAGAACCATGCTGAACATCACTGTCAATGCAAACCGAGAACGATGCATAATGCAGCCTCCTAAATTGACTAACGCGTAGTACTTCTTTGTGTTTCAAGGCTTTGTGCAGGCGGAATTTGTTTTCACTTGGAGTATGAGGGATCTCCTGTAAACGTTTTCTCGAGGCACCTAGATCAAAGGAAATGTAAGCAACTTCTTAAGTGAACTATTGCAATTTTCCCGTCGAGCTTCTCTTGCCGATCGACTTCTAAAGGCGGAAAGGGAGATCGCCCTCTCAGTTAAAATAATTTCCCACTTCTTGATCGCCCCGAAGCCTACTAAACCAAGCTGGGCTTGTCAAGCATTTCCCCATACAAACGTGCTTTTTATTTTCCACCCCAAATTAATCTCCTGCAACGGGAGAGAAAAAAGGCAGGGCAGAGGAATCCGCGCCGCATTTTCGCCGTATTTGAGCAGATTGTACCTGTCCCCGCGTGTATACCGGGACGGCAAATATATACGACGTTCCAGCTTGGTTACAGATACGACGGTCCAGCTTCGTTACAGATAAGACCATCAGTTGGAGACGGGCTTTTTGCGAAAACGAGTTCCAAAAGGAAACGAGATGTTGGGGAAGACTGCCCGCTCAGCTAACTGCTAGCAGAGTAGAAAGCGATGCCTTCTTCTCTTGAAAAGGCATCGCTTCGTGGATGCACTCCGAACGGCAATAAATGCCGCGTTGCGTTATAACCCCGGAATAATCGGTGCGCACTTAACGCGGGCTCTCCAAATGACCGTTTACCGGAAAGGTATCCTTTCGTAGGATGTAGGTATGCGACTGACAAGGGGCCCATTTATGCTCCGTAAACCGATGCGCGCCATCCTTCTTCTTGCCATTGCCGCACCTGCCTTGTGTGCAGCCTCTCAAGCCGGTTACGACGGCAAGAATGAGACTGGAACGAAGGTGCTGACCGCTCCAGAGGCTGCGAAACTTCTTCCCGCCACAGTCTTCTTCCGCGGTCAGAGCGCGCCGATTCAGGCGAGAAACTCTGGTGGAGTTCAATTCGCAAAAGATGCTTTCCTTCTTGCCAGCCTGGTGGACACTGCCGGTTACTCAAGCTCTGTGCAGGAAAAGTATCAGGCATATCTCATCACCGAAGTCGCAATCGACATTGCGGGTCATCGATTAGAACCGGGCGCATACGGGTGCGGTTTTCTCGCGGGCAAGGACTTCGTGGTTATGGACATTGGCGGCCACGACCTGTTTTTGGTCCGCTCTTCCAAAGACGCCAATCTGCGACGTCCTACTCCTCTGCAAGTGCTGCCGTCGCCCGGAGGTGGCGGATATCGGCTCTACGTTGGCCGTGACTTTGTTAATTTTGCGCAGTCTACCCCTGCAGCAGCAGCGCATCCATAATTACAATCGGGATTCTGCAGCGCCTTAGTGCTACTGGTAATCTCGAGAGCGCGGCTTCAATAGAGCTCCGAGCTGAAGCGGAGCACCTATTGGCAATTGGGCTTATGCACTATGGATATTTTTGCTTATAAATTCGTTCCGAAACTTTCCGTTTGGATCATATTGCGCGAGCATTGCCTGATAGTCGGACATCTTTGCATAACGTGACCTTAGATCGGCAGCCGGCATCGTGAAGAGTTTCGCCCAATGCGGTCTGGCACCGAACGGCGCGAGCTTTTCTTCGATCAACGGGAGGATCTTTTTGACGGCCGGCCACTCCGGCCTCCATGTGAAATGCAGCGCCATCGACGCCCGCTGGTAGCAAGGACTGATCCAAAGATCATCTGCCGCGATAGTGCGAAACTCCGAAATGAAAAGGTGAGGCGTGATCTGGTCGCGAAGTTGTTCAACAGCATGTATCGCCGCATAGCCTTTTTCGCGAGGCACAAAGTACTCCGACTGGAGTTCCGCTCCGCTGCTCGGTGTAAAGTTCATGCGAAAGTGTGGAAGCCGTTCGTACCACGGTCCAGGAATGCCCATCTGTTCGGTACAATTCTCCGCTGAGTGACCGGCAAGAGGGTGGACATTCCGGGTTGCTGACGTCGCTCCGTAAAACTCGGCCTTTGGATCCGCGTGAGAGCCCTGATCGACGCGGCGTTTGATCCAGACCTGGGTTGCGCGATGATTCTGCCAGTCAGTAAAGAGGCTGACGCTATAACCGCTCGCAAAAATATCGTCGAGGTGATGTTCAAGTTGAGAGAAGGAGAGATTTTCATAGACCACTTGGGTCATCTGGAAGGTTGGCTGCACTTCGAGCGTGATCTTTGTGATCACACCCAGAGCTCCAAGTCCGACTACGGTACCTGGAAATTTGTCGCCCAATTGTTCACGGGAGAAGATAAGGACATCTCCGTTCGCGGTTACGATCTCCATTGCACGGACGGCGGTTGAAAGATTGCCATTCGTGCTGCCAGAGCCGTGCGTGGCCGTAGCGCAAGCCCCGACTACGGAGATATGCGGCAGCGAGGCAAGGTTATGAACGGCGAATCCGCGGCTGTCGATGTATGGCGCCAGCTGGCCGTAGGTGACACCAGCCCCGACGGTCACGGTTTTGACTTTGGGATTGAGTTCGATCTGGTCGAAACGCTTCAGAGAGATTTGTTCAACAGTGCTGTCGGCAATGCCATTGAAAGAGTGACGCGCCCCGAGAGCCTTGAGGTGAGAGCGCTCACGGACGTTGTGCCTGACGTCTTCGACAGTATTTGCGAGGTTGAGGTTCTTAGCACTGTACGTGTAATTTCCAGCCCAATTTGTCCGGCTGGCAATGGTTGTTTGCGCGGTAGTTATCTTTGAAAACAGACTACTAGCAAGAACAGCGCCCGAGGTCTTCAAGAATTCTCGTTTATCCATGTGTGAAAGTCTCCATTGTCCTCCCGAGAGTTCCCGGCAAGTCATACAGGCAATTTCAATAGATAGTAATGCAAGCGACCGGATTTCGGAGGCGCGATAATTTCATCCGAAATACTAAAGCCGGCTTTCAATTAGTAATTTCCAAGTCTGTCCTAAGCCGGATATCGTCCGATGACGATCCGACCATTACGTTGAACATTCCGGGAACAACAATAAATTTGTGGGTGACTACATCGTAGTAGGAGAGTTGGGATGCAGGCAGGGCTATCGTGACGTGCTTTGTTTCGCCAGGGTCCAGCGTCACACGCTGAAACCCGCGGAGGCTCTTGATTGGCTGCACCACGTTCGACTTCACTTGATGAACGTACATCTGCGCCACCTCCGATCCGCCCCGCGACCCAGAATTCTGGAGATCAAACGAGACGTCAACCTCTCCAGCCGTGCTGATCTTGTTCTGAGAGAGCTTTATATTGCTGTACTTGAATTGGGTGTAGCTCAGACCGTGGCCAAAGGCGTAGAGAGGTATGCCTTTGAAATAAAGATAAGTAAAACCCTTCGTTACGTCGTATTCGTTCTGCGGCGGTACGCCGTCAAGACTGGCGTAGACCGTGTAGGGCAAATGGCCGCCCGGGTTGTAGTTGCCCAGCAGGACTTGCGCAATTGCCGTGCCGCCATCTTCGCCCGGATACCACGCATCAACAATAGCAGGGAGATGGTCATTCGCCCATGTAACAGCCAATGGGCCTGCATTTATCAACACTAAGACTGTCTTTGGGTTGGCGGCGTAGACCGCCTCCATCAACTGCTGTTGAGCGCCGGGAAGATTCAAATCTCTGCGGTCCCTACCCTCGGCTTCCACCTTGAGGTTCGTCCCGAGAAACAGAATAGCGACGTCTGATTTTCGCGCCAACTCCGCCGCACGGGAGATCAGCGCCGCGTCGGCTGCCTCAACGAACCCAGTTCCCTGCTGGTACTCCACCTTTACTTTGGAGCCTAGTGCTTCCTTCAACCCTTGAAATGGACCAACCTTACGGGCTGGTGTGCCATAGTAATTGCCGGTCTCGAAGGCGGCATCGCCGGCCGGGCCGATGACTGCAATACTCTTTAGAGTTTCTTTTTTGAGGGGCAGGAAGTTATTTCTATTCGAGAGCAACGTCATTGACTCCAGCGCAGTCTGTAGCGACAGCTTCAAATGCTCCGGTGAGCGAATGACTTCGGCTGAGATCCTCGAATAGGGGTTCATCTCGGGCGGGTCGAACGCACCCAGACGGAAGCCGACTCCCAGGACTCGTCCCAGAGCGCGATCCACTTCAGTGGTTTGTAGAAGACCGCGCTTTACCGCGAGAGGGATATTTGTCTCATATTGCACGTCGTCGGAGTCGCATCCTGCTTTGATAGCCTCCGCCGTCGCGACTACTGGGTCTTCGATTATGTGGTGTGCTGCCACGAGCAGATTGACTCCACCCAGATCGTCGGTTACAAAGCCGTCGAACTTCCATTGCCCACGAAGAATATCTGTCAAGAGATACTTGTTGATTGCATCAGGGGCGTCGTTGATTGCGTTATAAGAGGCCATCACCGATTGGGCATGGCCTTCCATAATCGCTGCCTTCCAATGGGGTAGCCAATACTCCATCAGGTTACGTTCGTCTACTTCGGCGGAGAGTCTCTGGCGGTTTGTCTCAACGTTATTTACTGCGAAGTGTTTAACTGTCGCCGCCACCTTTAGGTAATGCGGATTGTCGCCCTGCAATCCTTGAATATATCCAACACCCATACGTCCCGTCAGAAAAGGATCTTCGCTGAATACCTCCTGAATTCGTCCCCAGCGAGGATCGCGGCTTATGTTGATTACCGGCGAGCGAAAGACGAGGCCGTGTTTCGAACGAGGGCCATCCGCGCCAATGTTATATAAGGCGCGGGCTTCATCCGACATCGCGCCAGTGATGGTTTGAACCAACGCCGTATCCCACGTCGCGCCCATCGCAATCGGCGCTGGAAAGAGCGTTGTCGGCTGCTTCGACCAGACGCCGTGCAAGGTCTGGTTCCATCCACCCCAAGCCGGCACTTTGAGACGGGGAATACCAACATTTAGATGATTCAGCTGCTGCGCCTTCTCTTCGAGAGTCATTCGCCCGATCAAATTGGCTACGCGCTGCTCAGTTGGCGTTGATGGATCCAGATACAATGGCCGCGAAAACGTCCTCTGCAGATACTCGACAGAGACAAAGCACGAGACTAGAGAAAATGACAACGCACTTCATAATCGATCTCCACTGCGCTTTTGGTGAATCGGTCTAGTTCTTTCAGAGCATTGAGGTTTGTCTTCTTTTCAGAGCGTTGAGGTTTATCGCCTACTTGTTGCGGATCGGTTCGATCACTGATGCCATGTCTTTGTCGCCGAGTCCTTGCTCGATAGCTGTCTCAAAGAGACTTCGAGCCGCTTCAGCCGTCTTCAGATCGACGTTGCATTGCGATGCCTCATTCTGTGCGTAGAGCAGGTCTTTTGTCATCAACTTGAGCAGAAAGTTCACGGTGTAAGTTTGACTGACCATCCGGGCCGAGATCGCGGCGAGAAGCGGGCTGCCAGGAGCTCCCGCCTTCAAGATGGTCAGCGCTTTATCGCGATCCAACCCGCTGCGCTCGATCCACGCGAGGCCTTCTGCCAGCGAGGCGACCTGCACTCCACATAAAAAGTTATTGATCAACTTCATCTTCGCCCCGCTTCCCACAGGGCCTAGGTGAACGATCTCCTTACTCATAACCTTCAAAACCGGCGTGGCCGCCGCCAGCGCGGTATCTTTACCACCTACCAGGAATGAGAGTTGGCCGGCTTCGGCCTGCATACGACTGCCCGTCACGGGAGCGTCCAGTAAGTCCGCTCCATGCTTCTCTGCAAGCCTCGAGAATTCAGCAACCCATCCCGGGCTAACGGTACTGGATTCGATGAGAATCGCACCTTTCACGGTAGCGGCTAGAGCTCCATCTTTACCTAGCCAGACGTCGCGTGACGCGGCGTCATCCGCCAGCATGCTGATGATCACGGCTGCGTCTCTGACGGCTTCGGCTGGAGTCAAAGCGAACCGCGCGCCTGCAGTGGTCAGTGGCTCGGCTTTCGCGGCCGTTCGGTTATACACGGTCAGCGAAAAACCGGCCTTCAGCAGATTGGCTGCCATTCCGGAACCCATCGTTCCAAGCCCAAGTATCGCTACACTTTCAGCCATGGGAATCTCCTCTTCATGTCCTTTTCACCCCAGCGAACGCACTGCAATCTGACGGTTTGCCGTTTTCGCTTCCACTCGAATCGAGTTACGCAGCGCTCGCCCGAATCCGTCATAGCGCACGTCTATCCAGTCGCCGTCCTCGAGCACGATGCCATCACCGAAACTCAGCGAGTGTGCCCCGAAGAAGTGAACATGTACGTCTCCCGGTTGACGGTGTCCCTCGAACTTAAAATGGTGATGCT
This sequence comes from Edaphobacter sp., assembly GCA_025462755.1. Taxonomy (GTDB): domain Bacteria; phylum Acidobacteriota; class Terriglobia; order Terriglobales; family Acidobacteriaceae; genus Edaphobacter. The sequence goes on from JAOAPF010000265.1 coordinate 28,069, forward strand.
CCAGATTGGCGAGACTATGGCACATGTTTTCCTCTCCCGTCTCCACCTTCTTCGACCAGATGGTTTCCGCTCCACGTTCAATACGAACCTCTCCGGCAACCGCTTGAAATCCCGCACCAATTACGAGCTCAGGCCCGAGGCTGCAGGCGCGCAGCTTCGAGCCCGCGAGATTGAGATAGTTACGTTTCTCGAATTGATGATCGGAGAACTCGTTGCCAATGGCCATTCCAATGCGATACGGTACGCCATCCTCACCGATGAGGTAGATTCCGGCCAGTTCCGCCTCTTCGCCACCATCTTCTGCGTAGGTGGGGATCGTCAACGGAGCGAACGGCGCTTGCAACATGGAACCGTTGCCCTTGTAGAACCACTCCGGAGCAACTCCAATTTGACCTTCCGCGGGGCGGCCACCTTCAATCCCCCACTGAAACATACGCATACTGTCAGTTACAGTCTCACCTGCCTTCGTGGGATCCGCGAGGTGCATGGACTGTCGCTCCTTCGCACTGCCCAGATGAGTCAGGCCTGTGCCGGCAATCATCAGACGAGACGGCGCGGCCGGTACGTCGATTGGTGCTAGCAGATGCCACTCAGAGGCTCCCGAATAGATTGCGTCGTAGTTCAGTACTTCGCCGCTCGCGATCTCAATCGCATGCTCGCTTAGTTGACGGCCCAGTCTCAAACATTGCTGTGCCAGTTCATAAACGCTTTGCACTCCTCCAAGACATCGGAGATGAGGTTCCTCCACAATCGCCAGGCGGCGCGACGAACCATCGCTGATTTGAACAAGGTGAATCATTCCTCTCCTTATGTTTACTCAATAATCTTGAAGCGTTTCAGCGACTCTTCGTTCACGGTCAGACCGAGGCCATGAGTATGTTCATCGAGGTCGATGTATCCATCCTGCGGCACAGGCTCGCCGTCAAAAATGTACCAAAACAGCTCGTTGCCCACTTCTACGTCGACCTTAGGAAAAAACTCAGCCATCGGCGAGTTCAGGCTAGCCATCACCACATGGTAGTTGTGCATCTGGCCCGCATGCGGCACGACAGGAATCTGATATGCCTCCGCGAGTGCCGAGATCTTGCGAGCCTGACTAATTCCACCAACGCGGTTCGTATCGAACTGGATATAGTCCAGCGCATTCGCTTCCAGCAGATCGCGAAAACCAAAGATCGTGAACTCATGCTCTCCGCCCGCTATTGGCACACGGCCGAATGCCTTCAATTCCCTGTACCCTCGCGTATCATCCGGAATAACCGGCTCCTCCAGCCATCTCAAATGGAATGGCTCGAGCAGCGGCAGCATGCGCTTTGCGTAGTCGAGCGTCCAACCCATGTATGCGTCGGCCATCACGTCAGTGCCGTCGCCCACCACTTCGCGAACCGTTCGCACCAGCTCGACATTCCGCTGCATACCCTCCGCGCCATCCACCGGTCCCCAACCGAATCGCAGCTTCATCGCCTTGTACCCTTGGTCTTTGTAACGCTGCGCTTCAACTCGCAACTCGCCCAGCGGCATGCTGTAAAGACGACTGGCATAGACGGGAATTCGTTTTTTCGTGCGCCCTCCCAATAACCGATACACAGGCTGTTTAGCGGATTTCCCCAGCAAGTCCCACAAGGCAATATCGACTGCGCTGATCGCCGTCATTGCGATACCTTTGCGCCCGAACGCCATCGTCCGGCGATACATCTGCTGCCACAGATACTCGGTGTCCCATGGATCTGCTCCTAACAGTAACGGCTTCAGGTAGGTGTCGATGCAAGTTTTGGTAACTAGAGGAGACAACGCGGCATTGCCCAGCCCGATTAGGCCGGCATCTGTAAATATCTCCACCAGCACCCATCCATGAAATGCAAAGTTGCCCATCGATGCTTCCCGGAACATAACCAAGTCCATCGGGTTTGTGCAAAAGTGGGGAGGCAACGGTGTGGTCTTCCCTTCCCACTGAACGACACGCGTACGCACTTCTGTGATTTTCATTATTGGCTCTCTATATTGGCAGTAAATCTGGAGTCTTAAGTGGTTGCACCCTGCCTCCCAGCAGCAGGATGGCTAGAAACCCGATGAGGTGAAAAGTCCCGACAATTAAAAACAATGTTCCATACCCGAATCCGTGCCCCAGCAGGAAGCCAGCGACGATGCCAAAGACAGCGCCCCCAATAGCACCGCCGAACCCGATCAGTCCTGACACTGATCCGACCGCCGAGAGCGGAAAGATGTCGGCGGGCAAAGTCATAATCAAGCCGGACCAGGACTGCTGGCAGAAAAATGCAACGCTGAATAATACTAGCGCCCAGCCGACAGGTACGTGCGGGACCAGCATGACGACAGGCATGAAGAGTGCGCTGAGACCGAGGACAAACTTCCGAGAGAAATCCAGCGACCGTCCCTGCCTCAGCAGGGCGCTGGACAACCATCCACCCAGGAAACTTCCGACCCCCGAAGCGGCGTATGGAATCCACGCGTAGTAGCTCACATGCTTTATGTCGAATCCCCGCACGTCATAGAGATACTTTGGCAACCAAAACAGATAGAAGTACCAAGCTGAATCGCTCATGAACTTAGCGAAGACGAGCACCTGTACCCGGCGCATGCTTAGCACATCCGTAAACGACAAGCGCTGGGCGACCGACCGTGCGTCTAACGTGGCGATCGAGGCTTGACGGTTACTCCGGTAAGTGACGGACCACCAAGTCACCCATGCAAAACCGACCGCGCCGGCCGCGAAGAACACCATCCTCCATCCGGCCGTCAGCAGAATTATGCCTATCAGTGGAGGTGCCAACACCGATCCCACCGCAGTTCCAGCATTGATAATCCCCATTGCCGTCGATCGCTGAGACGGCGGAATCCACTCCGCCACAATTCTCGTCGCCGCAGGAAAAGCCCCGCCTTCACCCATACCCAACAGGCAACGAGCCACCAACAAAAAATCAAAGTTCATCGCGAGGCCATGTAGTGCGCAGGCCCCTGACCACCACAGCATGATCAGAATGAACCCTCGACGGGTCCCCATAATATCCAGCATCCGTCCGCCTGCCGCATATAGCGCCGCATAGGGGATAAGAAACGCAAACTGCAACCACGAAAACTGCTGGTCGCTGAGCGGTATCGTCAGCTGAATCGCAGAGATGGCGACAGGGAGAGTCTGCCGATCGAAGTAGCTGATGGCAATCGCCGCGGTCACGAGTGCCACCAAATACCACTGCGCATCTCCTGAGCCGGACTGCACTGTTTGTTTGGCGCTTCTCAACATGGTCGCCACGAGATCACCACTTCAAATGCATTAGCGATGTAGCCTGCCGCGGGAGTGATGTCGCAATTGTTACATTGCCATGACTCACGTCCAGCCACTCCGGAGAGCTCAGAAGTTGCAGCTGACCGGAATCCTTCAATTTTGCATATTGCTCCGGCGTCGGCGACTGCGGAGATCCCATCTTCTTCCATGCGGCGTACGAATTGCTATGTGTCTCGTCGATCCGATAATGCTGCAGAAGCACCTTCTCCACCCCTGCCGGAATTCCCTCGATGGTTACGTTCACTGTTGCACCCGCCGCCGGCACATCGTCGTCATGGTAGTTCCACAACATCACCGCAGCTTCATTGTTAGCCTTCGTCGCGAAGCCATCGACGTCGGGCGCTTGCCGCACGCCCGTATTGAGAATATCGTCCAGCGAAACCTGCCCCGTGCTGCTCGTGCTGACACGCTGTCCGGACATCAGGCCTGCCATCCGGAAGATATTGATCACCGGCTTGTCCACCCCGTTCGTTGCAAGTGTTCGAAAGCCTTCAAAGTATTCTTTGTCTTCGAACTCGAAGGACCACGACAGCATGGAGAGCAAGTTTACCTTGTACCGATTCTGCAGGGCGAAGAGGCCCTTAATAGCCACCGCCGTATACACGGGGTACAACGGGCCGTTCCGATAGGCGTTCGATGGATTCACCTTCATGGAGCAGGCCGCGCAGCCTTCTGGATCGGCTTCGCTCAAGATGATTGGAAGATGAATATACTTCGGATACTTCGCCACAATTCGAAACCCTTCACCAGCAGCTTTCAATTCATTCGCCAGGCCCATCCGCACATGTCCATCCACGACCGTCGGGCGGCCCTTCGGGTGAAAGGAGATAAAGTCCAGTGGAATCGGCTTTCCGTTGGCTGCACTTTTGTCATTCAGGCAATGCTTCAGGAAGTTATCGAGAAACAGGCTCGCTTTCTCCGAAGCAGGCCCGGTGCTGGCGGGACCGCCAACAATCGCATTTGGGAGTGCAGCGCGTAGACCCGCAACCGCATAGTCGTAGAGCTTGTGGTACTCCTCAGGGGTGCCATGCCAGTATGCGATGTCCGGCTCGTTCCACACCTCGAAATACCACGTGCTGACCTGTTCCTTGCCATACCGTTGCACCAGGTGCTCAGTGTACTTCTTTACCAATTCTCCCCAGACCGCATAGTCCTTCGGCGGATTGTTGGAAGCTCCAGAGATAGTGTTTCCGGGATAGTGAATCTGATAATCTTTCACCCCAGCAATTGTTGCTGCAAGGTCTTTGGGCATGAACCCCAGTTCTACCATCGGGCGGACACCCGCCTTTTGAAACTCGTCAAAGGTCTGGTCTGTAATCGTGAAGTCATACACAGGTTTGCCATTCGCGTCGAGCGTGAATACGTTCGATGAACTCCACTTGAGCTCTGCCACTCCATTGCCAGAGGTCAGCAAGTGATGTGCACGGATGTAGACGGGCACTGGACTCAAATCGTGCAGCTCAGTCAGCAGCAGTTTCCCGTACTTCATTGTTGTGTAGTTCGATTCGTCATATCCAAACCAGCTGTAGATGGGCGTATACGGCCCCTGTGACTTTGCGAGGTCAACTTGAATGGATACTGGAGTCGATTCTGACATCTGTGCCGCCGCATTCATTGCGGCAGCACAGATCAAGGTAATTGCGAGCTTTCGCATTGTTTAGTGGCCCTTATATTGTTAAAAGTTGTATTTCAGTGCCAACTGAATGTCACGAGATGGAATGGAAGTCGAAGTCACGGTGCAGCAGGATGACGCATCAATGGTTGAGCTGGGAGCGTTGAAGCTGGTCGTGTTTGGCAGGTTGAAAAACTCGACGCGGAAAGACAGTACTGATTCCCCGGGTAGAGCGAAGTTCTTGAAAATCGAAGCATCGTATTGCCGGAATGCGTCTGACTGCAATGTAAAAGCCTTTACCCGTCCATAAGTGAATTGCGGCGCCACGACATAGGCTGTTTTATCAAACCAGCTCGACAAGGACTTGTGGAAAGAGGGTGATCCACCGGCTGGGTTTATGTTTGGTCGCTGATTTGGGACGCCAGTGTTCGCCCTGTCGGTCGAAACAATAGGCGTATACGGAGTTCCACTTCGCAGCACAATAATGGTCTGGACTTGCCATCCTCCAAGCACTGCATCCACAAAATGACTGCTGTTGGCCATGTACTTTCTGCCACGTCCCACCGGCAGCTGATAACTCCCGCTCATCGCCAGGTTTTGCGGTGTGTTGAAAGGAGAGTACGTTCTCTCATATCCAATGTTTCCGCCCAATGCGGGAGACTGATTCGACTGCATGAACTTCGACCATGTGTAAGAAATCAGTCCCGTGATCCCATCACTGACGCGGCGTTCGAGCTTCGCCTGCAAAGCTTGATAAGTTGTCCCAAGGTCTTGCGATTGGAAGGTGATCGCGCCCCACGGCTGGAAAGGACGACGTCCTTGGACCGCACCAGCCGCGGGTGACGGATCGTTGAAATCATTGGTAGCCTGCAGATGCAACCCATGATTTCCAACGTACGCGATATCAAAGACAGTCTTTGGTGAGAGTTGCTGCTGCACGCTCAAACTATAGTGCTGGTTTTGTCCCATCTTCAGGTGAGTGAGGGTCGGCAAGAGCGATGGGTTGGAGAGTGCCGAACCGAGTTGGGATCCTAAGAAGAAGTTCGCAGTTGAGCGATTCGGAACCACATTCTGGGTCTGATTAACAGTTTCTGCCAGCAGGAACGGCAGTATGTTTCGATTTACACGGCCGCTGGTACCCTCAGGCTCATAGAAGATACCAAAACCGCCGCGAATCACCGTATCGGGGCCCAGAGGCTGCCACGCAAAACCTACGCGAGGTCCGAACTGCGTACGATCGGTATAGGTGATGGAGTAGGGCAAGCCGGCCTGACTGCTGGTCTGGATGTATTCTCCGAAGAACTGGTAGGCCGCAGGAGCCGCGTACTGAGACGTTAGATCAACCTGGCTTGTATTTCCCTCGACAATAATCGGCTTAGTCTTCGTGGGGTCGAAGGTGCCAAGTTGTCCCTTATAACCGTTTAGCCAAGGTGAATACTCGTAACGGAGACCAATGTTTACGGTCAGTTTGGGATTTACACGTATGTCGTCCTGGACAAAGTATTGCTGGTACCAACGCTGTCCGCCAAAGTTATTTGCAGGATACGCACGAGCCACCGACGCAGGATATCCCAGCAGAAAGTCCGCGAACGAATCACCGGCCGCTGCCGCAGAGTTTTGCGTCTCTGTTCCTGTGAAATTGAAGATTCCTACATAGTTCGAACTGTCGTAGCCAATCCACTGGTAGTAGCGAACCAGAACCCCGAACTTCAGAGAGTGGCGCCCCTTAAGAATGGTGAAGTTATCGGTCGGTTCAAACACCGTACGATCTTGAGATTTTGGCCGTTGATCGAAAGCAGACCCTTGAAGCGCGGCGTAGCCGCTCCAGGAATAGTCCGGGAACGAGCCTCCTGTCCCGGGCCGCAGCAACTGGTTGAATCCTTGAATGCCGTTCAATGTGTTGAAGTCAGGACCTTGAAGAAATGCGGAGAGCAGAACATGACTGGGCAGATAATGCACCCTGAAGTCTTGGACCTTATTCGCTCCGATATTGGTGATTAACCCAACCGCAATATCGTAACCGTTGGACGTGAGAGACGCGGTCTTCAACAACGGTGCGGCATTAGGATCCGACTCCCGATTGTTGACATAGATCCAGCGCGCGAAGAGTCGGTTGGATGAATTCAACTGATGGTCGACGCGTACAGTTCCCTGGTCCCAGTCGATTCCCTGCGACGGAACTGCTTTAAAGCTTGTTGCGCCGCTGTTAGCGTGCGGATAATAAGCCAGTACTGCGGATGCTTGTGGGGAGATCCGTGACGGGCAGATTACGTTGAGCGCGCCGTTGCAACTGATCTGGGTGCGGGGGTTTGTTAGTGGATCATAAAGCGTCTTCAATCCCGGAGCGCTGAAATCTCCCAATCGTTGTGCATCGGTAGGGACCGTGCTATTGACGACCAACCCCTGCCTTAGCCTCTGCCCTTCGTAGTCGACAAAGAAAAATGTCTTGTCCTTCCCGTTGTACAAATGCGGAATCGACAGAGGCCCGCCAATATCACCACCAAATTGATTGCGCTTCAGAATTGCTCTTGTTGCTGAAAAGTAGTTGCGCGCATCCAAGTTTTCGTTGCGAAGGAACTCGAAGACTCCTCCATGATATCGATTGGTTCCCGATTTCGTGGTGGCATTGAAGAACGCTCCGCCACGGTTGAATTCCGCAGAGTACGGGCTTTGCTGCACGCTGAACTCCTGCAGTGCATCGATGGAAGTTTGGATAAACGTACCTCCCTGATGCTGTTCGCTCACGTCCACGCCGTCCAACAAAAACGAAATCGCACTTCCGCGAATACCGCTGATAGTGTTCCCGTTCACTACTTCAGGACGGATTGCCAATGAATTCCCAGTTGGAGGCAACAGGGCCGCACCAGGTGTAAGTTCAGCTAGTCTGTAAAAGCCGCGTCCATTCAACGGGAGGCTTGTTACCTGCTGATTGGTCATGACCGTGCCGAGCGTTGCACTGTCTGTACTCAACAGCGGAACATCGGTATACACCTCAACCGTTGTGGTTGCTTCGCCAACTTTCAATTCGAGGTCTTCGCGAACGATCTGACCGACCTGGACTTCAATGTTTGACGCGTTGATCGTCTGAAATCCTGTCGCGGTAACACTGAGCGAATATACTCCGGCAGACACTGGCGTGATGACGAAGTCACCGGACGAGTCCGTAAGGGCACTCTGCACAATATTCGTGCCACTATTCGTTGCTTTAACGATGGCGTGGGGCACCGATGCGCCCTGAAGATCGGTGATGCGTCCGACGAAGCGCCCCGATTCCACCTGGCCATTGGTGGACAAGGCTGCTCCTAGAAGAAGAACGAGAACAGTGACATTCTGAATTCCTTTGAGAAGCTTGCGAGCTTTCATTTTTTGTCCCTCAGCTCTCTTGGTAAACGTTTGCGACGCTGTCTTGTAACGTGCTAAAGGTAGTACCAAGCTGAAAACAGTGTCAAGCTAAATTTTTGAAGACTGGAAATACAGTGGCCATTTACTCGGGTATATCAGATAGTTCAATGAAACTGGTTGACGAGGCGTAGATCACCCACATTTGCGCGCGTTCTTGGCCTTCCCACGCCTGCAGTCGCAGATCGATTTGGAGGAACACCTTCCTTTGCAGCGGGATTCTGTCGAGAAGAGTCGAAGTTCTAGTCGCCTTTCGGGAGTAATGATATCGGTAGTACCATTACACTTCTTCACTCCTCAACTCGACACGGGTGTAAATCAGTTGACATCGAATTGCAGGTAGACCACTATTCAAGGATGAAGCAACACCGAAAGTCCCCCCTGGGCGACAGTGGGCACGTTCTCAACGAGAAAGATGATGTCACACAGTTGCTAATCCTCCGATTCCAGCAGTTGCTGAGCGAGGGATTGCTCGCTCCAGGCACCAAGCTGCCGCCAGAGCGAGAGCTAGCGGCAAACTTCGGCGTCGCTCGTTCTTCGTTACGGCCCGCCCTCAAAGTGCTTGAGATCATGGGCGTCATCACGCAGAAGGTCGGCGATGGTAGTTACCTCAACAGGGACGCCTCCTCGGTACTGGCTGTGCCCATGGAGTTTCTCTTTCTCCTCGACGACACGTCACTTCAGGAACTCACCGAGATGCGACTGATGATGGAGCCAGCGCTCGCAGCCAAAGCTGCGGAACGGGCCAATGCGGAGCATATCGCATTGCTCAGACAATCCATCGTCGACTTGGAACACAGCAAATGCGACCGTGTTCGCCTCGTCTCCTCCGATCTACTCTTTCACCGTGCTATCTTTCAGGCTTCTGGCAATCGTCTGGCGGGACGCCTTTTTCAAACTATCCACCGTGCCATGCTAAACATGATGATGGTGACATCCCAGCTTGTAGATCTGGAGCATACCCTGCAGTTCCATCAGCCGATTTTGGTGGCCATCGAGCAGCGCAACCCAGACCTTGCGTCTCGTCTCATGACAGACCACCTGACCGACGCCCGCGATCTGCTACTTCACAGCCGTCAGCAGGAGACCTCGCGTCAGCTCCGCAATCATCTCGCTGCTGGCCAGTCGGTAAACAAGCGCTTTCGCAAATCGATTGCCCTATCACGGAGATGAACAAAAAGGCCTTTTCTGCAAGGGGCAATGTACGACTATCTTCCGGATTTAACGGTCGTGATGATGCTTTACAAGACTCGGAAGGAACTTCTATCGCTCCAGATCTGCATGCGGCCATCCTGCGGTCCAATCGATTGTAGAGAGTTGCAGCGATGGCTTCCCTGTCTTTGAATCATAGGCGTGAAAGACGACAAGACCGCGCTTGTGTGAATCCAGATAAACGCTCCCACCACCCGGTCCCAGCCAACGGGAGTTCGCCAACAGAAGTTCTGTGCCACCCCCATCAGCGAGGTACTTTCCATTAGCGTCCACATACGGACCAGTTATGGACTTCGATCTTCCCACCATGGTCTTGTAGGTGCTCTTCAGGCCGCGGCAGCAAAGGTCCCACGACGTGAACAGATAGAAATAGCCGCAACGACGCACAATGAACGGCGCTTCGACCGCTTCCCAATTAGCTGGGAGACCCGCAACGGCCGCCGCCGCTTCCGCCGGTTTCGTTCGTCGCGCAACGGAATAAGTTGTGGTGTCCTTTGTCGACAAGAAACCTGAATCGCTCAGTCGGCGCATTTTGATGCCATCCCAAAAGCTGCCGAATACAAGCCATTCACCTCCCTTGCCGTCGAGAACGAAGTTGGGATCAATTGCGTTGAAGTTGTCTTCCGTCTTCGATTCCAACACGAGTCCCTTATCCACCCACTTGAAACTGGAATTGGTCGGGTCAAGGGTTTTGTTTGTGGCCAGAGCAATACCCGAGGTATTTTTTCCGAAGAGGGAGTAGGCGTAATAGAGGCGGTACTCGTGATGAACGTACGAGATGTCCGGTGCCCACAGGTCTTTTGTGCCCGGGCTGCGCTCAAGAATCCAAGCGGGTATGGCGTCGAAGACATGACCGCATAGCTTCCAATGCTCGAGATCGTCCGAGCAGCGAACTGCAAACTGACCGCCCCCCGGGGCCTTGCCAGTAGCGAAGACGTACCAGGTCTTCCCTTCTTTCACGATCGAAGGGTCGTGGGTTCCGGCAACATCCCCAGAGAGGCGATAGGCATGCGCCTTCTGCGCATGGCAGACGCGCGAAGCCAAGGCAAACAACGCAAGCACAACGAGCACCTTCCATGTTTGGGTCATGTGGATATCCTTCGGTTACATAATGCAACGGAGTTCCGGTGTTCACGCCTCATGTATAGGTTCGCCACGGAGATTGATGTATGGTGCAGTATTGTACTCAACGCCCGTGACGATGTACCAGCACGAAGCTATCTGCAGGTCGCCAGCAGGAGCAATTGCTCCACCACCCTATTATTAAGCAGCTATGGGCAACCAAATGTCTTAACATGCAGAAGCACACTCGCATGAACTTTTCGCGCTTCTGCTTCGTCTCTTCCGTGTTTCTCCTGACCCTATGTGCGGTCGCAGCCGCGTACACAGGGGCTAATGCGAAAGAGCGTGACAGAGCCGCAGAACCGCCCCTTTTGGGAGCCTGGGGGCACCAGGCGTGGTCAAGCGAGAACGGCCTTCCGCAGAACAGTGTTCACCAGATCCTCCAAACTCGTGATGGATACCTCTGGATCGCTACCGAAGGAGGCGTGGCCCGCTTCAACGGCATTCAGTTCACCCCGTTCAACCAGGAGAACGAGCCAGCGTTCACCAGCAACGATGCCTGCTGCCTCGCCGAAGATCGCAGTGGTGCTCTTTGGATTGGAACTTCCGATGGTCTTCTGCGATACGCAGGGGGTGCGTTCCGCCGCTACACAACTGCAGACGGACTGCCATCTCCCGTTGTTTCGTCAATCGCTCCCACCGATGATGGCTTCCTACTTGTACTGACCAGCGACGGTTTTGCAAGGTATGACGGACAGAAGTTCACTCCTCTAGATCTTTCCGCCTCCGCACTTGGTTCCGGTCCCAATGACAGCGTTTGGCTCGCTACGACGACCGGGCTCTTTACGTATAATCGGGCGCGTCTGCGCAACGTACCGCTAGCCGGCCTCCCAAAGGAGCCGATCGAGGGCCTAGGTTCCCTGCAGGATGGCTCGCAGTGGGTGCGAACGCGCACTGCCTTCCTGCTGTGGAACCACGGCCATCTGCGTATATGGCATATCGGACGCGAGTTGCCAGGGGCACGAGTACAATCCTTTTTCGCGGACTCACGTGGGATTCTCTGGGTCGGCACCGACCAGGGTCTTGTTTCGTTATCATCGGCACCCAGAGCCGACAACGAACCACTTGAGATACAGCCTGCCATAGGTGCCACCTCCATCCTGACAACGTTCGAGGATCGAGAGCACAATCTCTGGGTCGGCACCGATACGACTGGGCTACATATTCTTCGACAGCAGAAGTTCCGAACATTGTCTTCCCTTTCGGGTTATCCCATTACGGCCATCACGCAGACCGTGGACCGAACACTATGGATGGGCAGCAAAAGCGAAGGCCTGTTCCGTTACCTCCGCGGTAAAACTCGCCGCTTTTCCACAAAAGATGGCCTGATCAGTGACGTCATCCTTACAGTCTCCGCAGATCGAGATGGCTCCCTCTGGATCGGTACACCAGACGGACTCAATCATCTGCACAGGGAGAAAATTGGCTCCTACACCTCTGCAGATGGATTACCCGACGATTTCATCCGTTCTCTCTACGCAGACCGAGATGGAAGCCTGTGGATTGGCACGCGTCGTGGCCTTGCGCATTGGCAAAGCGGGCACTTCACCGTCCTGTCCCGTGCCAATGGCCTGCCAAGTGATCTGATCGGCGCCATGCTGCGATCGAGTTCCAACGACCTTTGGGTCGGCACGCTGGATGGGCTCGCCCGCATAAGGGACGATAGGGTGACAGTATTTACCAAGGCGCAGGGACTTTCGGGAGATGTCATCACTTGCCTGCTCGAAGACATGAAAAACCACACGCTTTGGGTGGGCACAAGAAATAATGGGCTTAGCCGTTCATCGGGGAATGGCTTCTCCCCCATCCACGCGCCGGATATTCCCCGAGAAATCGACACGATCCTTGAGGACGGCATTGGTTATCTCTGGCTCGCCTCAACCCAGGGGGTCGTTCGCGTTCTGGCGTCGGAGCTAATGGCCTGCGGAGAGGCAGCGTGTTTTCCTCACATCGCCACCTATGGCTCTTCCGATGGACTGCCCACTGACGAGATGTCGTCAACCGGGCATCCTGGCGGCTGGAGAGCGATCGATGGGCGTTTCTGGTTTGCGACTCGCAAGGGCGTCGCCGCTCTAGATCCAACAAATCTGCGCGAAAACCGCACGCCACCATCCGTGGTTGTGGAACGTTTCACGGTCGATGACATTGGATTCGAAAATAGAAGTAAGGAGATAACAATTCCGGCAGGCCATGTAAAGTATGGCTTCGAATACGCGGGTCTCAGTTACGTCTCGCCCTCCAGATTGCGTTATCGATACATCCTCGAAGGATTCGACAAGCAGTGGACGCAAGCTGGTTCACGCCGCAATGCCTACTACACTAATCTTCCGCCGCGACACTATCGGTTTCGGGTACAGGCGGCCAATGAAGATGGCATTTGGAACGAAACAGGCTCCGAAGTGGCTTTTCTTATCAAACCGCGGTTCTATCGCACGCTATGGTTTTCCGGACTCGCCACACTTCTGCTCGTCGGCCTTATCTTCGCGATATACAGGATGCGTGTTCGTGCAATTCGTTCGCAGTTCAACGCGATCCTCGGGGAGCGCAACCGCATCGCGCGGGAAATTCACGATACGCTGGCGCAGGGGTTCGTCGGCGTCTCTATACAGCTTGAGCTGACCGCCCATCTGCTCTCTCAATCTCGTGTAGAGGAGGCTAGTCAGCAGGTCGACCGCACACGGGATCTAGTCCGGGAGGGACTTGCTGACGCTCGCCGCAGCATATGGGACTTGCGAGCGGCCAGCACACAGGCCACGCTTCCAGTGCGGCTCACGCACCTCGTGGAACAAAGCACGACAGGACATCTAAAGACTGCGATAGAAATCGGAGGTATCTATCGGGCCCTCTCTCCGGCTCTCGAGAACGAAGTCGTACGAATTGCGCAGGAGGCACTGGCAAACGCAGTCCGTCACTCCGGAGCGTCCCGTGTTGCGATAGATCTACGCTATCATCCAAACGAGCTCACACTAACGGTCCGCGATAATGGCATCGGATTCCATACGACTGACACAACTCTGCCTGCAAAGGGACACTTTGGACTTCAGGGAATGCGCGAACGTGCTGATCAGATTGGCGCAAGCTTGCAAGTGGAGAGTTCGCCTGAAACCGGCACAACCGTCACGCTGAGGGTGCCGCTATCGAACGGAAAGGAATGAAGGAATGGCAGATCAAATCAGGACTCTGGTAGTAGACGACCATCATGTTGTGAGACAAGGGCTCGTCGCCCTACTTAGAGTCATCCCGGAGATCGAGATCGTTGGCGAAGCAAGCGACGGCCTTCAGGCTGTCGAGCTGCACCGCAGCTTGCAACCCGATATTACCCTTATGGACTTGCAGCTTCCGAACCTGGGAGGGGTCGCCGCCATAACTCGTATCCGGGCAGAAACCCCAATGGCACGGTTTATCGTCCTGACGACTTTTGACGGGGACGAAGATATCTTTCGTGCGTTACAGGCTGGGGCCAAAGCCTATCTGCTTAAGGGAATGACCATCGATGATTTGCTCAGTACCATCCGCCTGGTTCACGCCGGCAAAACCAGCATCTCGCCGGCAATCGCCGAAAAGCTCGCCGAGCGCATCGGCACGCAGGATCTTACTGCGCGAGAACTCGCTGTCCTCGAGCGGATTGTTGCTGGCCGTGCAAATAAGGAAATTGCGTCAGACCTTGCGATCTCCGAGGCAACAGTCAAAACTCACGTTAACAACTTGTTAAGCAAGCTTGGTGTCAATGACCGCACAAACGCAGCTACCGTCGCGATTCAGCGCGGCCTTGTCCATTTCAAATAAGGCCACCTATATGAAGATGTCCATGGTTCTTCTTCTGCTAACTCTTTTCCCGCCTTCGGTCTGGGCCCAGGCTAAACCTGGATGGCGTTCCGCAACAACGGAGGAACTTAAGGCTGTGTTGCCGTTGCGTGCTCCCGTGGAGAAGGAGCGCATCGAAACTGAGATGCGTACTGCATCGGGTATCATCAATTCACACCGGAAAGTCATTGCCGGGGTGGTCCTTATCACTGCGGGGTACTCCGCGGATGGAAAATATTCTCACTATCTCGTCGTTCAGACGCCGATCACAATAGCCGAAATCGCCCTTACCCCAGGCTCTTACGTCTTCGGCTGGCAACGGACTGACGAAGGTCTCGCCGTCAAGTTTTACGAGGCGACTAGCGGAATCGAACGTGGCACAGCCACCGCACATCGGATGACGCAGGGGAGCCGTGTCGAGTCTTTTCGCTTGTGGCCCCCCGGAGATCAATCCATTCTGCAGATCGGACGATTTAGCCTTCCCTACCGATTGACGGAGTAGATAAGGACAATCCATGTTTTCGATGGTTCAGAGTGAGCGCTCTTTTTTTCCGGGCATGGTGGAGTGGTGTTTTTGCAGGGGGTTTTGCAAAATTGGGACGGCAGAGTGTGGTGTTTTTGTGGTCAGTTTGTGGTGAAATGCGTGGTAAACGATGGTAGGTTGATGGTCATATCTTGCTACTGAAAAGTACGCCACAATTTCCAACTTTATTTTTTCCTCGTTGAACTGATCTTCGATAAACGTTTCGATCGAGCCGCCGGGGCGTGAGGGAGACCTGCGTTTCCAACGCGCGCGACGAGAGATGGGGCGGGATCTATCGCCGGCATTGCGTCGTCTAACCTGCAGAAGTATCATGGCGGTCCACGATGGAGACGAGCCTTTATTCGGCCGAACTTGTCTTGCGGCTGGCTTCGGAACAGATGCTGATTCTTTGGCTACGTGGGATGCGCAGGGTTGCAATCTTATTGTTGCTGGTGGGAAGTGCCTTATCGAGCGCGGCGGTCCGGCCAGTTACGGCGGAGCAGCTGGAGCAGATCCTTGCGGCAACTCACAACGCGCCGGACGCCCAAGTGGCGGCTCAAATCTCTGATCTGACATTGATTGAGCGGTTGAGTCCTGCGGTACTTACACGCTGCGAGGCAAGCTTAGCGGGTCCGCGCGCCCGACAGGCGTTCATGGCGTTGGTTGATATGTCTGCGTTCCTCGATCCTCCCGCCGCCCAAATGCCAGCACTTCCCAAGCCAGACTCCGAAGCCCAACGCAAGATGATCGCGTTGACGGTGGACTATGTGAGTAAGACGATTCACCAGTTGCCGAACTTCTACGCCACACGAGTTACCACCACTTTTCAGGACAATCCATCTTTTGACGAGTCGAAGATGAGCGACCGAAGGAAGATCCCGAACATCTTTATCATCTCGAAGCCATTGCATCCCGTCGCAAGGTACAGCGCGACCGTGCTTTACCGCAAGGGCCGCGAGGAGGTTCATGCGGAAGCCGCTCAATCGAGAGCGCGGGGGTTGACCTCATCGGGAGAGTTTGGACCCATTCTGAGTATGTCGTTGCTTGACGCTGCTCAGGGCCATCTGGTCTGGAGTCGCTGGGAACAGGGAGCGGCAGGGCCGGAGGCAGTGTTCCGCTTCGCGGTGTCGGCGGAAAAGTCGCACTACGAGGTAAGTTATTGCTGCATTATCAAGACCGATGGGGTTCGGGTTTATTATCGGCAATTTTCTGCTTATGAAGGAGAGATCACGATTGATCCATCGAACGGAACGGTTCTTCGGCTGTCTCTGAAGGCAACGGGCCTTAGAAACACCGATCCGATTGTTAAAGCCAATATCATGGTCGAGTACGGTCCTGTGGAGCTCGGCGGAAGAACCTACATTTGCCCGCTAAAGGGCATCGCTCTTTCGTTGGCGTCGGAAGTACAGCCCTCGCTGGGTGCACGCGAGGAGGATTTTCCGCCGCTTCAGACGTCGCTCAATGAGGTCATCTTCGAGCAATATCACTTGTATCACGCGGAGTCGCATGTGTTGCCTGGATATACCAAGGAGCAGCTGCAAAAGCCGCCCGAAGACAGCAAACCTCCGGATTAAGCGGAGCGTTTGGATCTTCTGGGAAAAGGAGGCGGGTTTCATCCCTGATCGGGAGGGGAGACTACGGACCTTTGCCGCGGGACGCAAAATCTCGCGTCTCGACAGGAACGTCGGCTGTCGCCGCCTTCTGAGAAAACCTGCATACGGGTGAGGCCGCTACATGGTAAACATGTTGTTGGAACTCCGATAGCTTAGAGATCGATGCGGAACTTCTTCCCTTCGACAGACCGGATCGGAAGAACGTTTATAAGGACCAAGTTTATGGGTAGTACTCGTCGTACAGTTCGCAGTTTCTCATCGCAATATTTTCCCTGTGCTATTTTTCTGTGTGCTGTCATCTCGTTGGGTCAGGGGAGGTCAGCCGCTCAAACCGGTGCGCCGAGCGTTCCTGCTCAGGCCTCGCCGCAAACCGCACCCCAAGGGAAGAACCAGGAACCACAAGCGGGAGGAGTGAACACTGGCGGGGTCCATGCAGCGGTGCTCGACAGCGAGCACAGGCCAATCACCGCTGGGGGTTTCGTCAAAAGCGGCCCTGTCCTCTTTCAGGACGTAGCCCAAAAAGCGGGCCTGGCGACCTGGAAGCACACGATGGGGACTCCTGAGAAGCATTACATCATTGAGTCAAACGGCTCCGGCGTGGGCCTGCTTGACTACGACAATGATGGCTGGCTGGATATTTATTTCGTCAATGGCTCGACAGTCGACGCCACCACCGGGAAAGCGGGAGCGCCGAAAGCCGCGCTTTTTCACAACAATCACGACGGCACCTTCACCGACGTCGCCGCAAAAGCAGGCGTGACCAATGAGCGATGGGGCGTTGGTGTTGCCATCGCCGACTATGACAACGATGGCTGGCCGGATATTTATGTAAGCAACTTTGGCAAGAACCGCCTTTATCACAACAACCATGACGGCACGTTCACCGATGTGGCCGAAAAAGCCGGCGTGACGCTGGGTAACTGGTCGACCGGCGCAACCTGGGGAGATTACGACGGCGATGGCAGGCTTGATCTCTTTGTGCCCGGCTACGTTCACTACGATATGGCAAACCAGCCGGTCTCGAGCAACGGGGGGGCGACGTTGTGCCAGTTTCGCGGCGAAGAGGTGATGTGCGGCCCGCGCGGCCTGAAGGGGGAACCCGACCATCTGTTTCACAACAATGGCGACGGAGCTTTTACAGACGTCAGTGAAAAGGCCGGTGTTGCAGATAAGAGCGGTTACTATGGGCTTGCTTCCCTCTTCATCGATGTCAATGACGACGGCAAGCCTGATCTTCTTGTCGCGGACGATTCGACGCCGAACTATCTCTACCTGAACAAGGGAGATGGTACCTTCGAGGACGCGAGCTACGCCTCTGGTTATGCGCTGAATGAGAATGGCCGTGAGACGGCATCGATGGGCATTGCCTTTGGCGACTATCGGAATAACGGGCTGCTGGATTTTTACAACACTACCTTTTCCGACGACTACAATCCGCTGTACCGAAACGATGGCAATGCAAACTTCACTGACGTGAGCTACCCCATGGGAATTGCCGAGCCCACGATTCCCTTTCTTGGCTGGGGTACGGCGTTCCTGGACTTCGACAACGATGGCTGGAAGGATCTCGTGGTTGCGAACGGCCATGTTTATCCGAGCGTCGACCGTACCAACTGGGGAACTACGTTGGCACAGCGTCCCCTGCTCTTCCGCAATATCGAGGGGAAAAAATTTGACCTTATGCCTGCTGTGGAAGGCAGCGGGCTTGCCAACGTCTACGTTGGAAGAGGCGTGGCGGTTGGAGATTTGTTTAATAACGGAAAGCTCGACGTTGTGATCAACGTTTTGGACGGCCACCCAGCTTTGCTGCGGAACGTATCACCCGATACTCATCACTGGTTGGAATTTAAGCTGATAGGCGGTCCGAAGAGCCCGCGGGACGCTGTAGGGGCTACGGTATACGTTAGTTGTGGCGCGCAACGGCAGCGTGGAGATGTTGTCTCAGGCGGGAGCTATGCGTCGACTCATGATCCTCGGCTTCACTTTGGCCTTGGTGATGCGACGTCTGTAGACATGGTCGAGGTGCATTGGCCAAGTGGGGCGAAAGAAAAATTCTCGATTGGCAAGACGGACCAGATTGTGACGCTGGTTGAGGGTAAGGGAACGAAGTTGTAACGGCTTTGGTTAGCGGGATTGGGTTGCCGAGGCTGTTGTTTTACCGGCTTTTCGCTTGGTGTGGAGAAAGTCCACGAGGTCTTTGATCTCGTCCGGCTGAAGAACATCTCCGAAGGCGGGCATGGCTGCGCCACCATTGTGAATCTGATGCTCGATTTGCTGCTTCTTCAGGCGTTTTCCGACGGTGCTGAGGTCTGGTCCTAAGTCCCCTCCACGGCCATTTACGCCGTGACAATGCTCGCATCCCTTTTCGTGGAAGAGCGCCGCCCCGGAGTCCTTGCTTTTGCTGGAGTAGGCGTGAACGATCTGAGTGGACGGTCGTGGCAGACAGCATGCCAGAGCTACTACAAGGGCCGCGAAACACAGGGAAATACAGATTCGCGTCGGGACTTTGCGGTTACTTTGCAGAGAAATGGGGATCTTTCTGCGATGATTTATCGCGGATGGCGCGGCTGTTCCTACTAAGACTACAGGCCAGGGCGGCTGCGTGCCTAGAACTCGCCGCCGCTCATGGACGAAGAAGTGGGAGCAATGATCTTGGGGGAGCGCTTTCCGGGCTCCGAGGGCATATCAAGTTCATGTGTGTGCCAGACGATGCCCTCGTTTGCGATCTCTGTGTGTTTCTGGAGAAATTCGAAGGCGTAGGTGCTCGCGGTTGGGTCGTCCTTCTGGTCCGCAAACATGGCGGCTTGCTCCTTGGATAGGTCTTTCATGCCGAGCCGGCGGTACACGATCGAGAGGATGTAGTGGGCTGACAGATCATCCGGATCGATGGACTGGACCTTTTCATATTCGACCCGGGCCATGTCGTATTTATGGAACTGGTAGTAGGAGAATCCCAGTTCGCGGTGGGCGTCTCGAGATTGCGGAAAGCTGGCCGCGACCTTCTGCAAATCGGCGATCGCCATATCCATGTTGCCGGAGTTGCGTTCGACGAGGGCGCGGTAGTAGAGGGCTCGCGCGTTTGCTGGAGCAAGCGTCAGGGCCTTTTCGAGGTTCGGACGGGCGTCGTCGTACCTCTGCCACTGGATCTGGACGATGGCAAGGTTGGTATAGGCGTCGGCATAGTCGGGACGAAGCTCGGCGACGCGGGCGAAGGCGCGGGCGGAGGCAGCGTACTGTTGGGCATCGAGCAACGCGATTCCATAGTTGTTCCAGCGCATCCATTCCTTGTTTTCTTCCGGTCCTGGAGTGACGGGGCTGTTGTCGCCAACTTGAATCGTGCGTGTTTTTGATGCCATGTCGACGATGGGCTGCTCGTAGTGCTTGCCCATACCGAAGTCCATGAAGTGTTGATCGAAGCGACGATACTTCACCATCGCGGTGATCGTGATCGGGCCCACAGCGGCTGGCGGCATGATGAAGGAGTAGCGCACCAGCTGAGACCGTCCAGACTGAATGGTGTTGTTGTAGGCAACGACGCGGTTCGTCCAGACCTGATGGAGATCGTTGAGGCCGCCGTTCACATTGACGAGGCGATTGGTGAAGCTATGGGCGCGTTCGTCGAGATCACCGTTTGGCTTGATGAAACCACTTTGATGCAGGACCTTACCGGCTGAGTCTTTTACGGTGAACTCTACCCAGGACTCGTACATATCGCGCTGCTCAGGCACGTGACTGTGTGCGATGCCTTTGTTCTGGATGACTACATCCGCGGTGATTGTCTCGCCGGGAGTGAGGGAGAAGCTGGTGAGACCCAATGGGGCTGCGATGCCCTTCAACGAGCTACTGTCGATTATTTCTCCGTGTTCGATGGCGAAGATATCGACATTGAAGACGTTGTTCTGAAGGAACTGCACGATCCTCGTCGCCTGTTCGTCAAAGCCGTAGATCTTTGGGATCACGGTATTCGCGCCCAGCCATCGGTGCGAAGCGAGCTGTCCCTTCTTCGCACCGGAGTCCGTCAGCTTCAACCCTTCGCGCTGCATATGGCAGGTCTGGCAGGTAGAGACAGAATCCTTCACGTAGAACGGCAGAGGCGATTGCTTGGCAAAGGAGGAGTTTTGCCACTCGTCGTAGAGGAAGATGGCACGCTGCCATTTGTAGTCGTTCAGAGCGCGTGGCAAAGCCGCCTTGTGGCAGGGCGAGCAGAACTCCGAGGTGCGGTAGAAGTCTTTCATGACGGCTTTGCTGTGGCGATCGAGATGGGCAAGGATCTCGCCGTCGGAGACCTTGCGGGTGATAGGTTTGCCGTCTTCATCGACCAGTACGGCGGGCACCCCCATGACGTAGCTGCCGGTGCCACGGGTGTCGATTTTCTGGATGGAGTGGCAGACCGTGCAGGTAACGCCATCCTGATCATAGGGACGCTTCTTCGGTGCGCCCTGCGTTATGGCTCCGGCCACGACAGAGATCGGGTCGTGACAACCCTCGCAGTGGCGGGAGAATTCGACCCCCTTAGAGTCATTCAGCAGCGCCACATTTTTGAGGTAATATGGGACGCGGTTGGCGTTGGAATGAGCGGACTCGCGCCACTGCTTGTGACTCTCCTGATGACAATGGCCACAGTACTCCGCGGTGGGAAAACTCTTGGGGTCGAGAAACTCGCCCGTATCCGTCATCGCATTGGAGGGTATGAAGGGGAGTTCTTTGCCGAAGCGATAGTTGTACTTGGCGGCGATTTTCTCGGTGTATTCATGACGCGCTACGGCGGCCTCATCGGCCTGGGTGCCAGCCTTCACCGCTCCAGGTTGGAGCAAGATCCGGCTTGCCAAGCCTATCCCGATAATCAGGGCGAATGCGGCCGCGCGTTTTCGATTTTTGATCGCCATATCTTTTAGAGCGCTTCACCACAATCCACCACTGCCAACGGATCATTGGGAACATGAGAATACTAAAGACGAAATGGACGTCTGTCTTCCATCTTAAGATGTAGTTTTTTCTCAATCCTGGCTTTGGGATGGCAGGCTCAGGTGAAATCCTGCTATATTTCGTTGGAAACTTTTTCCAGCTTCAATATGCATCGATAATCCCATTCCTTGGATGCGATTTGAGAGCCAAGTAAGCGTTTTCCCGTTTGGGACGCAGCAAAAAGATGAAAGGTTGACTATGGGCATGGCTTCGAGAAATTTCACAGGTGGACATCTGAAGATGCGACAAGTGCTTACGAATACGGCGCTCTGCGTGATAGTGGGCGCATCCACCGGGGCTTGCCTTGCGCAGCCGGCGGCGGTCACGCTTAACATCCAGTTGGACAAGCCAGTGCACACGGTTAGTCCGACACTCTATGGGTTGATGACCGAGGAGATCAACTACTCCTACGACGGCGGTCTCTATGCAGAGATGGTGCGCAACCGCACCTTTCAGGATCACGGCTTTGGCGGAGTGGCTCACTGGAATATTGAGCATTTGGGAAATTCCGTTGCTTCCATGGCGATCGATCGGACCGAAGGACCTGGCGCTGCGCTTGAACATAGCCTGGCACTCGATGTGAAACAGGCCGACGCAACCAATCGCGCGGGGGTACGGAACGAAGGCTACTGGGGAATGGCACTGCGGCCCACTACTACCTACAAGGGTTCGCTTTATGCTAAAGCCGACTCCGCTGACGTAGGGCCCATGACCGCGGATCTGGTCAACGACAACACAGGCAAATCGGTGGCGTCAGCAACGATGCCCGGTCTTTCTACAGAGTGGAAGAAATATGAGTTCACCCTGACGACGGGAAAGATTGAGACCTCAGCGCAAAATCACCTTTTACTGACGGTAGGACACCCGGGCAAAGTGTGGATCGATCTCGTGTCTTTGTTTCCGCCTACCTTCACGAATCGTGAAAATGGAAACCGTCCCGATCTGATGGAGATGATGGCGGCGATGCATCCGAAGTTCTTGCGGCTGCCCGGCGGCAATTATCTTGAAGGCGATCAGATCGACGAGAGGTTCGACTGGAAGAATACAATCGGGCCGCTTGTCGACCGACCCACGCACCGCAGCCCATGGAACTATCAATCGTCGGATGGAACGGGCTTGTTGGAGTTCCTGGAGTGGAGCGAGGATCTGAAGATCGAAACGGTACTGGCGGTCTATGCTGGATACTCGTTGAAGGGGGACCACATCAATCCCGGGCCAGCGCTGGTTCCCTTCCTGCAGGATGCGCTCGATGAGATTGAGTTCGCGACCGGAGATGCGTCTACAAAATGGGGTGCAGTGCGGGCGAAGCTTGGTCATCCGGCGCCATTTGCAGTGAAGTATATCGAGATCGGCAATGAAGACTGGTTCGATAAATCGGGAAGCTATGAAGGGCGCTACGCGCAGTTCTACAAGGCGATCAAGGCCAAATATCCGCAGCTTGAATTGATTGCGACTGCGCCACTGAAGAGAATGAAGCCGGATGTCCTCGACGATCATTATTACAAGCGTGCGGACGAGTTCTTCGCTGACGTGAAGCACTATGACAATGTGGACCGGAATGGCCCGAAGATATTTGTGGGCGAGTGGGCGACGCGTGAAGGGTCCCCAACCACGAACATGGGCGCGGCACTAGGGGATGCGGCGTGGATGACGGGCATGGAGAGAAACAGCGACCTGATCGTGCTGGCCTCGTATGCGCCGCTGTTCGTCAACGTAAACCCGGGAGGGATGCAGTGGGAGTCGAACCTGATCGGGTACGACGCCCTTACCAGCTATGGATCACCCTCCTATTACGCGCAGGTATTGTTTGCCAAATACCTTGGAACCGAAGTGCCTGCATCCTCCGCCAACGGCGCCGCAGAGCGGTTCTTTTATTCGGTCACACGCGATCCTGGGAAGAGCGCGGTGTATCTCAAACTCGTTAATGCGTCATCTGTCGCTCAGCCTGTTGAAATTGAGATGACAGGTGCGAGCAACGTCGCGAGTGCAGCTACGCTTGAGACTTTGACGGGGGCTACCCTGGCGCAGACGAACACCATCTCGTCTCCAACGCGCATTGTGCCAGTGCAAACAACGATTAAAGGAGCTGGAACGAAGTTTAGTCACACGATTCCACCTTATTCCATACAGGTGCTTGAGTTAAAGGCAAAATAGGTCGTTGAAAAACTCCTACTTCTGCCAGACCAGTCTCGGGCGACTTTGGCTCGCCCAGACTGCAGGCGATTTGGACCAGATGAGGCACGATTTCTTGCGGACGGATTTCGGCTGGCGACCTGGTAGCGGTCAGCATGGGAGTTCTTTGGTTGAAGACGGCCATATGACTAGCCTAAGAAAGGTCTAGAGGATTGACACGAGTAGTCGTCTTGACCACTTTATCGAGCCAGAGCGGGGCCGGATTACCCTAGCCAAACGGTGGTTTTCGAAATCTACCCAATTTCGCAAATGCACTGCTGATCGCGAAATTCATTTGGCAGTAACTCTACTGAATTCCGGCATTCACAATTGAACCTTACGCTCAGTCTCATCATGAGACAAATAAACCTGGTGGCAAACTGGGTCGTCCTGTTTGCATCGGCAAGCTTGCACGCGCAGCACTCTATAGCAACGGAAACACCCTCTAAACTATCGTCGAGCCACACCAGCTTTTATATCGACCCGTTGCCATTTCAACTTTCTCTGATCCTGTCTCCACCTCCTGCCCGGGACTCAGATACGACTACTGCCGAGCTTAATGAGCTACATCATATCGAGGCCGCTCGCACACCCGTGCAGATCACGCAGGCCCAGACTGACGACCATGAAGAAGATATCTTTATCTTCGAGAGCGTGCTGGGTACAGGTTTCACTGCTGAGGCTTTGCCTGTTACGGCTACACTTTCCGCGCATATTCGCAAGGATGAAAGTGCTGCCAGTGGTTCCCTTAAGAAGTTTTATCACCGTCCCCGCCCTTATCAGGTTGACAGCACGCTTCACCCAGTCTGCCCACTGAACCCGGAGCCGACTTCGTACCCGAGCGGACATTCGCTTTCTGGCTATCTACTGGCTTTTACTCTTGTGCAGTTAGTCCCCGAGAAACGCCAGCAGATCCTAGATCGCGCCGACGAGTATGTTCACAACCGGCTTATCTGCGGTGTTCACTACGCCAGCGATATTGAAGCAAGTCGCAGCGTCGCCTACGCGATCTTTGGCTCGTTGCTGGCTTCGCCAGAATTTCAACGAGACCTGGGAGCCGCGCGTGAAGAGACGCGCCGCAAACTAGGTCTTCCTTTGGCAGTTCCTCAGCAATAAGAAGTGCTCGAGGCATCAACTCGCGCTCTCCGCTGAAAACCCGATCTTCACCGTAGTCGTTTGATTGCAACTTTACCGGAGGGATTTGTGACCCACATTAAACTTTATCGTTGGAGCGTCGCGCTACTGCTCACTCTATGTTCGCTACTACTCTTTGCCACGCCGCTCAATGCTCAGGCGACCGGCGCCACCATCATAGGGACCGTAACCGATAGCAAGGGTGCGGTGCTTCAAAACGCGACCATCAGCGTGAACAATGAATCGAGCGGAAATGTCGGCAGCACCAAGGTCGATGCGCAGGGTCACTTTTCCCTCAGCAGCCTTATTCCTGGCCGTTACACTGTTGAAGTCTCTGCCCCTGGTTTCGATCTCAACCGCCGCACCGTGCAACTTACCGCAGGGCAGGACCAAGACATCGCTATTGCGCTGAACATCGGCGGCGTGTCGCAGCAGGTTACTGTTCAGGCCAATTCCCTTGGATCCATCGCCGCCGCACTGGCTCCTATGGACGCCTCGCTCGAAGCCACCTCTGCGCGCACTTACATTTCTCCTACTTTTATCCAGAACTTCACCTCACCCGTTGCCGACTACGGTGAGGCGGTCGCGATGGCGCCGGGGACCTTTACCCTCAACGGCAATGGCGTCGGGCTTGGCCAATCCAACACCTACTTCCGTGGCTTTCCCGATGGCAACTATGACATCGACTTCGACGGCATCCCCTTCTACGACACGAACACCCCCTCGCATCACTCGTGGGCCTTTTTCCCTGCGCAGTTCCTCGGCGGCATCGACTTCGACCGCAGTCCCGGCACCGCCTCTACCGTTGGTCCGACTCCCTTTGGCGGCACCATCCACCTGCTCTCCAAAGACATCTCGCCTGTCCAGAATGTCCGCGGTCAATTCGCCTATGGTTCGTTCAATACTTATCTTTACGACGGCCAATTTGATTCGGCCGATGTCCTTCCCAACAAGAGGCTCACCTTCCAACTCGACGTCCACCATCTGCAATCCGATGGCTACCAGACCTTTAATCATCAAACCCGTAACGGCGGCGATATAAAGGTTCAGTACAAGATCTCCGAAAAAACCACTCTTACCGGCTTTTCCGGCGTCATCTGGCTTGATGCCAACACTCCCAACTTCAGCGCAACGCGTTGCCAGATGTACGGCGCCGCCAGCGACTATGCCTGCACCGGCGCGCTTGCTCCGTTTGCGAACGCGGGCCTCAACTTTCTTCTTACTGATAACTCAGACCCGGTCAATTTTCTCAACAATCAGTACAACTATTACCATGTGCCCACTGACTTTGAATACGTTGGAATGCATAGCGAATTGGGGCACAACATCGTCGTCGATGTGAAGCCATATACCTATAACTACGACAACAGTGAAAAGTATTCCAACGCTACGCCAATCACCGAAGCCACAACCATCAACGGATCGAAGACCTACAACAGTCTCGCTATCGCACCTTGTAACGTGCCCGTCACCAAGAAGGGCGTGACGGCTATTCCCTGTGGCGTGGACAAGTACAACAGCTATCGCAAATATGGGGAGACTTCAACAATCAGCCAGATTTCGAAGTATGGGATTCTACGCGCCGGTCTATGGTATGAGTGGGCGGCCACCAGTCGCCACCAGTTCCCCAGCGACCCTCTCAAGAACTGGGCCGATCAGGCGCTCTCCAACTTCAACGAACAGTTCTGGACTAACTCCTACCAGCCCTATGCCGAGTATCAGCTTCACGTCACGAGGAGTCTGAACGTTACCGCCGGCACGAAGTTCGCCTATTACGACATCGCCACCAAACAGTATGCGGACAACGGGAAGACAATCGGCGGTCTCGGCACGAACAATCCCAATTCCTTTATCACCAACGGCGGCAGCTACTCCGCGTGGCTGCCTTCAATCGACGCTAACTACCGCATGAAGAGCAACTGGTCAGTCTATGGTCAAGTCGCTACCGGTAGCGTCGTTCCTCCCAGCAAGGTATTCGACTACGCTCAGGGCCCGAGCGGCACTCCAGTCAAGACCCTGCCCAAACAGCAGCGCAACACCACCTACCAGGCGGGCACAGTTCTTAAGCTCAAGCGCGTTACTCTCGATGCGGATTTTTATCACATCCGCTTTCAGAACAGCTACTCCTCCACACTCGATCCTACCGGAGAGCCGGTCTATTTTCTGCAGCCCAGCTCGATCACGAAGGGGTTCGAGGCGGAGACCAACATCTACATCGCCCATGGTATTAGCGCCTATCTCAACGCCTCCGTCGGTCGCGCATCATACGTTGGCAATCTGAGCGTCAACTGCGCGCCGGCGAATTGCACTGGTGCGCCGATCACCGTCACAGCGCCCTCCGGCCTGTGGGTCGCCAATACGCCCTCCGACACTGAGGCTGAAGGCGTCACATATCAGCGCAAGGGCTGGGACGTTGGTGTGTTCAACAAGCGCATCGGTACGTTCTACGCAGACAACGGTGCCTATCACAACCAGGCCACGATCAACCCGTTCAATCAGACAAACGCCTATTTCAATTACACGATTCGAACGAGCGGCCGCTTCGACCAGACCAAGCTTCGTCTGAGCTTTAACAACCTATTCGATCAACACAACATCACCGGCGACTCCATCACTGGCACGGCTCTTACCCAGTCGATCAAAGCCAATGGCACCAGCTACACCGATCCTTTCACTACGGCCGGCCCTACACCCATCGGCGGGGGTGACAACATTAGCGTACTTCCCGGACGCAGCATCATGCTCGCCGTGACCTTTGGATTGTCTCCAAAGCGATAAAGGCGTTTGCTGAGTGTGAGCCGTGCCGCTGATGTTTTGGCGACACGGCTCATTTTCTGTCTATCGGCCTAGTAAAAAGGAGCGCCGCTAAATATCCGGAATAAGGTGTTCTCGCATGGCGAACCGAACAAGGTCGGAGTTCGTCTTAAGACCAAAGTCTTCCATGATGCGATATTTGTGAAAGGCGATCGTGCGCACAGCGATGTTAAGAATCTCAGCCGCTTCTTTCATCGAGTGTCCCTCAGCCAGGAGTTGTAAGACCTGCCGCTGACGTGTTGTGAGCTCCTTGATTCGGCTCTGATGAGGGGCGCGGATAAATTCATCAATCAATCTCTGTGCAATACTTGGCGTCACATAGGAATAGCCTCGCAAGACTTCGCCGATAGCGCGCTTCAACTCGACGCCGGCGGACTCCTTCAGCAGATAACCAGACGACCATTGACAGAGCGCCTTTGAAGCAACATCGGGATCATCATTCATTGCGAGAAGGATAACTTTCGTCTTGGGCAGAAGCTTCGTCAGTTCCAGACCGGCTTCGGAGCCGATCAACAACGACATGTCCATGTCCATTAGAACGATGTCAGGCTTCAACTCCGCCGCGACTGAGAGCAGGGTCTTTCCATCAGTAACGACTTTGATGACCTGGTAATCGGGTTCGATCAGGTCTTTGAAGGCCTCGGCAAACAGAGTGTCATCTGCAATCAAAATTCGCGGTCGGTCCATTCTAAACTCCCGACACTAATCTCAGTTGGAACGACTTCGGAAGAACACACAGATTGATCAATTTCTCGGAAGAAGGGTTTCTGCGTCGGGTTGTCCATACAGCCGCTGAGGCGAGGCAACGGAGATGGAGAGTCCCGCGCTTTGAGAGGGCCATCCGAGTTGCCGCTTACAAGAGTCTGCTCCTGCTCCGTAACTGGGATCTCCGGTGCGTTCTTTTCGAAATTAAATCGACCATTCGTCAGATAAGTAACCGCAATGCCAGCCAGGAAGTACGGATGAAAGACTGCAATAGGAACTGCATACTTCTTGGTCTTCAAGAGAGATTCGACGACTCCTCGTGGCGTGTGGCTTCTAGGAATGGTTCCGGGCACCTGGGGGATCACAACTTCGCTCAATTCGAGCTCATCGTGGCGGTGTGCATAGGTTGCCAGCGACTTGGCAATCTGTTTGGGAGTCGTTATTGCGATATCCGCTGTAATGCTTCTCCCTACCGCATGGGGATAGTAGAAATTGAGGAGACGCCGGGAGAAGTCGGCGCAATTATTCGTAAATAAATTGAAATGACTTTGGTTGGCCCGGTCGTTATATTCGGCAATCAAACGATCATCCTGTTCGGCGGTCGTTGCAATCTCGAAGCTATAAATCTTTCGAATGTACGCGACTCCCAACAGTTGCGGCCATACGTTTTTCGTATCGTATCCCTTGGTGGCAGAGACAAGAGACGTGAGATGAGCCTCCGCATATGCTTTCCGCAGTTGTGTGACAGAGGCGGCTTCGGCCCACTGGGGCACGTCCTGCGCCTGCTCGACGGCGTAAAGATATGGCAGTAGCGGTATTGCGACCCAGTCAAATTTCCGAATACGGGAGTAACGGCTAATTACCACGCCCGTCTCACCTGGCCGGCAGCGGCGCAAGACGGTAGGCGATTCCGCGCAGACGCGATTGAGGTAGATTGCCGAATGCCCCGTTGGATTTATGCTGCCGAAGAAGCCATATGGTTCTTCCACCAGAAGCGCGACCTCTCCGCGTGCTGTCCCCGCGACGCCCAGAGACAACAAAAGCAATAGGATAAGCCGTAAACCCCGGCGGTCTCCATCGCCGGGCCTTAACGAATTAGCAGGCGGGTTGAATAAGGGCGAATTCATACTGGTTTGAGTTTCTCCTCAGTCAAATCAGCGTCTCTAGCGGTGAGGCCGCACATTCATGGCGTTGATATTCTTCAACGTAGCACCACGCAAGACCGAGGAATACTGCGAGATTTACTAGTTCGGCATGCATTCTCTTGCAGGGTCCTATATGGCATCTTCAGTTTGGTCAAACCGGCCCGAAGAGAGCGCCCTCGGTTTCCGCTTTGCGATTGGAGGTTGTGCTCCCCGGAGCCGGGGCCAACGAGTATTGAGTGCCCGTTGGCGGCATCAGGTTGTCCGGCCCAAAAAAAAGACCGCGTTTGCGGTCTCTGCGTATGGTTGTGTTAGGCCTTTTTATTCCAGGACGGTGTCAGCTTCCGTCCTGAACGCCGAGTTCGACGCTAATATTTCTGCTCGCGGCTCGGCTCATAGTCCTCGCCGAACTTGTTCTTGTGATGCGCCAATGCATCCGTTGTCGCCCGTAGCGTTATCTCCCCCACATGTACAGGATCGGTTGAGACCTGCACGATCCTCTGGGACGAGTCGGAGTTCGCAAGTTGACCATTCTCGCTCCATACATTGAGCCGGTAGCTTCCCTCCGGAACGTTGTGCAAGGCTACGATGCCGTTTTCGCCCGAGACGCCGTAGTAGGGAGTGTTGAGCGCCAAGACGATCGCGCCCATCTCTGGATGAATGTTGCAGAAGATGTAGGAAACCCCCTCACGGTCAAACCGCACCGAGCGACTGGTCCCTGATTCGTACAAGCCCAGATCAAAGCGTTTGCCGTTGAACAGTGAGAACACGTTATGGAAAAAGGGGTCCTGATTCGGAAATTCAACCTGACTGCCTGTAGGAACCACGAGCAGATGAGGAGTAAACATCTTGTCCTTCTGGACAAGCCGGTATAGTGGTTGCCAGGCCGGTACGACGGACGTGACCCCGCCAGGCTTCAGCGGTGATAACCACACAACGACATTCGCTACGCTGGGTTGCTCTTTGTGCCTCTTTCCCGCATGCTGAATCGGCGTACTCACGAGAATTTTGCCGGACACCTCCACCCCTTGTCCGTGGATCTCTTGCACGGGGATTGCCATAAAAAGAGAGCCACATCCCAAGATCATCCAACGTCCGAGACTGCTCACGATTCTGCCTCCTAGAATTGGTATCCTGCCGAAAGAGTAAAGATGTCTGCCGTGTTCACAGTGCCGTAGATGGGCCAGGTCCAGATCCTGCGGTACTCTGGCGACAGGATCAGGTACGTCTTCGGTTTGAAGATCAAGTTACCGAAGACCATCTTGTTGCGAGCACGCAGTTGTGTGGCAGTCACTGTGGGCGGAAAGATAAATTCGTGAAAATCGCTGGCATAGCCGTCGTCCAACCCGATGCTGGCGTTTGCTTCCAGGGATTGAGTGAAGCGAGCCTTGAACTGCGTCCATCCGCCGATGGCGTTTAGTCCATGGTACGCATTTAGACCCGTGGGAGTGTAGATGCCAAACAGGACATCTTTGTAGACTCCGCCGCCCAAACCGCCGATAGCCTTGCCGCGATAACCTTCCCCGCTGACCTCAAAGCGAGCGCCGAGCGGAACGCGCCAATCCGCCGTAGCTGCCCAGGCGTCTACACTTTGATTGCCGGAATAGCTTTGCCGGCTATAGTATCCGCCAAGCCCGATCTGGAAAGGGTGTTCGCCCGTGAAAGTCCCATACGATACGCGGGATTCATAACCAGGCTGCTTCGATGCTTCACTGGGGCTCGGAACACGAAACAACTCGTTTGTGCTGTAGCCCGCAGTCGGTGGATCCCACAGCCCGAATTCAAGCTGCACCCGCCTTCCGGACTGAAGCGGAATCTGATGGGCGTATCGCAGCTGTGGCGCCCATGTCCACAGGTTCCCTGCTCCGGCCAAGGCCGGCTCGGCAACCATTGCGTAGGATGTAGGCGACAAAGGGGAGATCAACGGCACAACCAGGCCTGCTTGAATCGAATCGTTGTCCCAATCGATATTAATGCTCGCGGTCCTCATGCGGACAGTTCCGGCTGAAGTTCCATAGCTGGTATAGGCAAGTCCAGCAAAGAAATCCAGATTAACATCTGCAGAGGTTCGACCGCCGGCGATTCTCGGTCCGTATCCTTGCAGCCCGAGGACGGTCTGGCGAAAGGTTGCACCAGCGCTACCGTTGCCGGTGGTGTTGTTCTGACTATTGATTGCCGCCTCGGGCAGGTCAATGTTATCTACGCTTCCCCTATTAACGAACGAGTTGAATAGGAGCAGACCTGTGACATGGAGCGGATACTTTGAACTGCTCTCGACCTTGGTCTGATCGTGTACCTTGACTTGAGCCTCGATGGTTTGTTGCTCCTCCTGTAGAGCTTCGATCGCTGCAGCCGTTGCCTTGGCTGCATCCACAGAGCTTGCTGAACCTGTTGATTCGGGTGTGCCGGATTGCCTCGCGGCGAGAAGCTTCTTGATTTGAGCGAGTTCCTCCCGTAATTGTTCCATCTCTTGCCGAGACTGTTCGAGTTGCTGGTGAGTTACGGCAAGAGCAGACGAGATCTCTTCCAATTTCCGTTCTAACTCGACAGAATGCGCGGCCGGAATGGAAGAAGACGGGGGTGCGGAGACAGGAATAGCGTCAGGCGACTGAGCGCGCAGAGAAGGCTGGACCGCAATCAAGATCAGACAAGTGAGAAGTTCGCGACGAATATGTCTCATCTTTAGCCTTCTCCATTTGCAGGGGCGTACGCCGGTGAAATTTTTCCTTCGACCACAGCACCGAGTGCCCGCAAGGATTCCTTAGGCAGATTAATCGTGAAGACAGTCTCGCCTTCACTCGTCTCATGCAGCTCGATCCTCCCGCCATGCTCCTGCGCAATCTGTTGCGCGAGAGTCAGTCCAAGTCCGATGCCGCTCTCTCTTCCCTCACTCACAAACGGCAGAAAGATCTTCTGGCGCAGAGACGCCTGTACTCCGGGCCCGTTGTCGGCGATTCTAATACCGATCGATCGCTCATCTTCAAAGAGGCTCAAGGTTACCCTTGGAGGCCC
The DNA here is from genome assembly GCA_025462755.1 of Edaphobacter sp. Taxonomy (GTDB): domain Bacteria; phylum Acidobacteriota; class Terriglobia; order Terriglobales; family Acidobacteriaceae; genus Edaphobacter. Next base: position 60,602 of record JAOAPF010000265.1, read on the forward strand.
CTTGCCCCGCTTGGCTGCCTGGCACGCATTCAGCAGCAAATTGTAAACGGCCCGACCAAGTTTTTTCGAGTCGACCCATGCTTCTATCGAAGATAGCCCGTTCAGCGTGACCTTTACGTCGCGACTGGCGGGATGGGAGCGAACCATGCTCACAGCTCGCTGAATCATCAACGCAATCGATTCGAACTCCGGGTGCAGCGCTCTCCCGGTCTGGGTGAAGAGAAGGAGCGATTCGAGAAGATCGGTCATCCCCTGAACGGCTGTTTGCACCTCCACCATCAGCTCTTCGCGTTCCGGTTGGGAGATGTTCCCATCGCTCATGAATTCCGCGTTGGCATACATTGCAGAGAGATAGTGTCGTAGATCATGCGAGATGGAACTGGCCATTCGTCCAATGGTTGCGAGCCGTTCCGAATCCAGCAGCTCTCTCTGCGTACGTTGCAGCTGAATGCGCATGCGTTCAAACGCTCTGCTCAGCTCTCTTATCTCCTCGGCTCCGTCCTCGCTGAGTTGATAATCAAAATTTCCTTGCGCGAGAGCTCGGGTTCCTCCTACCAGCGTTTCGATTGGTCGCGTAAGTGTGCGGGAAATTGAGACAAGCATTCCTGTACCGGCAAGCAGTGCGAGAAGAGCCAGCGTTAACACCCATCGATTCACTCGATCAACCAGTTGCGTAGCGCCCGCAAAGGACTTCAGGACGACAAGTTGGGGTACTTGAATCGCACTTTCCTGCCCATCGGATATGGTGAGACGCTCCGATGCCGCAAGGTAGTCTATCTTTCCAAGTTCGATCTTTCTGTTATCCGTTGGCAGGCGCAACAATTCGCCGCCCCGCGCAATGAGTTGCTGCTGCAACTCCGGGCTAAGTGTGCTGACGACAACACGCCCATCGACGGTGAAAGTAACCTCTGCCGCCGCGGCTTCGCTGACTGCTCGTGCAACATGTTCATCGATGGAATATCCGACGGCCACAAAGCCGAGAAGAGTTCCATGCTCCCTCGGCCCAAAATAGAGCGGCTGCGTGGATATCTCGTATATACGGTCGCCGATGGCGAGCAGCACCGGCTCCTCGGGTTTATGAAGACCTATTTCCAATCCTTTGGCAACCCGGGATCGGTCAAGGGCAGGGCCGCGATTGTAGGCTACGATCAGCCTTCCTTCCTGATCGAGCAGAGCAAAAAAGTCGGATCCACTTACCTGCCAGAACTCGACTCCGCCATCTTCGATCGTCGGCTGATCGTAGGTGGTCATCAGGGACTTCAGGCTAGGCAGATCGGCCAACAATGCAGACTCGCGTGCCAGCAACTCCCGTTGCTGGTGTTGGAAATTACGGTAGGTCTTCACGGAATGTTGCAGATCAGAGGCCAGGTTTGTCTGGGTCTGCTGCTGGACGATGGTGCGAATCACCAAGAGACTTAGTACCGTGCAGCCGAACGAAAGGATGAGCAGCGGAATCAGCAGCGTCGTCCTCATCCGCAGCCGGTCCATCAGTCTCGCCCTCCCATGCACAGTGGCAGTACTAATTTCCCCGGACGAACTTATAACCAATACCATGGATGGTGCGGAAGTACATAGGCTTCGCGGGATCAGCCTCTAACTTTTGCCGCAATTTCATGATGTGATTATCAACCGTACGAGTGGTTGGATAAGAAGTATAGTTCCAGACATCATTGAGGAGTTCCTCCCTGGTAATGACCCTTTCTGCGTGTTCAACGAAATACTGCAGAAGCTTGATTTCATGCGCAGTGAGGAGCACCGGAACGCCATCCTTGAAGACTTCCATCCCAGAGAAATCCGCTGTGACGTTGCCGAAACTGACATGAGTGTTTGTCGCGGGCTTTTGCGTCCTTCGAATCGCTGCCTGAACGCGCGCCATCAGTTCGCGTGGACTGAATGGTTTGGTCACATAATCATCTGCGCCCAGCTCCAGCAGCAGAACTTTATCCGCCACCTCCGAAACCGCGCTAAGAACCACGACCGGAGTACTTGCTGACCAGCTCTTTATGCCTTTACAAACCTCGAGACCTGACATGCTCGGCAGCATAAGGTCTAACACGACGCCTGCAGGTTTCAAGCTCTTGCAACTCGCCAGTCCCTGGGCGCCGTCGCCGGTCACATGGACTTCGTAACCCTCCGTCGTGAATTGCCTGTGAAGCGCCTTTTGTATCCTAATATCGTCCTCAATCACCAGAATCAAGCTCACGTCTATCCCCTTGAAGAATCGTGGATATCGTAGTCCGCGACTCATGGCTTTACCAGTTCATTCTATATAGAGACGTCGCATGCTTTGCCAAGTAATATCGCCAAGTTATTGATTCATATCATCAAATGACAAAGTTGTGACATTATGGAGACATTTGTCTCCGGTGACGGCAAAGTAGCGCATCGGTGTCTGGATACACATCCGCACACGAGTTTTAACACCCGGGTGTGGACGCGGGTCTGCTAATTGTCTTTTAGGGGATGTGGCGCCGGCAGAGCGCGGTAAACCACAGAGCTCGTCCACAGTCGCTCGCGTAGACCAGCGTCTTTGAGTCCGGCTCCCAGGTTGGCTCTACGTTATTGCAGTCCGCGTGCGTGAGTCTGCTGGTTTGGCCGTTGTGCAAGTCGCGCAGCCACAGGTGCCAGTTGCCGCTCTGTAACTTACTAAAGGCCAACCAATGGCCGTCCGGAGAGATAGCCGGGTATCGAGCTTCCTCTGAGCCCAGCGACCTGACGGTTCCAGTTTGGTCCAGAAGGAAAAGCCCCGGGCGGCCTCCGTTCGATTCAGCAGAAAAGATAAGCGAGCCATTCGGGAGGAATGACATCTCCAATGCATCAAATTCAGGCGGTGTGAGACCCGTATCTCTGCTTTCTGGTCTATCCAGCGCGTGAAGCCAGATACTAGCGCGACCCTGTTCCTCGCGCAGATAGGCCAACCATTTGCCGTTGGGCGACACAACGGGAGATTCGGCCCCAGGAATTTTTTCTCTACCTGGAACGCTCGAGACGATCGCAGATTCGCGCCCAGCGACCTCCGTCCATCGCTCGACCGAGGTCGCCGCTACCGCGAGTTGATCGACCTTGCTAGCGTCAAAGCTTATAGCTTCGTCTTTTTGCGTCGCGGTGCGGTACCTAGATGGCACCATCGCGGTAAACAGAATTGTGTCGCTCTGAGCTACAGGCCCATTAGCCTGCAACATATCCGCTGCCGTTGGAAGCCGCCACTGATAATCCGCATAGAGCTCCCCTTGATGACGTAAGCCTAACGCAATACTTAGCGATATCAACAGAACGAATGCTCCCGCCCAGAACCACGTTTCACGTCTTTGTTTTCCATCGCGTTTCTGCCGCGCCAATATCCAATACGCGACGAAGCATAGCAGCACTACCAGGTACAACCGCGGCACGCTGAATAGCGCCCACGGTGAAATGGCTCCTATGGTCTTCCACCCGGGATATCCAATTGCTGTGGAAAGGAGCAAGAAGGCCACAATTGCAGCCAAGCCGCCACGTTCCTCGACTGCATTCCACATAAGACACACGGGAAGAATCAGGAGAGTGAAATGATAACCAGCGGGCAGAGTCGAAATAGCCAAACTGCCAAGCATAACTGCCGACCACTCCAGATGCATCCGTTCAGGGCTGCTGTCGACGGGCTCAGTCAGCAACAGCGCAGGCGCGAACAACAGCGTTTGCGCCAACGGCAGGAGCACAGCAAACAGCCATGGCGCGTGAATGAATGGACTTGGATTCCATTGTGGCTCGTAAATGAAGAGCCGATGAAGCAACGTCGCGACAGAAGCACTGGACAGGTTATAAGGATCCAGCCCTTCGCCACGCAGCGTCCACGGCAAAACCTGATTGAAGAGGACGCGATTCGCCTGCCAACCAAACACCGCGATAGACGCAATCACTGCGCCAGTTGCACCGACCACGCCACCAGTGAAGGCCTTGAAATCTCTCTTCCTGAGAAAATACCCGAGAAAAATAATGGGGAAAATCTTCAATCCGAAGCCAAGTCCGACAAGCAGACCAGACAGAAAACGCTCTTGGCGTGCGTAGCACCAACAAGCGAGAGTCAGGACAAGCAGGAGGAATACATAGTATTGGCCGTATAGGAAGTTCTTGTTAAGTGGAACACTCAATGCAATCACAAGAATAATGCGTCGCAAGGGAAGTCCGGTCAACGACCGCAACAAAACAGCTATCGCCGCCACCATACCGATGTTCAACATTAGCCAGCGATGCTTAGCAGCCAGGGGCGGCAACGACGCGAGCGGCCACACTGCGAGAGTGGAAAATGGAGTAATCGGCACCAGGGAAATGATTCGCTGATCGATATCCCGATGGTCTTTTTGACGTTGTAACCAGATCCATTCATAAATTCTCGCGGTTTCGTTTTTTTCACGTGCAAGGCGCGCTGTCAGATAATAGTTCGAGAAGTCGGTGTTGAGCGTCTTCCACGCGGCTGGCAGAGTGTGACCACCAAAATACGCGATCATCAATGTAGACAGCATCCATTCAACAACCATGGTCCACGCAACGGTCGACATTGCAGACTGCTGTCCGCGCGCGTGTATAGCGTTGCCTGGAACTCTATTCACACATGGAGGCATGATAAGGTACAGCCATATCGTCCCGGAGACGTAATGCTACTCATATGGCACCTACGCCATGGATAACAGCCGCTATCGTCCGCAAAATAATAACGCAATCCAGTAAGAAATTTTGATTCCGAATGTAGTGAAGGTCATATTGCAGATTTTCATGAATGGGAAATGCTCTTGCAGGACTGATTTGCCACAAGCCCGTAATCCCGGGTCTTGCGATAAGCCGTTCGCACTCAAGCGGGTGATAGCGGGCCACAATAAACGGCATCTCCGGCCTCGGCCCGACCAGACTCATCTCCCCTTGAAGAACATTGATAAGCTGTGGCATCTCGTCCAAGCTCAACCGACGAATCAATCGACCGACCCGGGTCAGACGGCTATCCACGACACTTCGAGGAGATGCCTCGTATACCGGCACATCTGTTCTCATACTTCGGAACTTCCATAACACAAAGGGAATACCATCCTTGCCGACCCTATGGTGTCGAAATAATGCTGGCCCTGGAGAATCCATTTTGATCAGCATGGCGATCAGAATGAAAAGCGGAAATAGTACGATTAAGAGAAACAGGGATCCGATAACATCGCACCCTCGCTTCACTATGCTTGACGAATATGGCAAGCCGCAATGACGAGCACCGACGTCGCCCTGTGGCGGTTTCCGAAGACGTTCCCATTGATCGTGTCGATCGGCGGAGCCGTGCAGCAACAACCACAGGCCCACGTCAGGTTGCTTCACTTCCCACGACGGCAGCGGGCCTCGAATGTCGTCATCGGCAAGTTCCTCCCCACGATAAACGTCTGTTTTTCGATTGTCACTGCATTTATTGTCGTCGGATGGCGCGCTGCTCCTGGAGCGTTCAATACTATTCCGGGTGGATCGGCGGGTATGAGTACGTGACTTAGTAAGTACATCCTCTGATGAGGTTATTACTGATAGCTCTGAATTATTCATTGATTCCTGCAGGCATAACCATGACGAGACAGGTAGATGTTTGCACAGCACCCGAGTGCCAGAAACGCTCACTCTCGTTAGCGCAAGTCGTAGCTGAGTGGCTGCCGATCTTCTGATTCTGCGTTTAAGACGTAATGTTTCAAACCAACAGATTGCAATAGAGCAAGAACGATGAAGCGGGGATTGTTCAGAAGATACCGTCGCCATAATCTGGCGGGCTCCTGTAAGAGCCGGTGCAGCCATTGGAGTCCCGCATCCTTGACCCAATTGGGGCTGTCTTGAATTGCACCCGTGTGGAAGAGAAACGCTGCGCCGACGCCGATCATCAATTTTGCTTCCAGCACCGGCAGATAACGTGCCATAAACCGTTCTTGCTTCGGAGTACTGAGTCCCACCCAAATGATGTCTGGCCGTAGAGATCGCACCTTAGCTTCTAGTTCGCTCTCCCCCATTGCTGTCATTGGCCCAAATGGCGGTGAGTAGGTTCCTGCAATTTGCACCCACGGAAATCGTTGCAGCATTGTCTCACGTAAGCGTTCAGCGACGCCGGGTTCCCCTCCACAGAGAAAATGAACACAGTGACGAAATTCTTTCCCACCTATGATCTCGATCATTAGGTCAGGACCGAAGACCCGCTGCATTGTGGAGAAACCTTGCGTATGCCCCATCCAGACAGTTGGCATGCCATCCGGCGCGACCAGAAGAGCCTCGTCAAAGATTGATCTCAAGCCGGGATCTCGTTGGGCCTCCATAATTCCATGCACGCCGGTGAGGCACACATATCCCTTGCGTCCGTTTCTGATGTAGACCTCAAGAAGCGAGACAGTGCTCTGCATATCAACGGCATCGACCCCGATGCCTAGCACATTGACCTGTTCAGTCTTTTGCACAGTTAGTCTTCCTCGTTGTTACACCCGGCCCAATGCGTCTTCTCTTAGTTCCGAGTAGAGAGCCGCGTACTCCCTCGCAATGTTTCCCGGAAGAAATCTTTCGAGCCGTTTCGCCTGCCTCGCTGGCTCTGACAATGCGTAGCAAATGCCGTCAACTATTGCAGAAGAATCTAATTCCGCATGGAGGTCAAAATAAATGCAAGCATCGCCGCCAATTTCACGAAAGACTGGTATGTCGGAACACACAACACGGCTGCCGCAAGACAATCCTTCCACCACAGGAAGACCAAATCCTTCCATCGAAGACGGAACTATCAGGAACTCACAATTCTCATAGAGCCACCTGAGCTCTCCGTCGGTAACGCCGTCGATTAACTTGACGCTTCGCTCGAGCGACAGTTGTCCTATGAGAGTTCGGATCGCAGCAGTCTCCGGACCCTGGTTACCTACCAACACTAGCGAGACTTGGTCAATACATTGCCGCTGCAGAAACTCCTCAAAAGCTCTAAGAGCCAATAGGATGTTTTTGTTGGCACGGTGCTGCGCAACCATCAGTACAAATTTGCCTCGTTGCCCCACGGGTAAAGCTGGTTCAGCGGACCCTATGGTCACACAGTTGTGAATCACAACCGCTTTTCTCTGTGCGAACCGAGGAAAGCGTTCCCTCAGCCTGCAGAGAGTTGTCTCTGAAACGCAGGCGACACAGTCGACCTCTCTGAGGCACTGTTGGAGAAATACCCTGTTGAAGAACACTCTTGGAAAACCAAAATTACTGGGTTCATCATAAGGATAGAGGTCATGCAGGGAAACGACTACTGGACATCGCATCATGCTTCGCCGGATGGGAACAGGGAAAGACAGATGAACAATATCGGCGGCAACTCCATCGGCGAGCTTCGGCAGCTCTCGCAGGTACCACATATTTCGCGCGAAAGCGCTATTTGGAATATCAATGGAGACGATAGTGACGCTTACAGTATCCATGTTAAATGAGTTTCTAAAATACAATTCTTGCCACTTGCCAAAAGCTAGCGTGACCTGCAGGTCTCCATTACTAGCCGCACAACGCGCAAGGTTATAAGCATGTCTGCATATCCCGGAGGGACCTGTTGCAGAGGAGATCGCAGTTATCAATATATTCATGGCAACAAGTCACATCTCAATCAAACTGCCGCTATTCGGGCTCCAGTAATAGCCTCGGAGCATCTTTTCCGAATACCGCCTGAAACCGGCTACAGCCCGGAAACACATGAGCACCAGGCGCCTCACGCTTGGATACCTCAAACGACGAAAGATCGGCGCTGCAGCAAGAACCACCTGCCGATGCTCCATTCGTTGCAATTCCGGAGCACGACAAGTTTTGCTGCCAGGCTGCATCCTGAAATCGGCAAGGAGGTGTGGAATATGCTTAAAACGATAGCCACGAGCGGAAAGCCGGATAAAGAACTCCAGGTCCATCGCGTACTGCAGCTTTTCATCAAGCCAGCTGCCTTCATCAAATATCCTGCGTCGAAAAAACGTCGCGGTCGTTGGGATGTAGAGTATGCGGTGATAAAGCAGAATGAAGGCATTGAACTCAATCTCGCGCCTGATCTTAAGCACTTTCCCCGACTCATCCACCAGTAGATAATCACCGTAGATAATGTCGGCCTCAGGATTGTCTCTAAATCCCTGAACAACATGCTCGAAACAATTAGCTCGATAGCGATCATCCGAGTTAAGCCAGCCGATAATCTCGCCTTTTGCTTGTCGGAACCCTTTGTTCAAGGCCTCACTTTGACCATTGTCTCGCTCGGAAATCCAAAACATATTCTTTTGGCTACTATTCGCGGTTCGGTGACGTAACAGATCGACAGTGCCGTCCGTCGACACTCCGTCGACCACCAGGTGTTCCCAATTGTCATGGCTTTGAAGGAGAACACTTTCCAGCGCCTCTCCAATGAAACTAGCTTGGTTGAAGGACGGTGTGATGATGGAGATCAGAGGTGTGTTTGTCATGAACTGATGTATCGTGTGACTCCTGCGCGCTTGCCTATTCTCAAACGATGTCGCTTCGTCGGTGAATTCGCACTGGTCGTAGCTACCGAATACGTGGAAGACTGCGGTAATGATCCGCCCGACTCCCCTCGCCAGATAAATCTGTATAGGTACAAGTATGTGAGCCAAGTAATTGGGCCGTAGACGAGCCTTGCCAACGCCGCCCCTTGCAATCCATATCTTGGAATCAGCAGCGCCATAGTAAGCAACATTGCGATTCCTGCTAGGAGGTTGAGACATGTCACAGTCCTAATCTGACCTATGGCAAGCAGAGCATAGTGCGCGGTAATATTCATTCCGAGTAATGCAAAACCGCAGACAATTGTCGGAAATATCCGTAGCGCCTCTTGACCAAAAGCAGACCCTATCCAGTCCGTTAAAATGCGACCTTCGAAGATAATCAAAGGCAAAGCCAAGGCGATGACCAGCGCAGCGTTGATGATGAATGCCATAGTTACCTTCCGTCGTATCTCTGAGAGTGGCGCAACAGGAAGGCGAGCGCTGAGGTGTGGGAACAGGAAATGCAATCCAGAAGAGATCAAGCCATGGATCGGTTGTGCTGCCTGAATGCAGAGACCGTAATACGCAACGGCGGGAGCACCCATGAAAACTCCAACGAAGAAGCGATCCACGTGGCTGAAGACCACACCGGATATCGCCTGCAGCCAGCTGAAAGTTCCGAACGCAGCAATATCGGATACTGTCCTCCGTTGCCAGGAAGGCATCGGTAAGAAGGTTCCTATCTTCGTTCTAAGTGCCAGCCCTTGCGCCAGCGTACCAAAGGTCGAAATAAGTAACGTGGCAACCATGATCCATGCGACGTTACGTCCATATCGGGCTAGCAGAACTGCAAACACCAGGATCGCGACACGTGAGCAGATAGAGATAGGAGCCGTTAAGCTATAGGTCTCGAAAGCGCGCAGCGTACTGATAAATACGCCGTCGATTGATCGCACCAGAAGTAACCCACTCCCAATCCGAAGTGAATGCAAGCAGATTGTTTGGAGTTCACGATCAACCTTTACTATGTGGTTAGTAGCATAAGGAGCGAGGCACCACAATGCAATTGCCAAACTACCGCTTAGCATCAGGTTAATGGAAATTATGTTGCGGACAATACGTACAATACCTGGCCGATCTCCCCGGCCCCGACAGGCTCCCACATATTTAATGACAGCATCACCAAAACTCCCCGAGACGATTCCGCCGCTGCTGACGGCAGCGCCAGCTAATACCCACACTCCATATTGGGCAGTCCCCAAATGTCGTAGCAGAAAGGGAGCGGTAAGCAGCATCCCTACCGGTAGAACCAGATAGTCTGCACCGCCGTAGAAAGCGTTCGCCCAACTTCGACGTCTAGTGTCGCTCATTCGTAGGCCCTGCGTATCGCGCGAGCTCATGCACCACTTCTTACCGACGAGCTTCATACTGAACTTCGCCTCCAACCATTCCGGATCGTAGTGGCAATGTTCATGGCTAGCACCCGCCGCGCATCCCCGCCGTCCATCTCCAACCAGGAACGTCTTGCCAGCAGGAACGCCGCAGTCAGGACCGCAGAAAGAAGAGTCGATATCAGTACGATCAGAGTCCGATGAGGTCCTGACTTTCTTTCTGGCATTCCAGGAACATCGATGACGCTCACTGTAGGGATAGACTTTACTTCTTCGATACGTGCGGTCTCATACTCCTCCGAGAGTAAGTCGAACACCGTTTCGTGTATTCGGACATTTCTATACAGATTCGCCCATCGAACGCCCAACTGAGGAAGTTGCCGTAGGGCGGGATATGGATGGCTAGGGTCGATATCGCTACCGTCTGGACCAGTAGAGCTTTGGCCGTTGGCACGTTGCAGCTCACGTTGCAGAATCGCATTCCTCGCTTCTGCCGCGCGGACTCGCACATTCTGGTCGCCGTAAATCTGACGCAGAGAGTCGAGCTCAGTCTTGCCTGCAATAAGTTGACCTTCGAGCTTAGCTCCCGCATCGACTGTGGCACGGGTTTGCTCTTTGACGTCAATAGTGGTGTTCTTACTGGAGAAGTCGCTTAATTCCAATTGTGCGCGTTGCAACTCAGCCTGCACTGTATTTAGGCGTTGCTCGATGAACTCCCGCTCTCGATGTGCCGACGAGGTGTTCACTTTGGCCACCAAATTGTTCAGCTCGTCCAAATATCCCTGTGCCAAATCACGTGCCCGCTCACGTGTCTCATCTGTAACAGCGACCGTAATAACACCACTCTTCGTATCCTCGGTAATTTTGGTCAGGTGAGCCAATCGTTTGGCGGTGTCTTCGCGATAACGTTTGCGATACACCTGCTGCAGGTCGAATCGGTCAATCAGATGCCCGCTCACGGTTCCACTGTGCAAGAGAGCAACAAACAAGGCGCCGTTATTCTTGGTACCCAGCAGGCTTCCCGCCAGACCTGCCAACCCTCCGGCAGATCCTTTGCCGACTAATGCGGCAAGCATCGCTGCAGTATTTCCCCCTTGCTCCGGAGGCATGATGCGTGCTCCGGAGACATATTCTTTCGGCAAAAGCAAAGCAACCAGTATGCTCAACGCAAAAACGATCCCAGTAACCCGCAGAAAGAGGCCTCGGAAGTTCCAAAACAAGGATGCATTCTCAACCCAGTTCGCTTTTTCCCCCCCTGTTGCGAGCGGCTCCCGAGTACCGTAATCCTGTAGCTGAGGTATCTGCTCAACTGACTCAGTTAGCATCAGTCGCACCTCGATATCTGGAATTGGCAGACCAGTATTCCTTGGCCAGTTGGCCTTTTTGGAACGATAATGCTCCAGTGTTGAGCAAATGTAGTCCTGCTCCTCGAAAGAGGAATATGAATGGCGTTTGGATGAAGATACGAGTGCATAATTAACCGACTAACGCAGTGCAAGGGCGGCAGCAAATCCAACAGAAGAAAGTATTTGTGCAGAAGCAAATAGATTTCTCAGCGCGGCCGAGCCTCCAAAAACTTTTTGCGGTACGACAACAACATCCCCGGGCTCAAGCTTTGTTTCTAAGACACCGGGCTCGTACCATTCACCCGATCGCCGGCCTACGACGAGGCCATTTGCGCGAATGACAAGTACCTCTTTCATATTTCCGCCCTCGGTGCTTCCGCCAGCACGCTTCAAATACCAGCCAGCAGTTTTGCCAGGGACGAATGTAATTGCGGACGCGTTGTAGACCTGGCCGCTGATCAGAACGAAGCCTGGTTTTTTCGGGACGGTCAGCACATCCCCACGGCGCATCTCGATATCGGCAGCAGTACCCTCCCAACTTGCTATGTCACCGCTGATTCTTATAACGAGGCGTCCGATCGAAGGCTGGGTGCGCAGTCGCTCAACTACCGCCTTCTGCTGCTGAACGAGAATCTGTAAGGTCGCGGCGTCATCTTGTGCGGAAAGACTTGATCCAAGCTTTGCACCGGCCGGGGTGGTCTCGATTTGATGGATCAATTCGCTCCTGCTCTTATCCTCGAGTTCCTTTACTTGATTACGAACAAGGACGGCTCCCATCGGGTAAGCCGTGGCTCGGAATCCGCCGGCACGCTTCAAGACGGAGCTAAGTCTTTCCCCTTCCTGTATTCCATAGGGCCCAGGATAGGTAATTTCACCCTCCAAACTGACGGACGATCCAATGTCATTCCACCCTGATATTTGATGAACCGTAAGCACGTCCCCAGGCTTCAGAACTGCGTCTGCACTCGAGCCCGGATTGTTCACAGCCTCGCCGATCTTGACCGTATCTCTCCGACTCAGAACCTGTTTGCCGTCCCTGATGTCGTAGCTGGCAAGATCTGCGTCGTCAAGCAGCGCGCTACGATTGAATCCGCCAGCCATGCGTACCAGCTGCGCCATCGTCATACCCCGCGAAAGAGGGTACGTTCCGGGATGAAGTACCTCGCCGTGCACCTGAACCTTCGGTCCATCTGCCTCGTAGCGTCCAAGAACACGGATCGTGTCGAAGGGTTGGAGATGGATCTGCTCATTTCCGGTCAATACGTCCGGGACATTGAAATCGATCGCTTCTGCCCGCAGATCAGGAGGCATGAGCCGGATAATCACCCCGCGGTCCGCTGGCTCCGGTAATAAATCCTGATAAGAGCGAATCACATCGTTCAGCTTCATGTCGTCACGATAGGGAACTTTCCCGGGACGTACGACATGTCCCTCAAGGTAAATCGTTCTTTCACTGTAGGGCAGTATTGGAGCAACGCTAACCCGATCCCCATCCTGAATGGCGAAGGCATCCATCAACTTTCTTGATGATTCCGTGGTGCTTCCTTCTGGCAGGTCAAGATTCAGGGTTGTGCGATGCCCTTGCGCCCCTACTCTTTCGATCGTGATGTGGGTCAACGAAGCGGATACAAGGACACCGCCGGCGTCATTCAAGACATCCGATAGCTTTGTCTCGTCCTTCAATTCGTAGATGGCGGGCCGCTTGACCATTCCTGCAACGGCAACCTGCCGTCCCGCAGGTGAGACTAATATCGTGTCGCCGTCTTGGATTCTTTCCGTATCTGGACGCACGCCTCGCAGCAGAAACTCGTAGAGGTCAACCTCACGCACTAGCTCCTTTCCGCGATAATGACGAGCCACGCGAAGAGAACCAATACTCGTCGGGCCTCCTGCTGCGTACAGCGCATTCAGAGGGGTCGATAGAGAAGTTATGTCATAAGCTCCTGGCCGCTGCACATCGCCGACAACGTAGACCCTTACGGTGCGCAACCTTGCGATAGTCACGGCCACCTTCGCATCTCTGAACTGCTGGCTCAACGCGATTTGCACTAGGGCCTGTGCGCGCTCCAGAGACAATCCCGCCACGACTATCGTTCCCGCCTCGGGCAAAACAATCTTGCCTTCGCGATCGACTGTGCGAGAAAAACTCTGAGAGACTCCTCCCCACAAATTGACGATTAGCCCATCACCTACACCAACAATGTAGTCAGGTCCAATCGGAATATCCACCGACATCTGTTTGGTATCCGTGCCCCGATTCACAAACATATCGGAACCAAAGCGCTTCAAGTTCGAAGTCTGTTCAGGTACCTGCGTGTAGAGATCGCGAAGAGACTGGAGGTTGTAGGGGGCTGTCTGATGTACAACCTGCACCGCACTCGGGTTGTTCCGATCGGGCTTGGCTGCTGAAGATCCATCTCTCCCCTCAGCCTGCTTCGGCACGATTCTTCTTCCCTGGGTTCCGTCGGAAGTGGAGGTACTATTCTGCGTTTTATTCGGATCGCTTCGCCCTGAGTCTCCGGCAGCTCCGCTTGCCAACGAATTCGGAAGTCCCAGCGCTGTTGTATTAATAGTGCTTGCAACATCATCCGAACTCTTCGGATCTAAATCCGATCTGTCAAAGTCCGCCTCCGACACATACCCACGAGCTCGCAACCAGATACTAATGGCGCCACGCAGGCCTGCGTCTGAGCCTATTCCCCTGTACAACATGTCGTCGGTAATGGAGTCTACCTGGACAGGATTTCCCTGTTGTTCCAGGTAATCAGCCATCACTTGTTTGATGTCTACGATCAGTTCCGGCCGTGCCTGCACGATAGCGATAATCTGTCTGGCCGTCAGAGTGCCATTCGGATTTGCGCTGAGACTTCCTCCATCATTGCTGCTCCTGGAGGTCGTTTTATCATCTTCCGTTGAAGCCGTAGCCGAGGCATTCGCGGATGAAGAAATCGACGGTAACGTAGATGGTAGACCCGTTGGCAGGCTAGGGACCTGCAGTTGTTGCGCGACCCCAACAGCAGTCAGCAGAAAATAAACGAGACTTGCAGTCACACTTTGTTTTGCTCTTCGGTCCCAGACAATAAAACAATCTTGCACGACTCTCACCTATTGACTCCGTCCAGCGATACCTCGCGAACTGCATCCCGACCGCTCACCGCTTCTTCTCCTGTGGTTCAATGTCAAACTCACTTACTTCGACCACAATCGATCTCATAATGGCCTCAATGGACAGAACAACGCGATACTCCTGCTTACGTCGCGTAAGGATCCCTGTCATTCCAATGAGCGGACCAGCCACAATACGCACCGGATCGCCATTATTCAGGAATGGGTGCGGTTCGGCCTTGAGGGTTTCTGTGGCGGTTCGCAAGACCGATATGTCTTCGTCTGAGATGACCGTAGGCTTTGCGGATGAAGCCGCGAATCCGAGGACTCCGGGATGCTGCAACAGGCGGATGCGGTCGTGAATCGAGGCTCTGGCAAATAGATAGCAAGGGAATAACGGCACGTCGACATCCACATGCACACCGTTCTTCCATGTGTGTCGACTTCGATGCAAAGGAAGGAATGTTTCTAGCGACTGCGAACCAAGCCGCTCTGCAACCCGCTTTTCGTGCCTGGATCGAATATGAAGCGCATACCAGTTCAACGACGCATCCGGGCAAGCGGTCGAATGACCTTTATCCGCTATCATCGGATCTCCTGACCGCGATTCATGTTCTTGCATACCACCTGTAACCACTGTTGCAAACCCACTTACAGCTCCGCCCTGTCACTTAGGTATGGGTGACCTTCCCTGTTGGTTGTTGTTGCAACTGCCTTATCGCAGACCACAGTCATTGCAGTTGAATCAAAGGCCTTCAGCCCTGCAACAAAGCAATTGTTCTCTTCCAGCGCGATGCTTCAATCATGTATGACGAGCCTTGCGTAACGTGAAACCATAGGCGAAACAAGAAATAGCTGACTTCACTTTGCTGCTGCTTCAGTCGAATAGATAAACTCTCGCCCTTGCGCGGAATTATCACCTTCGGTGGTCGATGGAGAGGGAGCAATTTTTTGCGTCTTGTATGCAACTGCGGATCATCATCGCCCGACAGAGCCCGCTCAAGGAGGAGATACAGTTTCGTACCCGGAAACAATGCAAACAGCACACTATCCCCATAGCGCTCAATCCAGAAACAAACCGACCGCGGCAACTCTCGAACGGTCCAGGTCAACACAGCGGGAAGATGAGATATACCAAAGCTCTGGTCTGTAATAAGAGAGGCGACTCCGAGTGCCACTCTAACCTCAGAGTCGCCCATCGCATGAGTCTCTACATTCAGCCACAAAGCCTTGTCTGCAGAATGGAAATTAACAAAGTTGGCAAATTCGAGAATCCAGGAGACACGTGTCCATTCGCTTTTCACATGTTTGAATAGGTGAAGTGCCAGCCCAAGAAACTTGTCGCAATCCGAAAGAACCGGAAATTCTCGCCCCTTCCAACTCTGCAATTGCCTCCGCGAAAGTCTATCGTTGTGGAGCCTGATCCCATTCTGCTCACGAGAATTGGCCAGATGGAGTTCTACAGATCGCTGCGGTTTATCTTTATATAGATCCCGAATTGCAGGCAGTTCTCCGCCACCTGCTTTGAACTCCTTGACTGCCTCTCCCTCGCCGGCCAAAGAGTAGCCAAGCTTCTCCAATGTTCTTGCGCAACCGGAGACGTCGCTGCATGCAACAAGAAAATCAAGGTCGAACTGACAGCGCAGAGCAGCGTCCGAGCATACGTCATGAACTAAGCTAAATCCCTTAAGATTCACGTAGGATAGGCCCATAGCCTGAAATTCCAGGTTGATCCTGACGAACTCCTCAAACATACAAGCGGTCTTCTCCCGATTGTCAGCAGCGTTTTTTTCAAGACGTCGCAAAACCCTACCGGGGATAGCAGCCTCCAATCCAAGCGCTCGAATGCGATCAAGAAAATAAAGAGCAAGCCCACTTGCATCTAACCAGCGGTAGATTCCAACCCATGCTCGATAGTCGAACCCCGCAAGACGATCATAATGATCATCCTTCGTCTTGCCTTCGCGGAAGATCGCAATTACGGCTTTTGCCAGTTGATGATCCATGCGTAATGTGTTCCTTTCCGTTTGTTTCTGTATTTCTCCCGACGTTATTTGCTATACATAGGCGGATCGCCCAAACTACCCGCAGGCGGAAGGTGACGGATAAAGAGAACCATCGACCATATTTCGTCGTCGCTGAGAATTCCTTTAGACGCTGGCATTCCTGATGGCTCAATCCCGTTGTCGATCACCCATTTCAGCTGGCCATCGGTATAGGACTGGACCTCGGAGGAGTTGAGCGATGGAACCGGAGGAGACATACTCTCCGCGAAAGGCACGCCTGTATTCTGACCATCCATTCCATGACAGGCCACGCAGTAGTGCGAAAAGGCCTCTTTCCCCGATCCAATATTGTTCGCGGTCGGAGGAAGCGGATTCCTTTCCGATCTATTTCGTACCGACACCGTATGTTTGGTCCATCCCATTACGCTGCGTTCCACCTTGCTCGGCGAGCTTGCCCTACACCCCGCCAACACCGACATAAAAACCAATGCCGAGGCTAGGCAAAGTCGTCGCATAGTCACTCCGTCACGTGAAGCGTGAAAGTCATCGAACCATGCCCCGAACCGCAGAACACAGAACAGTGCCCCACGAAATCGCCTGCCTGGTCAGGTGTAAAGGCAAGCTCCGACGGTTTACCCTTTTCGACCTTCGCGTTCAGGTTCAGTTCCTTGAATTTTAATCCGTGAGCAACATCTTCGGTCGTCAATATGAGAACGACTGGCTCGCCCTTTTTCACAGTTATCTCTGCCGGAGTGTACGCAAACTTCTTTACCGACACCTCAATTCGCCGGGGAGCGTCTGGAGCCGGAGAAAGTCCAGAGAGTGCCAGCGAGCACATGGCTAAACAGCCAAGGAGGATAGTTTTCGCGAGAAGCCCTGATTTCATTGCCACAACCTTTCGTGAATTGGAAATTCATTTTCGTAGTCCGCATCCCCTCGTACTTCGGGAGACACTCCATCTGTGATGTTGTCCGCGCCTTCGGTCTAGCCTCTCAAGACTGAAGATGATTTAACGACGGCCTTCCACACAACCAAAACAACCCACTTCGTATTTTTTGATCTGTCTGCGTCTACGCATACTCAACTTAGTGGAGTGCGTCGGGCTTGTTGTCATCACCCAATGTGACGTTTGTCACTTCTTTGTAAAAGCGACTGTGCCGACTTATTGTTGTCTCAAGCTTCAAGCAACGCCGGGATCAGCGACGAAACCAATTCCTCTACCTGGACATTGCGGGCGACGAACCCGAAGAGTTCCGACCTCTCGAGGTCGTGAATGAGGATCGTCCCCGTTCCCAGGTACAAGGCCCGAATCGCTCCATCACAGACGATTGCTATGTACGACCTATCCACCGGACCCGCCATATCTCGAATCAACCTACAGAGTAGGCCCCCTGTCCGGTTATCCTGAAGCTGGACAAGACCGGCCTGACGGACACCCAGCGCGATATCCAAATCGTTTGACTCGACCAATAGTCGATTTGGACCACGGCATTCGCTGAAGACATACGGCGTAGGAAGGAAGCGTCGGAGCAGGTCGGGGTGCCAGCACGGGTCGTTTGTCATACGTAGATCTCCTGCTTGCGATGGACGACGAAGCGTCGTAGCTCTGTTGCTGCGAATTGCGGCGTGCCGCCATATCGAAAGCGCCAACTGGGCAGCCGGGCTACCTGTTCGATCGTCTGTTCTCGCATCGCAACGGCTTCGCGCAATTGTGGAGGCAATCTTTCGACGCTGGAATTGAGGTAGCTTCGTGCCTCCGCAGACGGCATGGGCGTGAAGTCCGCTCCTCCTTCCCGTGTCCTCTCCAAAAAAATCAGCCATCGCGGCTCACACGCCCGCTCTACCCGAGCGCCAAACGCCTCCGCGATATCCACCTCGTACGCCAACTCGCCATTCATCGACTTCCGTAACCTATATCCCAGTAAGGTGCGAAAGTGTTCTACTGCATCGGGCAAAAGCTTCACCGGCGCCGACGTTCCATGGGCCACGATCCCATCATGACGCCGGGATATGTAAGTCCAGTCATCAGAGACATAGTTGAAACCGCCCTCTGAAAGGGCAACGGACAAAGTGGACTTCCCCGCTCCGGACACTCCGGCAATCAATAAACCATCGCCATCCAACTCCAGGCAGGCGCAATGTACCGGAACCAGACCCATTGCGGAGCCGAGAACACCAAGCGAAATCGGTATCAGCTTTTCCCTCCAGAAACGATCATCTCGCGCGATCGCCGCCGAGACGCTTGCACTAAGAGTGCGTCGCAGGATATCAAACACAAACAGATTTGAGCTTCCGAAGGATGCTGTCACGACGTGGTGCAACCCGCGAAAATGAGGCTCCCCCGCAGCTTCGTCTGATGATTCGTTCACGAGAACCCGCATTCTAAATCCGCTTGACACAGGGTCACCTGTCGAAATTGATAGACCTTGGAGCGCTCTGGCCAGCTCAGAAGAATTTGTACGCAAGTCACAGGCGGCTCCTGCAAAGCATAGCTGCTTCGAGCAGTGCAGATCGATTTGGTCAATGGAGATAAGCGACATGGAAACTCCCATTAGGTCTCACTCTAACGCAAGAAATTTGGCAATTTCGGCGGCAATGAAAAACTTTACAAACCGCTGACACCGCCATGACAAATGCTCTGGCGGCAAGTCATATTGTCCTCAATAAGCGAGGAGATTGCAGTGCCCAGGTCCCGCAAAATCGTCTTCTTTTTCCCATCCTTCGCAAGCTCAGATGCGACGGCGCCGTTAGGAATTTTGGCTGTAGCCACTCCGTTGATACGCGCCGGATACCAGATTGTTCTCATCGACTCCACCATTACTCCCGACTACAAAAAGCGCGTCCTCGAAGAAACCCGCGATGCTTTATGCCTTGGTATCTCTCTGGTCACTGGCCCGATGATTCGAGAGACGGTAGAGATCGCGAAGGCCATCAAAGCATGGAACCCAGACTTCCCGATCGTTCTCGGCGGGTGGCATCCTTCGCTCCTCCCCACCCAGACACTTCAAGCACCGTACATCGACTACGTCGTCCGTGGGCAAGGCGAAGAGTCGTTCCTTGAACTTGTAGTCCACATCGAAAATCGCTCCGCGCCGGACTTCGTTGCGGGTATCGGCTTCAAACGCGACAACAAGCTCGTCTTCACGCCCGAGCGTGGACTCAGACCCATCGCAGATCTGCCACCGAAGGCCTATCATCTCGCTGACTTCGACGCCTATCAGCGCGTGTGCGGTAAGCGCTGGGCGATGTACACCTCCAGCCTCGCCTGTCCGTTCGACTGTGCTTACTGCACCAATGGTGCGGTTTACAAGAGGAAATGGAACGCCCTGTCCCCGGAACAGTTTGTCGAGGAGACCGTAGATCTCAGCCGCAGATACAACCTGGAGATGCTATGGGTGGTTGATGATAACTTCCTCGTCGATCTCGACCGTGCACGTGCAATCGGAGAAGGGCTCGTTCGTGCCGGCGCGGAGTTTCAATGGAGCATCCAGGCAACAACGAATCTCACGTCGCGCCTCTCGCTTGAAGATTTGAAGCTTTTGCGCCGCGCTGGCCTGCACCAGATCTGTCAAGGCGTGGACTCCGGCTCGCCGAAGATCCTGAAGGCGATGAACAAGACCTTTCAGAATTTTGACGACATTTACGAGAGCGCTGCACGTTGTCTATCTGCAGGTATGCGCCCTTCGTTCAATATCATCTTCGCCTATCCCGGCGAAGGCCCTACGGAGCGCCGTGAAACCATGGCATTCATTATGGACGTGTGCCGGCGTTTTCCTGGCACCGAATTCTGGACCAATATCTTTACTCCCTATCCCGGGACAAACGTAATGAACCGGGCCGAGGAACTCGGCATTGAAGCTCCCACTTCCTTCGAAAAATGGGCTGAGTTCTTTCCGCGCTATACCAAACTCCCCTGGCTGAACGGACGAGATCACGAAGAACTCCAGATCATGCGAGACTACCTGCGTATCGCGTTCGATCGTATCCCAATCGGAGCCGATCGGCGGACTCGCTTCACCCGCCTCGCGCAAAAGTGCATCTCGTTCCCCGCCCGCTTCCGCCTCGATCACAGCCTTTACCGTTTCCCAGTTGAGCTTTGGATCAATGACAAGCTCAAGGAGAGGACCGCCGGATACAAGCCAGTGGTCGACGCGCGGCGACTGGAGCCAAACGCAGAGCCGGTGGAGGCCACATGCTGACACACGGCAAAGTTGTCCTCTTCTATCCACCATACGACGGGTCCCCGCTGGGAGCACCCCTGTGCCTGCTCGCACTTGCCGCCTCTCTGCGCGAAGCGAACTTCGAGGTCGTGATGATCGACGCCGCAATCGAGCCGGAATACATGACACGAATCGAGTGCGAAAGCATCGATGCACTCTGCATCGGCATCTCCGTCCTCACGGGCCCCATGATTCGCGGTGCCATCGAGGTCGCAACGGCCGTCAAAAGCACCACTCCGTGGCTTCCCGTCATCTTCGGCGGATGGCATCCGTCCCTGTTACCGGACGAGACGCTAAACGAAACTTTCGTCGATATGGTCGTTCGCGGCCAGGGCGAAATCACCATCGTCGAAGTCGCCCAGGCCCTCTCCCACAAAAAGCCTCTCAACAACATTGCCGGACTTTCATGGAAGAACAACGGTCAGCATACTCATAACGTCGACCGCAAAGTAGAACCTCTCGACGCGCTTCCCATTCCGGCCTTCGATCTCACAAACTTCGACGCTTACGAGAAGCTCTGCGGCATTCGCAAGCTAGCCTATGCCACCAGCGTTGGCTGCCCCTACGCCTGCAACTATTGCACCGACCAGGTCTTCTACAAAAGACGATTCAATGCTCTCTCTGCCGACCGCGTAGTCTCGGAGATGATCGACCTGGTCACGCGCTACCGCACCGAAGAAGTGGCGCTCCTCGACTCAAACTTCCCCGTTCAGCTGCCCCGCGCGCTCGAGATCGCCCGCGGCATCCTCGCGGCCGGTGTGAAATTCAAATGGACATTTCAGGCCTCGACCGACTTCCTCTGCCGTATGAGCGAAGACGATGTCCGCCTGCTCGGCGCCAGCGGCGTATCGCACATGGGCTTTGGTACAGAGTCAACCTCAGAGTCGGTTCTTAAGCTGATGAACAAGCGTCACCAGCGGGTCGATGAGATGTATGAAACCGCACGTAAGGCGCAACTCGGCGGCATTCGTGTCACATTCAACCTGATCTTCGGCTATCCCGGAGAGACTGAGGTAGACCGCATCATCACTTTCCAAACTATGAGCGACATCGGCCGTCAGTTTTCTAATGTCAGTTTTTCCCCGAACATCTTCACGCCCTATCCGGGGATCCCCATCTGGCCACAACTCCGCGAAATGGGAGTGCCTGAACCAAAGAGTCTTCGCGAATGGATGGACATGCCCCTTGGGGCGAACATGCTCCCTTGGCTCAAAGGAAGAGAACTCGCACGCTTGCAGCGAATGCTCAACTATTTTCTATTGAACAACCAGATTGATCGCCGGCACAAGAATCATTCGTTGCTGCGCCGTACAGTTCGATTCATCGTCCAGACCCCGATCCGCTGGCGTCTGCGTTCGAGCCGCTACTCCTTTCCGTGGGAGCTCTGGCTCTCCAATCTTTCCGAGCGCATCATCCTGCGTCGTTCTCTTGTAACAGGCCAGGAGCTTCCCAAGGAGCCTGCCAATGCCTGCTAACCGAACCAAAGGGAGGAGGTAACCAATGGCCGACGTGCTCCTCACACACTCGTACCATCTCCCCTACGACCCAAAGCAGGTACGGAAGATGCAGCCGTATGCGCCGCTCGGCACTCTCTACGCCGCCTCTGCGCTCAGAGCCGGAGACATCTCCGTCGCCGTCTTCGACACCATGCTTGAAGCTCCCGAACCCGGCTTCGTGGATTCGTTGAAGCGGGTGCGTCCCAGAATCGTCGCCATCTATGAGGATGACTTTAACTTCCTCTCGAAAATGTGTCTCACACGAATGCGCGAACTCGCCTGGCAACTGGCTCATGAGGCTCATAAAGCAGGTGCCGTAGTCATCGCGCACGGCTCGGACGCGACCGATCAAGCCGAAGCCTACCTCCGCAACGGAATCGACTTCGTTCTTCGCGGTGAAGCCGAACAGACGCTCGTCGAACTTTGTTCCGCGATCCTCTCCGGACATCCACACCTTGAAATCCCCGGCCTCGTTTACCTTGATGGCGCGGGCATTCCCGTTCAAAGTGCAGACAGGACGCCAAAGAACGTATCCTGGAACACCCTTCCCAAACCCGCCCGTGAACTCATCGATCTTGAACCTTACCGTCACGCGTGGACCTCGGCGCACGGTCAGTTCTCCGCAAATGTCGTCGCCAGTCGTGGATGCCCATATCGCTGCAACTGGTGCGCCAAACCAATCTCAGGAAATAAGTTTCAGATTCGCCCTGCCCGTTCTGTCGCGGCGGAGATACGCGAGTTGAAAGAGATGTACGGGGTGCAGCATATCTGGTTTGGCGACGACGTCTTCGCTCTCAACCATCATTGGGTCCAGGACTTCGCCAATGAGATCGAAACAATGCACTGCGCGCTCCCCTTCAAGATTCAGTCGCGAGCCGATCTGATGACCCACACCACGGTAGCCGCGCTCAAACGCGCTGGCTGCGCCGAAGTATGGATGGGCGTGGAATCCGGCTCACAAAAAATCCTCAACGCGATGGATAAGGGCCTGCGCGTCTCCGATGTCGTGACTGCCCGTTCCCGCCTCTCTGACGAAAACATTCGTGCATGCTATTTCCTGCAGTTCGGCTACCCTGGAGAGAGCTGGGAGGATATTCAGCAAACGATAGCGCTCGTCCGCAGCACGCGCCCCGACGACATCGGAATCTCCTTTTCGTACCCACTCCCCGGCACTGTCTTCTACGAGCGGGTACAGGAACAGATCGGCGCCAAACGAAACTGGACCGACAGTGACGACCTTTGCGTCATGTTCCGCGCAACCTATAAAGACGAGTTCTACAAAGCGCTGAGAAACGCCCTCCACGGCGAGGTCAACTCATGGAGAAGCGCCGATTCCTCCGAACCCGCAGAAGCAGACCTTCTCTGGCAGCAAGTCTTTGAGCTAGAACCGAAGATGAGAAATGCGGAGGCGACAACTCTCGCCAGAAGCGTCTCTAGCGATACCGACGCTCAAGATCTAGTTCCGCTCCACGCATTGGCCGCGGCAGGGAGGCATATTTAGATGGCAGAGCTCCTTCTCACGCACGGCTACTTCCTCTACGAAGACCCCAAGGAGCTTCAGATCATGAAGCCCTATGCCCCTCTCGGCATCCTGTATCTATGCTCTCACCTGCGAAAGCAGGGCTTCGATGTCGACGTCTTCGACACCACCTTCTCAAATCGAGAAGCGCTCCTTCATCACCTCCGGACAGAGACCCCCTCCGTGATCGGCATCTATGCCAATCTCATGACACGCGGCAACGTCATCGAAATCCTCAAGGTAGCACGCGACGCCGGTTGGAAAACCATCGCCGGCGGCCCCGAACCCGGTGCTTACGCTCTCGAATATCTCCAGGCCGGTGCAGACTTTGTCGTCTTCGGCGAGGGCGAACTCACCATGCAGGATCTGCTCGAAGCGTTTCGAGTTGGAGCAACAGAGTCCTGCACTAGCATTCCAGGCTTGGCCTATCTCGACGCAAACGGTAACATGCGCGAGACGCCACAGCGCACGCAGATTGCCGATCTTGACCGCCAGCCCTGGCCCGCTCGCCATGCCATCGACATCAGCCGCTACGTGAAAACGTGGCGCGACGCTCACGGCAAAGGTTCAGTCAACTTCATCACTGCCCGCGGATGCCCATACAAGTGTCGCTGGTGCAGCCATCAGGTCTTTGGCCAGACACACCGCCGCCGCGACCCCCTGCTCGTCGTCGACGAGGTCGAGTGGCTCCTTCAGACCTACTCCCCCGACATGGTCTGGGTCTCCGATGACGTCTTCACCATCAATCACAAGTGGATTCGCGACTACGCCGCCGAGATGCGCCGCCGCGGCTTGCGTATCCCCTTCGAGTGCATCTCCCGCGCCGATCGTCTCAACGCCGAGATGCTCGACC
The DNA here is from genome assembly GCA_025462755.1 of Edaphobacter sp. GTDB lineage: Bacteria > Acidobacteriota > Terriglobia > Terriglobales > Acidobacteriaceae > Edaphobacter. The sequence continues at coordinate 85,012 of JAOAPF010000265.1, forward strand.
TCCTCGCCGAACTGGGCTGCTTTCGCGTCTGGATTGGCTCCGAAAGCGGCTCCCAGCGCATCTTGGACGCCATGGATCGCGGTGTCAAAGTCGAGCAGGTCCAACAAGCCGTCGCACTCACCCGCGAGCGAGGGATAGAAAGCGGCATGTTTCTGATGTGGGGATACGAAGGCGAAGAGTTGGACGACATCGAAGCCACCATCAAACACGTCAGTATTTCGAAACCCGACATTTTCTTCACCACAGTTTCTTACCCAATCAAAGGCACACCGTACTACCAAAGAGTCTCCGACCGCCTGGTGCAACTCAAGCCCTGGGGCGTCAGCTCCGATCGGGAAATCAAAGTCAAAGGCCGCCATTCCAGAACCTTCTACAGCTACGCCGACAAACTACTCAGAGACGAAGTCCAACTTGCGCGGCTGGCAGGAACTCCAGCGGCCGACTCCGACCTAGCGGCAACTCTCCGCAACCAGATTCAACTCTCCCGCGACGGTCTGCATTCCACCATCACGGAGGTGGAAGCGTGACCCCACTTGCCGTTGCACAGCCGCGGGCAGCCCTCGTCTTCGATCAGATGGCAAGGCAATACGATGACGTCTTTACGAACTCCATGATCGGACGCGCTCAACGCGACACCGTGTGGAACGCGCTGACCCAGATCTTTCACAGCGGGGATCATGTCCTTGAACTCAACTGTGGCACAGGTGAAGACGCGCTTTTCCTTGCACGGAACGGTGTCTCTGTCACGGCCTGCGATACTTCGGAGCAGATGATCCAGATCGCCTCCGCCCGACTGCGCAAGGAAGCTCCTGGAGCTCCCGTACGGTTCAACCTCCTTCCGACCGAGCAGATACGCGACCTCCAACCCTCAACTCAATTTGACGGCATCTTCTCCAATTTCTCCGGCCTGAACTGCGTTCTCAATCTGAAGCAGACCGCAGAAGATCTAGCCACACTAATCTCCCCGGGCGCTCCAGTTCTCGTATGTCTCTCAACCCGCTTCTGCCTATGGGAGATGCTCTGGTTCGTTCTACACGGAAACTTTCGTAAAGCCTTTCGCAGATGCTCCGGCCGCGCTACCGCCGCAGTGGGCGAATTCACCGTCGATGTGTACTATCCCACAGTCCGCAAACTTCAAATATTGTTCTCTCCCTCCTTCGTTCTACGTTCCTGCGCAGGCATTGGCGTCACCGTTCCACCGTCCTACGTTGAAGGCTGGATTCACAACCATCCGAAGCTACTCAGCATGCTCCGCACAATAGACAAGACCATCTCCGGCTATCCCGTTTTCCGTGTGCTCGGCGATCACGTGCTCCTCCACTTCGAACGAGTGCGGCCATGATCATCCTTTTCAACCCACGCGCGACCCGCCCACGCAACCGCCGTCTTCCGCTTGCCATACTCGCCATTGCTGCCGTGCTTGAAGGACGCGAAGAGTATGAGATCGTCGACGGCAACCTCGACGACAACCCGATCGACAACATTCTTAAACTCATCGCCACTCAGGACGTCGAACTGCTCGGCGTCTCCGTCATGCCCGGCCCCCAAATGGTCGCGGCGATGGAAGCCTCCCGCGAGATTCGCCGCCTGCACCCCCAGGTCAAGATCGTCTGGGGCGGCTACTTCCCTTCCGTTTATCCCGACTCCGCGCTCAACGCCAAATACGTCGACTATATCGTTCGCGGACAGGGTGAAGACACCATGCTTGAACTCCTCGACGCAATCCGCGGAAAGCGTTCCTTCGAGTCCATCCTTGGTCTCTCCTATAAAGACATCTTCGGCCTTCCGCGCAACAATGCCGAGCGCCCGATGAAGGGTCCGGACGAGTTCCCCTGGCATCCCTTCCATCGCCTGCCCGTCGAAAAATATCTCCGGCCATCATTCTTCGGCAAACGCACTGCAGTCCACCACGCGAGCATCGGTTGTCCCTTCAACTGCAGTTTCTGCGGCGTTCACGCCGCCTATGGAAACAAAGAACGCATGGAATCGCCGGAGCGCACCGCCGCAATTCTCACCCACCTCGTGACGGAGTACGGCGCTGACTCCGTCCAGTTCTACGATATGAACTTCTTCCTCAGAGAAGACCATGCCCTCGAGTTAGCCAGGCGTATCGAACACCTCAACCTGCGCTGGTGGTGCGAGGCCCGCGTCGACATCATGTCCCGCTACTCTGACGAAACCTTCGCCGCTCTCAAACGCGCCGGCTGCACCATGATCTTCTTCGGCGCCGAATCCGGCTCCGACTGGGCCCTCAAAGAGATGAAGAAGGGCATTACCACAGATCAGACCGTAATAATCGCAGAGCGAACGAAAAAATTCGGGATCATCCCGGAATTCTCCTTCGTCATCGGCAACCCCGGAGACCCAGAGCGCGACACGCGCGAGACTCTCGCCTTCATCCGCAAGCTCAAAAAAATCAATCCCGACTCCGAGATCATCATCTATCACTACACTCCAGTGCCTCAGCCTGGCAACATGTATGGCAACATCGACACCGAAATCAAATTCCCGTCTACACCAGCCGAGTTCGCTA
>JAOAPF010000311.1 GCA_025462755.1 Edaphobacter sp.
CTGGGAGCGGAGACCAGGTGGTTTGGATCTTCCCAATAGGTGGGGTCCACGGAGGCTGAGAGCGGTGTGTTGCCGTCCTGATTGTCGGAGTGTGAGGAGCGACCGGTGTGCCACAACTGCGCGAAAACGAAACCTTTCTTCGCGTGGATGGCTCTCACAACGCGCTTCCATCCTTCAACCTGCTGATCTGTATAAAGACCGGGTGCACCAAACCACCCTCGGGCAGTCAGCGAGATGTTAGTCGCCTCGCCGACAATGAGACCTCCGTCCGAAGCGCGATCCGAATAATATCGAACCATCATGTCGCCGGGGATCCCGCCCGGCTGCTCGGAACGGGAACGGGTCAACGGGGCCATCACGACGCGATGCTTCAAGTTCAATGATCCAAGCTGTACGGGCGTAAAAAGCTTTAGGCCCTCTTTCCTATTCATAAAATCCTCTCGAGTTGAGTATTAGGTTGGAGTTTTCGCTTGAGGTGGGTGATCCGGGCGCCAATCAACTCCGTTTCAGCGACTTTATGTAGCACGGAAGCTTATGGTTACGGGATTACCCGGAGCTCTCGAAGCTTCGTGAGTTGCCGTCTGAAACTCTCATGCGTATCGACGCAATCAGCGAAGCCTGCCTTGCGAATCTTGATTGTGCTCAGGATTGTCTCCTCGCCGAAGTTAAGCATCCAGTCCACAAAGGACCAGTTCGCAATCTGTTCGTATGGCGTTGCATGCAGTCCGTAGCGAGCCACTATCGAATCCCACAGCGGGCCCTTCTCACTCATCTCCGAAACAGTGGACATCGCCAAGGGCTCGGCGACGGGAAGATCATAGAAAGCAGCCAATTCGTTCCAAAGCTGCCGCCAGCGATAGACATCCCCGTTCGACACATTGAAGATCTCGTTGCGCGCCTTATCCTCGCCGAGCGCCCACAGGGTGGCACGCCCAAACAGCTCTGCATCGGTGGTTTCCTGAAGTGTGTTCCATCCTTCTCGGCGGCCTGGAAAGCGCAACGGGAGCCCGAGTTCGCGGCTCATAGCGCCGTATGCAGCAAGGCTTGTCACAAGATTCATCGGCGAATTCAAGCTCGGCCCCATCACGAGATGCGGGCGCAGCACCGTCCAACCTGCTCCGTTCTTGCTCGACCAATCGGCGACAATATCTTCCTGTTGGTGATAGTGGATCGGCGCGATCAGGCGGGGCTCGGTTTCTTTTGCTGGAGCGTTGAATGCGCCTAGGCTAAATCCATAGGATTTAGCTCCGCCGGCCAAGACGATGCGTCTCAGAGGGACGTTACGCGCCGCGAGTGCTTCGAGTGTGTTCGTCAGCATCCTGGCATTAGGTTCTACGGTTTCAGCCATTGTCGGCATCTCAACGTAGGCGGCATAAACCAGGTCTGTCACGGTATCCAGATTCGAGAAAGCCTTGATCGTGCCCTCACGATCCATGAGGTCGACACTAATGTGGCGGGGCGGAGTTTGGGTGCGATATGTCGGCGCGGGTCGGCGCGCTGCTGTTGTGACGCGCCATGCGGAGTTAGCCGCAACAGCGTCTATCACTCCCGTGCCAAGCACGCCATAAGGACCAACGAGCAGGATCTCGCGGTCTGAAGCAGACTCTTTATTAGTCGGAGTCATCGATGTTTCCTTTCCATTTCGTGCTGTGTAGTCATAGTCACAGGAATCGTTACGAGGGGAAGCGATCACCAAACATAGGCAGGCCGCTGACGGACTCGGTCGTAGTCGCCTCATCCTGCAACACATCCCAGTGCTCTGCCAGGAGACCGTCTTCGAATCGGACAATGTCGGCGGCAATCCAGGCCGCGGGCCTTCCCATCCCGGTGAAACGGCCATGCGCGATGACATAGTCGCCTTCTGCGACGATGAGTTGGTTTTCATAGCGCAGGGTATCTGGCGTCGCGCGGACGAGAGCGAACAGCCCTTCGCGCCCCGGAGCGATGTGCGCGCTGTGCTGGATGTATTTTGGCGACCAGAAGTGTTCTGCTGCCGCGTAGTCGCGTTGGTTGAAGAGAGTATCGAAGGCTTTGAGAACGATCGCCTTGTTCTGTTCGGGTGTTGTCTTTGGCATGTTCAGCTCCTGGGGCTTTCTTGCGATGATTGGTAGATTGGGTAATCGGAATAGCCGTGCGGCCCCGGGGCGTACACGGTTTCCCAATCAACCTCAGCAAGAGGGGCATTCTCGGCAAACCTCTGGACGAGGTCGGGATTTGCGATATAAGGACGGCCGAACGCCACCAGATCTGCCAGACCTTCCTCGATAAGGCGATTACCGCGATCACGGTCCATCTTCACATTCGCGATGAGTGTGCCTTTGTAGAGAGGACGGAAATGCCGGAACATGCCATCGTCGGCCAATTTCTCGAGTGGAGTACCGGAAAAATCGGTGGTATTGCCCATGAGCAGCAAGTGCGAAAGATTGTAGGTGCTCAGCTTCTGAATTGCGTATTCGGCGACGGGCAGGGTTTCGTCGTTGGCCTGAAATGCGCCGCCTTCGTGCATCGGGCTGATCTTGACTCCAACCCGTTGTGCGTTGACCTCGCCCAGGACCGACTCGACTACCTCGAAAAGAAAACGCGAGCGATTTTCCAGGCTCCCGCCGTACTCGTCTTTACGCAGGTTGGTGGTGGCATTCAGAAACTGCGAGATCAAATAGAGATAGTTGGCGAGGA
>JAOAPF010000313.1 GCA_025462755.1 Edaphobacter sp.
GGAGTGCAACTCACGTTCAGCCTTTGCTATAGCTTTTCCGACCAGGAGGACTGTTCTCTTTCGTTGTCCAAACTGGCCCACTCAATCGACCGGAACCCTCGACAAGGTTCTGCCGCTTCGCTAGACACCATTCGCCTGTCTTCCATTCCAATAGGTGGTACCGTCAACGTGATGCCCACAGCCCTTCTCCACACCGATCTCGGCGATCTTCCCCTCACAGCCCAAGGCAAGGTCCGCGACATCTACGCCCTCTCCGACGACCAACTCCTCTTCGTCGCGAGCGACCGCATCTCCGCCTTCGATCATGTTCTGGGCAGCGGAATACCCGATAAGGGCAAGATCCTCACCCAGCTCTCCCTCTTCTGGTTCGACCTCCTCAAGTCCACCGTCCCGAACCATCTCATTACCGCGGACGCCACCCTGTTCCCCAGCGAACTCCAACCGTATTTCAATCAACTCGCCGGTCGCACCATGTTAGTTAAGCGAGCAAAGATGTTCCCCGTAGAGTGCGTCGTCCGCGGTTATCTCTCTGGCTCCGGATGGAAGGACTACCAACAGAACGGCGCGATCTGCGGCATCAAGCTACCTTCCGGCCTCCGCGAATCCGATCGCTTGCCCGAACCAATCTTCACGCCCGCCGCCAAAATCAACACCGGCGGCCACGATGAAAACATCTCCTACACGACAGTGGAACAAACCATAGGCGCAGCCCACGCCGATGCGCTTCGCACCCTCACTCTCGACATCTACGACAAAGCCACAAAACATGCAGCCAGCAAAGGCCTGATCCTCGCCGACACTAAGTTTGAGTTCGGTCTTTTAGGTGACACCATCATCCTCGCCGACGAAGTCCTCACCCCTGACTCCTCCCGCTACTGGCCCGCCGCAACCTACAACCCCGGAGGCCCTCAGCCCTCCTTCGACAAGCAGTACGTCCGCGACTACCTCGAATCCATTCATTGGAACAAACAAGCGCCTGCACCCGCGCTGCCCGACGAAGTCGTCTCCCGCACGCGCGAAAAGTACCTCGAAGCCTTTCGCCTGATTACCGGACGTGCCGACCTCGCTAATACCTAAAACCGCATGAATCTCTTCGACTGTTTTCTCATCGCGGTGCTCGTCTACTCCACCATCGTGGCCTTCCTGCGTGGCATCATCCTTGAGCTCTTCTCGCTCGGCGGCCTCATCGCAGGAATCCTGCTTGCAAGTTGGAACTTCAAGCATGTCGCGATCATTCTTGGACACCTCATCACCACGCCTGCGATTGCTGAGATAGTCGCCTTTCTTCTCATCATCATCGGCGTCATGGTGCTCTGTACTCTCCTCGGCAAGGCCCTGAACCGCACCGCCCACGCCATCGGCCTTGGCTTCTTCGATCGACTCCTGGGCGCGCTGTTCGGCTTCGCGCGAGGATGTCTTTTTGGGGTCGCCATCCTGATGGCGATCGCCGCCTTCCTGCCACATTCTGCGTGGATTGCGAATTCCCGGCTATCTTCCTATTTCCTTGCAGGGGCGCATGCGGTATCCTTCGTTGTACCTCACGACCTTCAGCAGCAGATTCTGAATGGCGCGCAGCAACTCAAGCACAACGCGCCCGATTGGATCAAACCGCTTCGGTAGAGGCACAATGAGAGTGTGTGGTTCCACGAAGGAACTGCAGCGAGGAATAACCTTGAAGCGCGAACTGGACGGTTTGATCACGCAGATGCATAGCGCCGGCATCCCCTACACGGAGGCCGTTCGTCAATTCAAGAAGCGCTACATCCTGGAAGTTCTGGCGCAGCACAAAGGAAACCAGTGCAAGGCCGCCGAAGAACTCGGCATGCATCGCAACACCCTCAGCCGCACTCTGGCCGAGCTCGACATGGACACCGCGCAGATCCGCAACGGCATGCGCCGGCCACCCAGCAGCGAGCGCCCCAGAATCCAGAACATCGCCCACGCCCGATAGTCGCCGGGTCCGTCTAACCAGCAGTCAATGACAGCAGTTCCCCAGCCACGAGCCTCCACAATCGCCAGACGTGCAGCCACGTTCGCACTCTGCTGTCTCCCCATCCCAACGTTCGCCCAGGCCCCTGCCGACAAAACACCAGCCAACAAGAAAACCGTAGAGACCACGGACGGAACACCAACAAAGCACCAGACCCAGGCTGCCGAAGACGCCTATCTCGCCGGGGCACGACTGCTGGACCACGACGATCTCGCCCGCGCGGAGATTCAGTTCGACAAAGCGGCCAAGCTCAACCCCTCCAACGGCGACTACGCCATGGCGTATTCCATTACCCATCAGCGACACATCACCGAACTGGTCAAGGAATCGGGCAAAGCCCGCCTCCTCGGCCAGAACGAAAAAGCCGAGACCCTCCTGGCCGAAGCACGTCTCCTCGATCCACAGAACAACATCGTCGGCCCCAGCGTTGACCCCGGCGGGCTCCCCAGGGCATTCCATCCAACGATAGAGCCTTGGATACGCGAGGACCCAGCCATTGCCGGCCCAGTCACTCTCCGGCCCGACTCTGGCCCGAAGAGTTTTCACCTTCATGCTGACGAGCAGGACGTCATCCGGCAGGTTCTCTCCAACTACGGCATCGCCGCCACGTTTGACGAGTCCGTGCCACGGCAGAATATACGTTTCGATCTCGACGACTCACCGTACCAGCAAGCCGTACCCATCCTGCTCAGCATGGCGCATCTCTTCGCCGTACCGCTTGATCCCAAAAGCGTACTTATTGCCAAAGACACCCCGGAAAATCGCCAGCGGCTCGAGCACCAGTTGCAGGAGACCATCTACATTCCCGGCATGACCAACGAGCAGATGGACGAGTTCGGCAACGTCGTCCGCAACGTCTTCGATGTAAAGCAGCTCACCGTCGACAAAGCGGCTGGGACCCTCGTGATCCGCGCCCCAGAGGCGACTCTGACTTACGTCAATCTCACCCTCGCCGACCTCATTGACGGGGGCAGCGAGGTCATGATCGACCTCAAGCTCTACTCGGTGAACAAAACCAATCAGCGCAACATCGGCGCCCAGCTTCCCCAGCAGATCGGCCTTTATAACGTAAACGCCGCGGCACAGAATCTGGTGGCCTCCAATCAAAGCCTTGTCAACCAGGCCATTGCTCAGGGGCTCATTCCGGCAGGCTCAAGCAACATTACGATCGCCCTCGCCCTCATCGCCTCAGGTCTCGTACAGAGCACCCTGCTCTCCAGCACCGTAGGCTTCTTCGGCGGCGGCCTTACTGCGACCGGCGTCACTACCAACCAGAATGCCGCCTTCAATCTCGCCCTGACCGCCAGCGATACCCGCGCTTTGAACGATGTCCAGATTCGTGTCGGCGACCGGCAACCGGCCACATTCCGCATCGGGCAACGCTACCCCATCACGACCGCGACCTACTCCACCGCCTCCCCCGCCCAAACCTCCGCGCTCGCAGGCGTCTCTATTAATGGCGTCAGCGCCACCAGCCTGCTCAACGCTGCAGTCGGTTCCCCCATCACAATTCCCCAGATTCAATACGAGGACCTCGGCCTAACGTTAAAAGCAACGCCCGTCGTGCAGCGCTCCGGCGCCATCAAAATGCACCTCGACTTGAAGATTGAAGCGCTCAACGGCGGCTCCATAAACAGCATCCCAATTCTCAACAGTCAACAGTTCGCCTCCGACGTCACCGTCGATGATGGAGACACGGCGGTCATGGTCAGCAGTCTCACAAAAAACGAGTCCGCCAGCATCAGCGGATACCCGGGACTCGCCGATCTTCCCGGCTTTCAAACCGCCACCGCAGACAAGATGACGACGACCGACTCGGGCGAGCTCATCCTTCTCGTCACCCCGCACGTAACCCGCCGCCGCGCCAACCTGACCGCCGGCCCACGTATAGCGATCAATTTGCCGGAGCCGTCAAGTTAGCCCCGCCACCCGCCGGCAGCCACACGGTAAACACCGTTCCATGGCGATTGTCACGCCGCGTCCTCGTGCTGATATACCCACCGTGTTTTTCGACAATCCCTTTGCTCACCCACAGCCCGAGTCCGGTCCCGGTCATCTCCTTGGTTGTCTGAAATGGCTCGAAAAGATGCGCCCTGATCTCCGGCCGGATTCCCTCCCCCGTGTCTGCTACGGTTAGCCGGACCCCCTTCGCTCCGCTATGCCAATTCGTCTGCGGATGCAATCGCACCAGCAGCCGCCCCCCGCTGCTCATCGCGTCCAACGCGTTCCTCACCAGATTATTCATCACTTGGCGAATCTCTCCTTCGAGCGACAGCACCCGCGGCAATGGCATCAGTTTCAGATCCGCATCGATGCCTCGAACCATGATTCGCCCTGTATACAGAGCCATCACCGTGCGCAGCAGCTCCGCCATATCCACTTCCACCGGTTTGCTCTGCTGCCGGTTGAAGCGCAGCGTTTGTAGTGTGATCTCGGTTACGCGCGCCAGTTCACTCTGTGCCAGCAGAGTATATTGCCGCACATCCTCAATCGATTCTGATTGCCTGATCAGAAACAGCAGATTCGTAATCGACTCCAGCGGATTATTGATTTCATGCGCGATCGACGAAGCAAGTTGCCCCACCGCGGCCAGCTTCTCCGACCTCCGCAGCGCCTCGTCCTGCAATCGCACCTGTGTCACATCCGAATTCACCGCCACACCGCCCAGTATCTTGCCATTCAGACAAATCGGCGCTGCCACACTGCGTATCCACCGATCCGCTGTCTTCACTGTCTCCGTTGACCACTCCCCGGCCAGCGCTTTTTCGAGCGTCTTCAGTTCGCCCGGAAATTCACCCCCACTCATCATCTTAGCCACGTGGTTCGATCTCATCTTCACATCGGGCGTTGCAATGTACACCCCATGCGGCATGCTTTCGATCACGGCATCCAACTCCGCCGTCTTCCGCTCCGCCAGCTCATAAGCCTTTCGCAGATCCTCCTGTTGCTGCCGCAATTCACTCACCTCGCGAAACGTGACCACAACGCCAACCACACAGCCCTCGATCGCCACCGGTTGTGCCGAGATCTCAGCTAGAAAAGAGCTCCCATTTTTCCGGAACATCGTATCCGTCGCCTGGCGCAACGCTTTGTTGTTGCGAATCACATCGGAGATCGGACACTCTTCGCCCGGAAACCGGCGGCCGTCCGGGTAGTGATGGTGCACCAACTCATGCATATTCCTGCCGAGTAGCTCCTCGCTATCAAAGCCAAAAGTCCTTACAGCCATTCGATTGACGAAAGTACAGTTCCCCTCCAGGTCCAGGCCCCAAATCCCCTCGGCGGCAAAATCCAGCAGCGCCTGCCAATGCTGCATCTGCCCGTCGGTCTGTGATGTCGGTATCGTCATCTAGTTCGTTTCCAACCTGCAGTTCGTTTCCTACCTGTAATCACGCTAAATACGCGGCGATCGCTAAGTATGCGTCCCTCACTAAATGAGATGCGAATTCTTCGCCTCCCGTGCACGCTAAACTCTGATGACAACGCAGTAAACGCCAACGCTGCGTTGACCCCAATGACCTTGGCCGCTATACTTGAACATGGTAAGAGCGGGAGTAGCTCAGTGGTAGAGTGCTTCCTTGCCAAGGAAGATGTCGCCGGTTCGACCCCGGTCTCCCGCTCCAAACAAATCCTGTCTGCGGTACACTTCTCCCACAATTTTCAGCAGGGCAGAAGCAGGCAAGCCCAGCCAAGGCGCGGTACCCAAGTGGTAAGGGAGAGGTCTGCAAAACCTTTATGCGTCGGTTCGATCCCGACCCGCGCCTCCAAATTCCTCAATAACCTGGCAACCAGTCAAAAAAACCTGGTTGCTTAAATGGTTATCAATTGGACGAATTCCCCTCCTACAAACCTCCTATACCTCCACCGGATTGACCGCAAATTCAGCCGGGATCACATATCCCAGCTGACCGCTGATCATGTCTGCCGCTCGGTCCGCATTCTCATCGAGAACGTGAGCATAGTGCCTCATCACGATGTCCGGGCGCGAGTGACCAAGCCGCTGCTGCACGACTTTGGGATCCACTCGATTCCCGATCATCTGAGTTGATCCCCAATGCCTGATCAGTCGCCAGGTGATATGCGGCAAGCCGAGCCGGTCTGCGACCGGCTGAATCTTCCGGGCGAGAATTTCCTCGTACCGCATCGGACCGGGCTTCATCTTCGTTCCGCCCGTCTTAATGCGGTTGGGGAACATCCAGTCATCATCCTGCGCGTTCACCCGCCGCTTAAGAGAGAGCAGACGATCTACGTCCGCATCAGTCAAGCGAATAAGTCGGTGTCCGTCCTGGTACTTCGGGGTGTGGAACTTGCCCTTGTTCATCGCGCGCACGATCCACAGATCCCTGGTCTCAGGCCTCAGATCGCTCCACCTGAACACAAGTTCCTCTGGACGGATAGAGCTGACTGAAACCAGATATACCATTGTGCTGTACGGCTCCTCCAGATTGTTGATCAACAGAATCAGCTGATTTCCAGTCGGGAGTATGGGCGGTTCCTTGACCCCATCCGGAGGCAGATCCGCACCTGCAGCAGGATTCGACGTGATGTAACCGTGTTTGATTGCACATTCGAAGATCGAGCTGAGCCCCCACTTGAGATTCCTCAGTGTTTGCACCGCTTTCCCTTCAAGCCTCTTCTGGTTGAGGAATGTCTGCACATCCTCAGGAGTGATGTCGGACAACTCGAAGTCGCCGAACTCGGGAAGGTAGTGCGCGCGTATGTTGGTCTCATATCCGTGCACCGTCGTTCCTTTCTGGTTCGCCATCTTGAGAGCGCGGTATTTCTGAATAAATCCGCTGAACGACATCATCTTCTTCGGCTTGCGTTTGACATCGTTATCGTTAATTGGGTTGAGAATCACTGCCAACTTCTGGCGGGCGACCTTTTCATTTGGGATATCTTCCAGCGAACCAAGGATGACGGACTTGCGCGCACGTATCGTCTTCCCTGCTTCACTGATGATGTCTTCCCGATAGAACCCCTGCCAATACGCTGGACCACGATCCGTACGTAACTTCACACTGCCATTTTGAAATCGTCTACGAGCCAATTTGTACTTCCCCTTTCGGTTGGCTCGCACAATTCCGTCGAATGATCCCAGCCTAGCACTGGGCCGGTGCCTCTCGCGACTGCGGATATAGGTGGAAATCTTGTCCGGATCGAAGCGAACCGACCGTTCTCCGATCCGGACCACCGGCAGCGGATGCTTCGCCCCTTCCATCGTGTGCTGATAGACAAAGGATTTTGAGAGCCCGAACAGGCTGCAGAGCTCTCGTGCTGTGAGCAGCTTCTTCGGCCCGGATGGCATTCCATCAAGGCCTTGCGTTTCAATATTCATTGCGTTCCTCCTTGCTTTGCCCTCGCAAAGCGGAGGAAGCATCGAACGGTTTCAAAACTCGCTCAAATCTCCGAAACAAACTCACCCCGGAGGTATTTCCTGCGAATAGATCCGGCCATCTGAAGTCCTCAGGTCTGCACCCTCTTCAGCCTCGTATCGCCAACCTATTTATTTACAATGAGTTACGTGGAATTTGACTGAGTTTCGATTCAGCCCCATGCTCTTCGGCGTGCAAGGAGGAGCGGGATGAGCAGAAGCACTCAACTTTGTGTCTTGGCCGGTGCAATGACACTTGCCGATCTGGTGGTGTTTATCCACTGCGTTCCGATCGTCTGTCAGGCGTGGGGATCGAATCGTTGGATCATGTGCGCGCTGTTTGCAGGAACGGTGGTTTGGGCCGACTCGCTGCTGAATCTGTGGCGCGCCGCGACTCGAGGTCTCGCCCTGCGCCGGAATCCCGCCCCAGCTCCCGCCTCGCTCTTATCGCTTCCTGTGCACGATGAAGCGAGCCATCCCAATGTTTGATTCAGTCCAGGAACTCTCGGCCAAACTCGCCGCGACTGGGTACTTCATCGATCCGGTTATGACGATGGACATATTTTTAGCCGGGAAGCTCAGGAAGCCATTGATTCTCGAGGGGCCGGCCGGCAGTGGCAAAACGCAGCTAGCCTTGGCAGTGGCACAAGCCGCGAACACACATATCGAGCGGCTTCAGTGCTACGAGGGGCTCACGGATAAACAGGCAATCGGTGAATTCGATGAAGGCCTCCAGAGACTGTACATGGAGTTCTGCAAGGGGCAGGGCCTCGGCTGGCACGAAATTGTTCAGACACTCAAAGGTCGCGACTTCTTCCGTCCCGGACCTCTTATGCGTGCGCTCGAATGCGAGCGCCCATGCGTCCTGCTGATCGATGAGATCGATAAGGTGGACGAAGCAAAAGAGGCACTCCTGCTTGAGCCCTTATCTGCGTACCAACTCTCTATCCCCGAATTCGGCACGGTTGAAGCCAAAAGCATTCCCTTTGTCGTAGTCACCAGCAACGAAGAACGCCACCTTGGGGATCCTATCCGGCGACGCAGCCTCTACATCCGCGTCGACCATCCGACTCCGGAGCGAGAAGCCGAGATTATCGCCAGCCGTACTCCCGACGCATCCCCCCAATTCCATAGAGAGATGGCCGGCATCGCACTCGCATTCCGCAACTACTCCCTGGAAAAGCCTCCATCCGTCTCCGAGATGATCGATTTCGCGAACGCTCTACAGTTGATGGGCACAGACCATGTGACTCCCGAACTTCGTGATGTTCTCCTACCCTTTCTCGCCAAGACAGAAAAAGATCGTCGTCACCTCCTCCTGCGCGAGGGATTCACCAGCTTGCTTCTTGACGGCGCGCGCTTCGCCAAAGAGATGGCACTCACGGCAGGAGGCGAAGCATGAGATTGCTCAGCCTCTTGCTGGTCATCGCTACCCCGCAACTGGGGCTCGGAGACACCGGTCCTTCGGCACCGGAGAGGTACGTTGCGCATTATGCGTCCCAATACAGCGTGCCTCCCGAGTTGATCGCTGCTCTCATCGATGTCGAATCAGGATGGGACCCGAACGCAGCCTCGACTGCAGGGGCGATGGGCTTGATGCAGCTCATGCCGGCCACAGCGCGCCGGTTTGGCGCGTTTCAACCCTTTGACGAGGAGCAGAACATAGCTGCCGGTACTCGGTATGTGACGACCCTGATGTGGGAGTTTCACGGGGACTTACGCTTGGTCGCCGCCGCCTACTACGCGGGCGACCGCTGGGTTGGAAAGAAGCAATTGAACTACCAGAACCCCGACGTCGTCGCCTACGTTCAGGCGGTCCGGCGGCGTTACATGATGCGCAAATATGCGGCCGCAAGGCCCCCCAAGGAGATGACAACCCATGAAGCTTCGCTGGTTCATACCGATCGTAGTACTGCTTCCTTTGCCGCTCAGAGGCTCGGAGCCTGTCCCGCCTGCGCGGATCGCAACCATCATCATTAACCCTTCTGAAGTCACTCCACTCCATCTGCGGCCCCAGTTCGACAGTGTCATTCGTATGCCGGAGGAGATCACATCTGTGGTTCTTGGAAGTCCGGAATCCTTCAAGGCGGAACACAACGAGGGGAGCCCCGGTATGTCTATGTCAAACCGATCACGAGGGACCCAGCCATATCGAACCTGATGATTGCAACCAAGTCAGGGACACATGTGACCTTGGAGTTGATCAGTGATGGTGCCGCCGGAGGCAGTTCCGCTCAGGCGATAGACTTCCTGATCGAATACCGTGCCTCTGGCGGGTTCATGGTCACCTCCGCTCTACCTGTACTGTCCAGCGAACCGGCGGCTCATTCCGCGAAGTCAGGCGCGCTGATCAATTCCACCTCAGAAAACACATCAGCTCTGGACGAGGAATACGCACAACAGATGCGCATCAATGGGCCGTCTTGGACACATTGGGAGGGCATGCAGATCGAGACCTCGATCGGTGAGATACGGCAATGGAATAACCAGGTCGCAGTTTCATATGCCGTCTTGAATCCCTCCAATCAGCCGGTCGAGATCGTTCCTCCCCAGATTCAGATCACCGGACGCAAACTCACCAAGAAGAAGAAAGAAGGTAAAGGCATCACCTCCGACCAATTGCAGATCCGGGAATACCGGCTCAGCAAGACAAGACTCGAGCCGGGCGAACGAGCCGATGGCGTTGCTGTCTACGATCGGCCCAACTTCAAACAGTCGACAGAGAAGTTGTTCCTTCAACTCGCGCAAGCCGACCAGGTCGATCGCCCGATCCTGATTCGACTGCCATTCACCCCAGCAATTGCGACCAACAGCCACTAGAGAGGACCGATATGAACATCAATGAGAGGAACGGGAATCCGAGTGTTCCTGTAGAGACCACAGAACCTATCGGAGAGCAGCCCGAAACATTTCCGCGTCCCCGGCTCAGTCTTTCACCTGAACCCGAATTGAAAGACGCTCCGTCCGAGACGCAGGAACCGGAGAAATATGCGACACGAGCTGATCTTGCCGGCAAACCTGGACTCGACAAGAGTAAATTGATCATGCTCGGTGGGGGCCTTCTGGTTGCCGGGCTCTTCTTTGCATTCACGGCGACGGTCGGCAAGGGCCCCGTTAAGAAGGATCCGCAGAATGTGCCTCAGCAGGCCAGTCAACAGACGCCGGATCGCCCAAAAGGGAGCGTGACCCCATTGATGGAACCGGTTCGGAAACCGTCGCCGGACAATGCCAACGGCCAGCTCGCGCCGGGAGATATCAAACGGACCCAAACGTCGAATGCAGCTCCAACCCCTAACGCGCCATCCTCAAGGGACAATCGATCGGCGAAACCGTCGGTCGGCTCCCTCGCATCTGTCCCGTCGTTCTCCGATACCCAGCAAAGATGGGAAGAGCCGCGGCCGTATGGAGGATCAGGGGAACAGGCACCATCGCAAACTCAGCAGCAACAGAGCATGCTCAAAGAAGCCTCTCTCGTGTTTGTGAGGAGCCAGACGCAGAATACGCAGGGAGCCGATCTCAAGCAGGCACAGAACACCGACGACGGGCCAGTCCTAGAGATGGCGCCAGGAACCCGCATTCTCGCCAAGCTTCAAACCGAGATCTCAAGCGCTGATCCCACCACTGTCGTTGCAGTCGTCCAATATACGTATGCCATTGGCGACCAGGTGATTGTTCCCGCAGGAGCTTTGATCTTCGGTCAGCTTACGCATGGGGACAGCTCCGGATATGTGGGAGTGAAGTTCAATGAAATACAACTGGTGGATGGCCCGAAAGAGAAGATCGACGCTGTCGGCAAAGCCTTGGATATGGGGCCAATCAAAGGCACCGTTACCGGCAAGAACACCGGGAGAAACTTCGCTATAAGGGCTGCTTCGGGAATCGGTTCTGTCGCCGCTATGCTTGTGGGCAACAACACCAGCTCTTCCTTCTCCGAACAAGATCTTCTACGAGAGAGGATTGCGCAGAACATCGGCAACGCGGGCGATTCTGAATTGCTGGGTCTGAATGCGAACAGCCGGATCACGGTCTCTGTGCCGGCTGATAGAAACATCTACGTCGTTTTCACGAAGCACGAGCAGACCCCTGCTACGCTCCGGAAGGTCACGCCAACCGCGCAATGAATCTCCACTTGACGCCCATCTCCACAAGCCCTGGGCCTCCAGGGCTTTTTATTGCTCATTGTGGAAGCGGCAAGCCCCTATCGCCCCTCCCCAACGCTCCCTTTAGCAACCAATGCGAAACCATTGGCTTTACTGACTCGACTTCTCCCTGACTGGTGATAGCGTGAACCTGCCTACAGTTCAGGTGTGTTGCTACCGTCTTCAGTCCCAGAGCCTCTCTACCCCGACTACCCTCATCAGCGACGGATGACTCGATTTGCTCTTTGCGTCATTAACAGCCGGAATGACTCACTGTGCATTCGAAGCAGCACTCCCATAGATGACTCACTAAACATTTGAGTCAATGGCCGAACGGATGACTCACTGTACTACTCGACGCAATGGCGTCCTAATAGACGCACTGTGCTTTCGAGTCAATGAGAGCTGAATTGACTCACTGTGACTTTGAGTAACTGGTGGCCGGAACGACTCACAGTGTGTGTGAGTCAACGAGCGAAAGTCATCTTTGCATTCGTTCACCAAAGATTCAACACTTTAGAGCTCCTAACGGCGTCAGCGTCATGCCTTTGACACCGCTCAGACGGCTGTTATCCCAGCCCATGTCCCCTATGGGGAACTCGTTTTGTGCCGACGAACTCTGGTTCGTGGCAGCAGAACAGTCAAGATAACTCAGCTTTGCTGTTTGACCGAAATTCACTTCGGTCGCACTTTCTCTCACGACACGGATGCCAGGAGCAGCCGCGTCCAGGAGAGAAAACGCATGACAACCGCATCAGCCTTCTGGCGGCACTCACCGGTATCCGCCACACCATCCACAGCAGTCATCTTCCGACCCGATGCAACGAACTGGGTCCGTGCCGCCATGATGTTCTTTCTGGGTCTCATCCTGATGGGAAGCCTTGTCGCTCCGCTCGCCGCAAGAGCGCAAAACCTTGGAACCGCTCCAGCATTCAACAAGGCGGTCCAGGGTCAACAGGCTACGACAGTAGAAGGCACGGTTCTCAACGTCGTGAACTGGGGTTGCAACGTCATCGCTCCTGTCATCGCTGTAGCTTGCCTGGGTGTTGCCGGTTGGCACTTTAAAAGCGGACGCGGCTACATGGGCTGGGGAGTCAGCGGTGTTGCCCTCATGGTCATCTCCGGTCTCGGACGCATGGCTGAAGGCTTCATCACCCAAGCACAAGGCATTAACTGACCGGAGTAAACGACGATGCCTGTGCCGCAATTCCTTCTCGACCTTCTTCAGTTGCTGTTTGATCTCGCAGTGCCAGCCGCGTTCTGCACGTTGGCTGCTGCGGGTGTCAGCCTGCGACACGAGGGAGGTACGAACTTCCACATTGGAGGAAGGACCGGGAAGTGGATTTTGTGGACCGTTGTCCTTCTGACGATTCCTCAACTTCTCTCGTGGATTGCGGCACAGGGCATCACCGTTCCATCGGCAAGCGGATCAGTGGGCACAAGCTGGTTAGCGAGCATGGAAACGATCTTAAAGAACTTCGTCAACCAGATCATTGTCGCCAAGCTGGTACCGATTCTCGCCGGATATTTCGTCCTCAAAGCGACTCTCGATGGAGCCTCAGGAGAGAACCCACTCGGATCAATCGTGGCCGCGCTCTTTCTGATGAGTCTGTCAGCCACCATGCAACTGCTTCAGGGCTGGAACTCCGGAGGCCAGTACGCGACGACTGACATGCTCGGATCGCTCTGGAATTACATCGTGGGCCAGATCATGCCCGCCGCGGCCGGCCTGGCTTGTGTGGGTGCAGTCATCAACCTTGTTCGTCACCGTCCGTGGACTCGAATGATCTTCGCCGCTATCGGTTTCCTGAGCGTGACCGGCTTACTCAAACTTTTCCAAGCCATGGCGGCCTGAGGACCTAAATCATGAGTCTCGATGGAGCTATCTCGAACTTAGCCTCGTGGGCCGGCAACACCATGATGCCCACGATGGCAGGCATGTTCTTTTCAGCCGCGGTCTACCGCTACAGCAAAGGCGGTCAATTCGAGCAGCTCCTCTATGGCGGATTTGCTTCCTTGATGTGTTCGGGGATGCTCCGAGCCCTTGAAGGCTTTGTTCAGAACGCCGGCCCAACGAACGCCGACGCATATTGGACAGCTGTGCTGAATCTCGTGAACTGGACCGCGAACGTGGTTCTTCCCGTATTCGCTCTTACCCAGCTCGGTGCCATGGCGTTGCACATGGGTGGCGTACTGACGGAGATCTATCCGGGATCGACGTGGATTAAGAAGTTCATCGCAGCGATGGGAGCACTGATGATCTCGGGCATTGTGCGCCTGGCCGAATCGATGGTCACACAGGCGCACGGGATCTGAGAGGAAATCATGAGTCTTGATCTGACACCGGTCCATCGCAACCTGCATACGCGGGTGACGTTTCTCGGTCTTGAATTTGAAGACCTCATCCTTGTACTGGCATTGGCCGCACTGATGAATCTTCTCGCCCACTTTGCCAGTGACACTGCACGCGTATTTGGCATGCCTCTGAATGTCTTCATGGAGTTTGTCGTGCCGTTTCTGAGCATACCTTTCCTGATCTTGTTCAAGTACGGCAAGCCAAAAGGGTACCTGCTCGATCTCATACGGTCCTTTCTCGCTCCGCACGCCTGGTGCGCACTTGCACGAGATTCAGAGTTGACGCAGTCTTACATCGCTGACGAGGAGGAGTGAGCGCATGCAGGCCTCAATCATGACCCAACGAGATGGAAGCGTCGCGATGCAACTCGATCCAGAAGCGGCTCAGGCAGCATTCGCGAGCATCGTCTTCGCTTCGCACTTCCACGAGGAAATCGTTCCCCTCGCAAGGATCGTTGAAGCGAGATTGAAAACTGACACTCGGAGCCGCAAGCCGGGGAGGAACACATGCCGTTGACCTACGCGGAACACGAAAAACACATGAAGGTCCCTGCTGTGTGCGAGCTCCTGCCGCTCCGGGATCTTCCCGATGGCGACAACATTATGGTCCGGACCAATGGTGCCTTCGCCGCAGGGTACGAACTCAAGGGTGTCTTGTCCTATTTCGCGACTGACAGCGATCGCAACGACTCCAAGGCGAAGCTGGAGGCACTCTTTCGCAGTATTCCTGATGTCAGCATGCGCATTCAGTTTCGGTACGAGATATCGGAACACCTCGGTGATCTGTTCGAGAACTATGTCGATCAGCAACGTACTGAGATCGCAGAAGTCATGGCCCTCGACGCCCATAGACTGCGAAGGTGGCGGCAAAAAGAGGCGGGTGGCTACTACTTCGAACCCAGGCTGCATATCTACCTCATCTGGGATCCAAGAGTCCACGCCAAGCTGTATCACTCGGCACAACAAAACCGGAAGCTCGGCGGCTTTACAGTCAACCAAAAGAAGGCGATTCAGCGGACACGCAAGGAGCACGAGACGTTTCTCGCCGAGTTCGAGTCGATCCTGCGCGGCGTCGAAAGTTCAATGGAAGTTGCCAGCCTTGGACCCCGTCGGCTCACGACACAGGATCTGTTCGAGGAGCTGAAGGACGCCCAGCATCCTACCCGCCGCGACCACCGCAGCTATGTACCCGGGGAGGAGATGCTTGTCTACCGGAGTGCACGTGAACAAGCTACTCAATCGAGCATCCTCAACGAGACCGAGACCTATCTTAATCTTGACGGCTTTCTCTATTCCGTCGTGAGCCTCAAAGAGCTTCCAGATGCCACGTTTCCTGGAATGCTGCAGAAATTCTCCACTCTCGGGTTCCCTGTGGTCGTGAGTGGGCAGGCGGTCATCCCGGATCAGGTGAAGGTTCTCAAGGGCTACAAGAAGCGCCTACAGAAGATGACGGCGGCACAGAAGGATGCGAATGGCAACTTCAAGCTAAATCCGGAGGCCGAGGTCGCACAGGCTCAGCTTCTGCAGGTACAGCGCGACATCATTTCCAGTTCCCTCAAAACTGCGAAATTGAGTTTGTCGGTGGTTGTTCGCAGCTCACGACCGGCCACGACGTTCGGCAAGCTCGAGCAGGCGGAGCAGGAACTCGCAAACCGTACCCAGGAAGTACTAAACGCTTTCACTCACATGAACGGTGCTAAGGCCGTGGTCGAGACGATCGCGAAGCGCCGCATCTTCCTTGGCACGCTTCCCGGAATGGGAGAGACCGACAAGCGCGAGCAAGACATGCTCTCTTCGAACGTCGCGGATCTCGTGCCGGTCGAGATGCCCTGGACGGGAACTCGGCGCAGCCCGCTCATTCTGTTCGAGACACCCTATCGGCAGCTTATTCCCTACTCCATGTTCGACCCCGAACTCTCAGATGCAAACGGATTGCTCATGGCGACGACCGGAGGCGGTAAGACGCTATTGGCGCAGCAGATGTTGTTAATGGCAGCCCGGAGCAATGCCTTCATCTCGATCATCGAGAGCGGCGATTCCTATCGTCCTTTGATAGAACTGATGGGTAGCGAAATGATCGAGGTGTCGCTCGACAGCGACGCGACCATCAATGCCTGGGATCTTCCAAAGGGCGAACTTAGGCCCAACAACGACAAGGTCTCCTATATCAAGAACCTTGCCAGGCACATGCTGGGAGAGAACACTCCTCCCGACCTCGATATTGATCTTCTGGACAGCGTGTTGCTAGACGCGATCGTTGCGACGTATAAACGCTGCAGCTCCAAGTCCTCGAACCCGATACCACTCTTCGGAGACTTCGCTGCGGAACTCGCTCACTGGCAGGACCGCGACCGCAACCAGAAGATCAATGAGATGGCTCGTCTGGCCGCGACCAAGCTTCGGGTCTGGGTGGACGAAGGGCCCTATGCGAAGCTTTTTGATCGGCCAACAACGGTTCCGCTCGACAGTACCTGGCTCTACTTCAATATAGAGAAACTAAAGAACGACCCCAGGCTCGAAGGCGCTATGAGCCTGCTGATAACCCATGCCTCGACACATCGCACCTCTGGCATGACCGGCAGGCCCAGCTTGAGCATGATGGATGAGTGCAGGGTGGTCCTCGATACCCCAATCCTCGCTGCGACCGCAGAAAAAGAGTTCCTCACAGCTCGCAAGCGCTTTGCAAGCGTGTGGCTGATAGGTCAGAACCCCGAGCAGATCGTGGGTACAGTTGACAAGCCTAATCCTCACGGCATCGGCATCGCGAAGAACGCCAGCACCAAGATCATAGGCAAGCAGCCCGGAGACATGAGCGCACATCGCGCGCACATGCACCTGAACGAAACGGCGATCAATCAGATCAAGGGCTTTGCTCAACCCAAAAAGGGCCATAGTGCAGAGTTTCTGATTGCCATCGGAGAAAAGTCGGAATCCACGCACGTCATTCGTGTTGCGCCAACACCAGTGGACTACTGGATTACAACGACCTATCCACGAGAGCGTACCTATCGGAAATGGTGGCTTCGAGAGCACAACGATATGCCTGTGTTGTCCGCGTACGAAGCGTTGGCGCAGCTTTACCCGCGCGGCCTCGCGGAGCTCGCACCCCTCCCCGAAGAGCGCTCAGGTGAAGTACTGGAGGCTATGGCCAAATGAACCAACACGAGAAATCAGCAAAACACACCATCTTGCTCAACGGTGAACCCGTTGACGTTTGGGATGGACTGCAACAACGCGGCCGCACAAATCGCCGTTGGAGGAGTTTGCTAGGGATTGGAAGTGTGGCATTGGCGGCTTGCCTTGCGATTGCGAAACCCGCACATGCTCTGGGTCTCGGTGTTTTTGACTCGATCTTCAGCTCGATCCAGAGCGACATGGGCAAGTCACTCTCAGAGATCCATCAAATCTCGCAATCCGTTCAGAAGCTCTATCAAACGACCATGTGGCCTTTGGCTGCGATCAATCAGGCCCGGGGCTTTGTCTCGAACTCGATCACCAATTTCCGCGGCCAGATGGCGCAACTCTTCAATACCCCGATGTCGAGTGCAGTGACGCCTGGCCCTCAACAGTTCGAGTCAATCCTGCATAGCCGCCTCTCATCGCAGATCCCATCCCTTCAGACGAGCTTTACAAGCAACTATGGGTCGATCCCTCAGATGAACGTAGCTTCGCCGCAGGACCGCGTAATGATGGACATCGACGACGCACTGAGTCAGGAGAACCTCAAGACCACCTTGATTGCGGATCAAGGTGGGGATGTCATTCTCAATACCGCCAACCAAATGGAGAATCAGGTTGCGCTCAGTACACCCGGATCCAATCCCTATCTGACGGCCCAGGCTCAGGTCGCAAATCTCCGTTGCCAGGCCTACATACAAAAGATGTTAGCGGCTGAATTACGACAGGAAGCTGGCCGGCTCGCCCATGACAACGTTCTGGTCAAGCGCAGGACCACGTCCACACGCGGGGTCAACGGTCTGATCACTGGGGCGCTTACGAATCGATGAGGAGGACGTTTATGACTGACCCTAAGAAGAATCCAACAAAATCGCGGAAAACATTTTTCCGGCGCAAACCCGAGCCCACTCTGCCCGACCCAACGAAGCTGATGCCAGCTACCGATTCGATGCAGCATTCAGAGCGGCCCTGGTACCGACCTACCCTCCTCAAGACCGCCGCTATCGGGTTGGGTTTACTGGTCATCATCCCGAATCGGGCCCACGGGCAATTTGGACTCGATACTTCAGCCATCCTTGCAGCGCTGTCGAAGATGGAATCACTCATGAGCACATACATGGCTACTCCGCTCAAGACTATCAATCAGTACGAGCAGACGACGGCAAAGTACGAGCAAGAGGTGATGTATCCGATCGCCTCGATCAATCAGGCCAAGAGTTCGGTGTCGCAATTCGAAGGCCAGTTCAGCCAAATCAGCAACATGTTTCATGTCAGCGTTTCGAGTGCCACCCTGCCTCAGTCGCAAGGACTCGAGTCTCTTCTGCTCTCACGCAACACCGGATCTGTTCCCACGATCTCTTCACAGTTCCAGTCGGTGTACGGAGTGGTGATGTCACAGAACTCGGCGTCACCCCAGACGCGCACGATGACGGATATGACGGACGCCCAGGCTCAGGATGCCATGAAACGAGCCGTAGCTATCGACGCGTTGGCAGATGCCGAACTGGCAGAGGCAGATCAGATGGGGCAACAGATCTCGACGGCAGCGCCCGGCAGCGCACCGATTCTTGAAGCAGAGGCTGACATCTGGGTGGTAAGGGCAAATGCCTACACCCAATCCGCCTTGGCTGAACTGATGCGCACCCGTGGCATCGATCTGGCGAACCAAAGCAAAGCCGCAAAGCTCGGAGCAGCGAACGGGACCAGCACGAATGGTCTAGTTACAGGATCACTGACTAGCAGGTAATCACTATGTTCCTCGTGTTTGTTCATCCCGGAGTGTCGATGCTCGCGTTCTTCCAGGCGACGCAGTTGAACCTGTTTGAACGCTTTCTGACGCAAGCTGTAGCAGGCATCAATTCCACCAACATCACGTCTGGGATGCAACAGGTCGCATACGTCGTCCTTCTCGTTGGCTTCCTGTGGCAGGTCTACCAATCCACACTACAGGGCGGCGACGTGCGTGGATTGGGAACCAATCTCATCAAGTATGTAGTCACTGCAGTTGTCGTGATGAACTACGGCGCGGTATTCACCACGGTCAATCAGGGATTCGTGAATGCCGGCAACTGGATCAGCAATGCGTCGGGTGCAGGTAATCTCTTTCAAAACTGGTCTAACGATCTGCAGACGCAATTCAATCAGGTGGGTTTCCAAAAACTCTGGGGCCTTGTAACAGCCGATCTCCCCGGCCTCCTCGATGCCCTTCTGATCCTCGTCGCTTACGTGTTGTATCCGTTCGTGATCGCGATCTTCGGGTTCTTTTACATCTTCTACGGAAGCATCCTGTACATCTTCGGCCCTATCGTCATCGCACTGATGCCACTTGGACCCACGAGCCGACTCGCAAAATCGTACATCGAGCATGTCTTCATTTGGAATGCATGGCCGATCCTGTACGCCAGCTTCGGAGCATTGCTGAGCGCGATCCAGATGGGCCAGATCGGCCAGATGCTCAACCAGAACAACTTCCTCGGCGGACTGGGAAATCTTGAGGGTTCGTTCCTCATCGGAGTTGCCAGCATCATCTTCTCGCTAGCTATCGCAGTGATTCCGTTCATTGCTAAGCGGATCGTGAGTGGCGATGTCGGCGCTACGGCGGGCACTCTGCTTGGGGCTACAGCCACGGCGTTGACGGCTGGGGTTGCGGCCGCAGAAGGGGCAGCAGCCGGAGCCGCAGCTGCGGGCGGGGGAACTTCCGCCGGGAGCGCGAGCGAGGGAGCGAAAAGTGCAGTAGGACAAAGTGGTTTTGCAAAACCCACATCCACTGCGAGTACTAATAGGCCCGCAAGTCCGCAAAGAGGTTCGGAGAGTACTTCAATGCAGGGGGGCAACACTCCATCGGATAACCAGGCGCCTGGAAAAACGACTGGTCAAGGTCCCACTTCGTCCGACGGAAAGAGCCCTGGAATTCAGTCCGGTATCGGCGCGGCCTCGGATGGTTCTTCCGATTCGGAAATGGGCTCGTCCCCCACATTGATGGGCGATGCCCATGCGCAGCAGATACGCGACGACTTGCAGAGTGTTGGTGCAAACACTGGACGACCCTCATCGCCAACGGCATCACAGACAAGCACCTCATCTGGGACGCAAGGTAGCAACAGGTCCTCCGGGAATCGTGGTTCGGGACCTTCTCGTTCAGGTGACCGATCTTCAGCTCCCAGAGCCAGCCGCTACAACATCGCTTCCTGGAGCGCCTACCATGCTGCGCGCCTCGCCACACAAGGTGTAGTTTCCGGTGGCAATACCCTGGGAGAGGCGGGAAGCAAGGCAATGAGTGCGGTCAAAGATCCCGTCAAGACAGCAGGAGCCATAGGCGGTGCCGCCGGCAAGGCAGCTGCTTCGGTGGCCAATGCAGCTTCAAACGCCTCGCGAGTGGCTCGAACTGTAGGCGACGCTGTCTCTCATCCCGGCCAGACAGCACAAAAGGGGACGCAGGCCGTGACCGGAGCCGTAACCGGCGCCTTGGATCAAGCAGCTTCGACGGTCAAAGCTTCCGTAAGTGCGGTGAAGTCGGGTTTCTCCCGAGGTTACGACCAGTCCAGACGGGACAAAGACAGGAAAGCATAGAGCACACGAGGAGTGAATCATGCCAAACGCAAAAACCATCACGAATGATTCCGATATTGCAGCCCGCCCTAAATATTACGAGCCATATGGAGTGGAAATAGCGAGCGGCAACAGAGCCTGGGTACTCGCGGCTCTGATGAGCGCGGTGGCACTTCTTTCGCTTGCCATGCTCTTCTTCGTTCGCATGCAGCCACCCACGATCATCCGGATAGGGCCGACCGGAGAAGCTGTGGTGCTGGGTAAGCCTGGATCTGGAACTCAAAACAACTCCGCTGCAAGCGGGAGGGATGCGTTCCTCGATCAGGCCTTTGTGAAGCGGTTCCTGGCGAACTATCTGAATTACTCACCTGCGAACGTCGACGACCGATGGGCATCGAGCCTCAATATGATGACTCGCAATCGCCGCAACGAAACTCTCAAGGCGTTGGCCGCGGATAACACGCGGGGAAAGATTGATGAGGAACAGATTCAATCCGTCTTCCATCTGCGGGAGATCGATCCGGATCCCAGCGATCCCCTTGCCTTCCTCATCTACGGCGTAAAAGACGTCCATCACCTGACCAATGGGACTGAGGTCACTGACCACTTTGTGAACGAGTATCGTGTGAGGCTCATCGCCGATCGGCGTTCCGATGTCAACCCTGACGGGCTTTGGATTGCGGATTACAGCGAACGACCAATCGATGGAGAGCGCCGCGACCGCATCCTGGCAGCCATTGATCGCGAAATTACGAATCAATAAAGGAGCCGGAAATGGAAACAGCATTAGCGAAATCAGTGGACGAGCGACCACAGCTCGTTCAACCGTCGGGTCCAAAGCGTGGTCGAAAGTCGCGGCAGCCCGAAGAGGTGGCCAGATTCTTCCTTGCCAAGGAAGGTTCATCACCGGCCAAACCAGAGCTCGGCCAGGAGGCGGAAAACGAAAGCGACGCTTTGATCAAAGCATTTCAATCCAAGGGAAGCGTGATCTATGTCGTCACGGCATACCGTGCAGAAGCAGAAGTGCAAGGGGGCAATCCCATTCTGGTAAAACGCCCCTTGGAGAAGTAGAAGGCAAGTAGGTCAGCCGCGAATTTCAAAGAGGAGACACACCTATCACTAGGCCACTGTCAGCCTCTCTTGAACCCTTATCGCAGCGGCGATGAGGAATTCCATGCTGACCCGGTTTCTTCCTTGAGACCTGGTTCGGTTTACAGCCACCCCTAACACGGGCAACCAGGACGAGAGGGATGCGGAACTCGGGACAGCGAGATCTCCCAATCACTCTTCTGGAGCGCCAGACAAGTGAGGAGAACGATGACAGCGAATAGCACACAATCCGCAACGAAGGACTCGACGCTCATTCTTGAGCTGAAGATCGACGCGAATGGAGAGGTCTATCGCAAGGCCACCAAGCTAGCCCGGAAGGACACGCTCGAGGGAAAGCTCCTCGCGCAACTCTATCCCGGCATTCATGTAGCGCGTGTCAGCGTGCCCATGGAGTTGACGCCCTACGAGCAATCGTTGGTCGAAAACCGAATGGCGCAGCTTTCCTATGGAGGAGTGGAGTACAAGCTTGTGGGTGCGAGTGGATCAGCGAAGGATGGAAAGTTCTACTTCGTCGATCAGGCTTACGCGAAGTCCATTGCTCAGCGCTTTCAGCATTGGCCGGAAGCAGCGATCGTCTATTTTTCGATCCTGATCTCCGACTGCAAACTTGTCTTGACGGAGCCCGATCTACGCATTGTTGTTGTCGAGGACCATGTCCTCGGCACCAATGACTGCCGCGGATGGCTTCGCGAATCTCTCTACCTTAAACTCCATCTCAGCACCGATCGATTCTGCCAGTTCCGTCTGGCGTTCGATGCGCGTGAATCCAAGCAAGCCAAAGGCGCTGTGAAGGCAATGAGCGATCGCGTGGCTGACAAGCTCGGGGTCGATATCATTCTTCCGGAAAGTGCCTGCAAACCCAGTCTGAAAGGAAGTGTTCGCTTCATCCCGCAGATTGGAACCTCTGGTCGGCTGTTTGCCGGCCCTGCAGTGCTCGGAATCAAACAATGGTCTCGAGTCTCTGAATATGGGTCGAGTTACACGCTGATCGAACATGCTTCGGACGAATCCCTTCAACTCGAGATCATTCCTCGAGCCATCGAGGAAGTTCGTAAAGTTCGAAAGGCTTGGGATGACGGGGACTACCAAGGCCTACTCGCATTACTAGGCAGGTCCGAAGAAGAGTCGTCATTCGATGACAGCTTTGATCCGGAGGCAATCGAGGGCGATACCAATCCTCAATCCGAGGGCCGGGATCCAGCGGAGGCGGCGCTTCTGGCAGACAAGAGTGGAAACGCCATCCGGTTTCCATACGTGTCGAACCAGATCAACCGCAAACTCGCGCGCTGGGCCTTTCGCACCTTCACAAGCGGTGGTCTCCGTCTACCGGCGTTCGCCCTGGTAGATGATGGAGTCCTCTTTGAGCACGAGGGTAAGATCCTCTCTGCATCCGACTGGATCCCTGAGAATACTGCGATCACCTCCCTGACAGCTGAGCAAAGCCTCTGTGTCCGTTATCCCATACGGATGCAGGAGGACTTGCTGCCAGTACGCCATCTCAATGACGGCGAACTGGTTACCATGCTGACAGGGGCGCTACGCATTTCATTGCCGGAGTCTCTTGTCTCCTACATTCTCAAACACCAGCTCCGCATGCGGGGATCGTACATCCTGCACTCGGTGACGGCGGCCAAGAATGGCGGGGACTTCGACTTCGACACAATCTGCACCATCCCATCCGATCAGTTCCCGAAGTTCGTTACGGGCCGCATCGTGTATGGAGAACAGTTCCGGCAGGAAAAGACGAAGCACAAAAAGGCCAAATCTCCCTGGTGGAATGTCTATCTGGTCGCCATGAAAGCGAGGGGTAACAAGATCGGCACCATCACCGATCTGAAGACCTCTTGCCTTGCTGCTGGACGTCCGGATCTCGCTTACAAGCTTGTCGAGCAATTACAGAACGCGCTCGATTCGCTCAAGCACAAAGTTGACATCGATGAGTCTGTCGTTAGCGACATCCGAAAAGAGGTTAGTCAGGCTCCCTGGCTCCGCTACAAGCGGGAGCGCAGGGTCTCGGACATGCCACTTCACCTTGATGTAGCCGACACAGATAAAGTCGGACGACTCTACAACATCCTACGCAAGGAATTTGGCGACATCCTCTCGGAACGCATGGCTATCGAGGACTTCCGCGGACTCTTCTCTGGGGCAACTGTGACCAAAGAGATGTTCGAAGAATGCCAATTGGTCAATTCGATCTTTGCAGATGTTGCTACCCAAATTACCGAGCGCGAGGAACAACTCAGGCTCGAATACAACAATGCTCAGGCGCTCTGGGAAGCAGTGCGCAAGAGCGAAGACAGAGACCAGCGCAAGTCTGCGGTGATTGCGAGAAACAAAGCGCAAGCTGCCCTTTGGGAGTATGAGCAGGAGTCCAAAGATCAGTTCAGTTCACTGGCTTTGTTTATGCACTACTGGGCGGAAGGTAAAGAGGACAACCGGCGTGGCTGGGCACAGGCGATGAGCGCCATCGTCACCAATGGCCGCGGCTCGGGCGCTGCTCTTTTCCAGACTTTCGCTCAGGAAGTCGTTGATGCTTTTGCCGAGCAGGCCGGGGGAGAAAGTTTTCCGGTACGTCGGCCAAAGATCGTAACAGGCTTCGTTCGCTTCGACGATCAGCAACGGGCATTTCTCGTTGAGCTGATCGAGAATCCGAACGGAGAAACCGGGGAGAAGCGTACTTTCCTCTTTCAGTACAGGGGGAAGAGGACGCTCATCTTCGAAGACACGAGCATTCCACGAACGTCGGAAGGCTCCTAACCTGTGCGATGAGGCTGAGTCAGTGACTCGGCCTCATCCTGAAGCGCCTCGGAAACTGGAGGTTCCCATGAGGTCATTCCTTTTCGCCGCAGTTGCCGCCACATCCCTGTCCGCATGTGCTCAGACGACGAACTTCAATCAGGTACAGCATATCCAAACGGCACTCAACCACCTCACGGTTGTCGATCTGGGTGAGCCCGTCATCAACCTGGCCGTGGCGGAGCCGGACGCCTTCGAAATTGAGCGACACGACGACAAAGTGTTTATCAAGCCCCTCCGCGAAGGTATTTCTACAAATCTCTTCATCTGGACAACGGACCGTCAGCTCACCTATGAGATCGATCCGGCCGGTGACGTAGCGAAGATGAACGTCATCGTTCGCAATGCTCCCCAACCTTTATCCCGTATCGCTGCGGTCGAGGATGACGACCGGAAGATGCAGAAGATAGCCGCACTGGTTCTCACACAGGCCCTCATGGGAACAGAGGATATCGCTCATGACAACGCCAAGGCTCCTGCGACTGGAGTGGTGGTCGAGTTGAATCAGGTGTTCCGGTCCAAGACGGATCTTTATATCCGCTACACCATGACGAATCAGTCGAAAGCGCCCTTCCGGATTACAACCCCGGACGTGTACCAGGCCGAACCGACGCAAACGCCCATCTCCATCCTCAGCCTGCGAGATCATCAGCTGTCATCCGAAGCATTCGCCGCATTCAAATCGAAGCAAGGGCTGAGCCTGCCGGTAGCGGGCGCAGAATCGCAGGTCAAGGACCTTCAGCCAGGTCAAAAGTCCATCGGGGTGATCTGCATCCACAGCTCCCAGACGAATCCTCCACATATCTATCAACTGCTATTCGGTTCCAGCCAAAGCGGGATGATCACTGTTGAGACGGTTCTGTAGCCATGAAACCGCAGGGGTATGTGACGTTCGCCGAAATGCGGCGGGCTCTACGCAGGATCTATCGGGAAGATGGCGAGACCAATCTCCATAAAGCGCTCCTCCTTGCGTTGGCCGACGATCTGAGGCCGATCGATCAGAAGGGTCGGTGGCGTCCCAACAATCTGCTGGTTCTGCTGGCGGTCCTGTTAATAGCACTCCTCGGCATATTCCTTTACTTCAGCATCGGAGTTCCAAGATGAGTCCGACTTATGACACCGCGCGCCGGAGCCAATCGGGTCCGGAGGACCTCGCGAGTGTCGTCGTGCTCGGTTTTTGTCTAGTCGTTGGAGTCCTTTGGTACGTTGCTGTATCCCGCCTCCATCTTAGAAACTCACAATGCCTCGAAATCTTCTTAGACCTTGCTGTCTCCCTTTTCGGCATTGTGCTGTTGCTGTCCCATCTGATCGGCCGCAGAGCGAAGCGCGAAGACGCGTGGCCGCATCCTGCCATCATGATCTCCGGAAGCAAAGACGCAGGCATCGTAGAGGATGCCAATCGCAACCAGGCGACAGTTCTCGGCTACAACGTTCATCATGAACCCTGGCTCTGGCCGGACTCTGTGCGTATGAAACATGGCGTAATCGCCGGGGGTACTGGTGCGGGCAAGAGCACATTTCTCGAAAATATCATCGCCCAGGACCTAAACCGTCGCTTTGACGGGCGACCCATGCCAATGATTATCTTTGATGGCAAGGGCGATCAGGATTTCCTGGAACGCCTCTTGCCGCACATCGAGGCTTCTGGGCGGCTCCAAGATCTTAAAGTCATCGACCCATCCAATCCGCGGGAGTCGGTTCGCTTCAACCCCTTCCACAGCCGCGAGGAGCTCTATCAGGAACACGTCAACTTCATCTTCCAATCCTTCGGACTGAAAGAAGACTTCTTCAAAGGGCACCAGGAGGCCTATCTCTCTGATCTCGTGAGAATCCTCCATTACACAGGGAAGGAGTTCAACGTTTACGACGTCCTGGTCATGGCATTGGACGAGGATGTCTTGGCGGAACAGATTGCCGCCGCGAAGGCCCGGATCGAACGTCTGCCAAGGGTGTCAATGCAGATGCGGTTGAACTTCGAGATGTCGGTAAGGATGATCAAGAAATCGCTCGGCGATCGCGACCGGGTCGAGAAGATCCAGGGTCTTCTCAACGAATTGCTAGCTTTCCTCGAAGATGACCTTTCAATCGTGACCGGCTCCTATCAGGACCTCATCACGATGGATGATGTCGTCGAGAAGGGTCTTATTCTGTTCGTATCGTTGAATACCAACAAGAACAGGCGCGCTTGCGAAGCCTTGGGCAAGATCCTTCTCCAGAACATTCAGCTGATGGTCGGCAAGCGATACGCGCAGCCCACGACGATGCGTAATCCGAATGAACCGATGCTGAGCGTCCTCTTCGATGAGATCGCCGCGTTCGCTTATCCAGGCTTCACACAGGTACTGCAGACCGCTCGCGGCGCAAAAGTCACCTTTCTGTTTTCGTTTCAGAGTGTGCCTCAGATGCAACGCGTCAGCCAGACGTTCGCCGATGAGATATGTTCCGCCCCTGGCACCAAGATGATCATGAATGGTTCAGAGGAGAATACCGCCCAGTGGTTCCTCAAAGCTTCATCGAGGGTTGTGCGGAAACGGCGCAGTCTCTCTGTCCGTCGTACCGGCATCTTCTCGACGAAGTATACGGAGACCGGGACCGGAAGTGAGAGCGATTTCCGCGAGACCCGTGCGCTCGAAGAACACATCAAAAACCTTCCGGTGGGTCAGATGGAGATCCTGATGGTCGATCCGCGGGAAGGAACACTTCACTCACACCTTCATGTCCGTAGGCATCCTGTCTTTCAACTGGACAACTGCCGCTCGCATTTGTACCCACAGATGAAGGGGGGTCTCGACCCGTCGGTAGGGTCGAACCTGCGCTTTCGGCAGGAAGAAAAGCGTCGTGGCAGACGCCGCTCTGCAGGCACGTTCTCCGAGCTGTACTTCGGAGATCAACAATGATGAGGCTTCGGACGGCAATCGTCTTCGGGATATTGACTCTCAGCGGCGCCTTCGGTGTGGGTCAGGACCACTCCGCTCCTGCATCAACTCCTTACCAGACTGGGCGGAGATCGCAAGGATTTCTCGACTATATGTTGGGAAAAATCAACCCGAACGACAAGAATTACGGGCTCGATGCCGAACGCCTGCGCACTGAGGCAGTGCATGACACCCTCGACGACCTCTACCTCTGGTCGAACGTGGTTACCCTTAGCTTGCTCGCCGCGATTACGCTAATCCGCTTCCTGGAGCTGCGATCGACTGAGAAGAAAGAGGTCATCTGTGCGACGCTCATGACTCAGCTATGGAACGGACGAGTCAGCGACCTGGCCGAGATCGACCGTCGAACCAACCAATACAACGCACTTGTGGAACGAGACAATCTTGAAGTCGAGCGTAGACTGATGTCCAACTCCCAGGCGCCGAACACCGAAGAGAGCTCGTCGTCCAAGATCAAGCGGACCGTCGAAAAGCTGGAGCGGCGGAGTGCTCCTCCGCAATCATCCGATGCTTCGAAGCCACCTGTTGAGAAAAATTCCCAGTCGGTGAGTACGCCATCGGCTCCATCAGATTCGGCAGATGCGCGGCAGAGGACGTTGTTGCTCGAGCGACAGATTGAAGCGATGAGGAACACGGAGCACAATTTAAAGGAGCGCCTCAATCAAGCGACGTTTCAGCTCGAACAGGAAAGACAGCGAAATGCGGCGCTCAAAGGAGCTTGAGAGGTATAAGCGATGACTGAGAAACTGCCGCTGAAATCTTCTACCGATTTCCCAAACAACGAAGCCTGGCGTGCTTACGTCCGCCAAAATGTGCCCCAGACGGATGTCGATTACGTCCTGGCTCGCGGCCGGACAACGCTCTTTGTCAAATTCTATGAGACGCGGAAGCAGCCATTTCCCGAGAGTTTCCAAACCGAGCTGCTCGCCATTGAGCGGCTCTCGGAGCCCGAGAGGACTGCGACGCTTGATGGGTTGAACAACCGCATTCTGGCTGACATGGGCCAATTCCTCTTCACTGCTGCGCGGCCCAAGCCCGAGGAGAGCGAGAGTGTCCTTCCGACCACACCGACCGAGATCGCGGAGGATCTTCTCGCGCACCTGCGAAAGAGGAACCCTTATTTCGCCATTTGGGCTCACTACACGGAGGGCGTTGCGCGCTCCGGCGATGCGCCCGCATGGGAAGAGTTCGCCTCGCGCGAGCTGGGACAGGACTCTGGAGACGAGCTGATGTTCACCCTTCGAATGGCGGAACTAGGCAAGCTCTTGCACCGCTACAGGGACGGCGGGCTCCCTCTTCCACCCCGCACCTACTATCAGATCAGCCTTCTACACCACGCGCAAGGAAAGGAACGCAACCTGCAAGTGCGGGTTCTTGTTCAACAACTGCTGGAGGCCATGACTTTATGCGCATCCGCGTAATCGGCTTCGGCACGAACTGGTGGTCGGTCCATTCACGGGATCTGGAGGATTCATTTTGCTTTCGTCGACGTGCAGCGTGGTTCAACTCGGCGGGATTGAGGTCAGGTCGACGCCTTCGCCTCTGCTGGGTTTATCCGGGTCAGGTCCGCTTCAATCAGAACTTTGGCTTCGATCCGGAGTACCCAATGCGGTCCGTTGGAAAGTCATTTGTGAGCCAAGGTCCGACGATGATGCGGGGTCGCACACATCTTCTTCTCTCCCACATGGCCCACAATGGCGTCGTCCCGGACAGGTATCTCGTCACCATGACACAGGATCACGGTCATATCTCCTTTTCGTCACGAGACTGGATGTCCGGAGGCGTCCAGCCGATCTCCGTCAGCCTGAGAGGTTCCTGCTTCGAGGCGATACTGCTTCTCGGAGAAGAAGACTGGATCAGAACGGATCTGGGCACGTGGATGATCTCGCAAGATGGGCATCGTTTCGTCTTGCATACCTTGAAAAGCAACGCATTTTCATGAGATACCGCAGGGGACATATCTCAATTTCAGACGCCAAGGACGTACCTCTGCTCCTGACGATTCGGAATGCGCGTGCGATCACCTACGACCAGATCTGCTCCCTTGCTCGAATGGATGGCATTGAAACGAGCAAGCGGATTGTGCATTGGCGCCTGTCACGGCTTGAACGATCCGGTCTCGTGCAGCGTATGAAACATGATCTTCTCTTCTCGCAACCCATCTTTTCGATCACCTCTTCGGGCCTTGAGGTCCTCGAATCGCGCGGTCATTCGGTCCTATCGCTGCCCTCGACTACCAGGGAGATCGTGCGCAAAACTCAGATCCTGCACTCCGTTGAACTGGCCGAAATTCGCCTCTCCCTCGCGTCGAAAGGCATTCTGAAGTCTTGGAAATGGGAGCTCGAGATCGTCTCTAGAAACCTCGTCTATGAAGGCGAATCGACAAAGGACTACGACGCGCTCGCTGAGATCGTTGTCGGGGATGTGATAAGGACCTTCGGCATCGAGTTCGAAAGAACCCTCAAAGGTGCCAGTCGTTATGAGGAGTTGCGCCGGGTCTTCAACACCGAAAGAAGCGTTGACACTGTTTTATATCTAACGCCGAACTCGGAGATCTTGTATCTGCTGGCTGTTGAATTGCGCGATGTGCGCAAACGAATTGGGTTTGCCCTCAGCAAGTCCTTCCAGGCTGACCCCCTTGATGCGGACGTGTTATCGAACTCTCCCACAGGCGAAGTGATTTCTTTTCGCGAGTTCCTGCTGGGATAGACGGTCCTGGCGAGTGTCCCCCACAGGGATGGCTCCTATCGATCCCGGCGGTGCGCAACGTCTGTCCTCGCGAAGATTTGCCTTCCTATTGGCTTCCCATTGACTTCCCATTGGCCTGATCGAACCCGATCCAACTCTCCTCAAATGAAAAGGTTGCGTTCTAACTATCCCCTTGTGAACACGTGAATATGTGGATGTTTGGTGCGGTGATTTTGAGGTTTCGGAAGTAGGTGATCCGAAGCGCGATTTCGATTGCATATCCATGTTCAGGCCTTTTTGGCCAGAACGTACTAAGTGCGCCTAACAAAACCGCAGCGCAAGTAGGCGAGAAAGCAGCATGGTTGCGAGCCATAGGATCGAGTCGAAGGAGCGCCTAGGGCGCCACCGGTTTCTCCGAAGGCGGTGAACGCTTCAGAAGAGTTCCTCGGCCAGCGCGACGATGATGCCCGCAGGGCCTCGCATGTAGCAGAGTCTGTACTTGTCTTCGTACTGGGCCACCTCGCCGACGAGTTCGGCGCCGTTGGCGCGCAGGCGAGCGACAGTGTCGTCGACGCTTTCGACTGTAAAAATGACGCTCTGGAGGCCCAGCGTGTTCGTCGCTGCGATCGCCGGTTCGATCTCGACCAGTCTTGGATTGCGAAACTTCGTCAGCTCAAGCCGCCCGTGCCCATCTGGGGTCCGCATCATAACGATGTCGACTTGAACACTTTCGAGCCCGTTGACGCGGTCCACCCACGGGCCCTCGACCGGCATCTCGCCTTCGATCGTCATGCCGAGCCCGGTGAAAAAAGCGATAGCGGCTGCCAGGTCGTCGTCGACGACGCTGACGTGGTCCAAACTCTTGATCGTCATGTCCCGAGTATGGCAGAGGCCGTGCGCGGCGGTCCAGGCCGACCGTTCTCGCGAGTTGGACGTGGTTAGCCGAGGAAACGCAGAGAGATGAGGGCGCAGCCAAGCTGCAAGAAGGCCAGATGGATGTCACGTTGCACGAGCTCGGGCTGCTTGATCGCACCACGCTGAAGATTCATCCGATCCCCGGAATTCGTCTGACACGGCGATATCGCAGCCCCCCACTGGCTTCTGGACAACGTGGTCTCCCCGCATCCTGTCGATCCGCGAGCTGGTCTCAATGGATGACGGACGCCGGGATGAGCACGATATTGACCTGCTGTTTCCAGGTCAATTCTGGACGAACCATGCAGCGGCTACGCCATGACGCAGGGATTGACGCCGCCTCTGCGCGCTAGCGTCGAATGCTGCTCTGCTCGGTAAACCACAGCGATGCTGAGCAGGATGTGTAACAGCAGGAGCTGCTGACACAGCATCTCCCGACAGCAGGAGTTGCTTCTACAGCGGGAGCAGCCTCATCGCAGCCAGATCTCGCTGGCTCGCCTCTCCCAACCCTGCCGAGTTCCCCCACCACCAACCCGAAACCCTACCCTCACCAGGAGTGCCTATGCCCAACTCAGATTCCGTCGCCGCAGTTCGCTCTGCGGTCGTCTCCATCTTCACCAACCAATTTATCTGGAAATTCGCGCTCTCAGCCTTGCTGACGGGATTCGACGGCAGCGTGGTCGTCACCGCGGGACAAGCCGTGTACGAAGTCCGCAACGATCTTCCGTGGTTGGCGATCGGGTTTGTCTTCACTGCCATCGCCTTGCTCGTGACGCTCGGCCGGATCTGGTTCCTGACGTTTCGCCAGGCTCGAGTCGATTAACCCGTACCCAACACCAACCCCAAAGAGAGGATACCCCGATGCAAAGAAGTCTTGGCAAGATGACCGTTTACCAGCTATTCGACTGGCGCAATCGTGCCAGTGACTCAATTCAACAGACCGTCGCGGAGTTCCTCGAACTCGGCGACGCCATCGCAACGCGATGGATCCAAACTGCAAAAGGCCTGATGCTCCTGCAGATGGCTCCTGAAAACCCAGCATCGGGCGCGGTGTACCTGTTCGATAGACAACGTGAAGTTTGGTACATGTTGTCCTTTGAGGGCTGCGAAGACCAGTTCACCTCAGCCAGCTTTGATCGCATCTTCTGCGAGTACAAGCTGTTCAGTTACGTTGACCAACCGGGCCTCCTGCTCTCGCAGTTGCGCCTGGCAGACGCCTAGTCGCAATCGGCGCTGCAACCCCACCTGTACGTCTCCCTGACAATCTCAACCCAAACCCCTGGAGGAAACCCATGCGTCAACCCGCATCCCGCACCCGCTCGCTCTTTATTCGCTATGCCGTCGCCGAAGCGATCGCCTTTCCGGGAATCCGCACAGAGTGGCCCGCCTTTCCCTACAACGAGAAGCATTACAGGAAAGCCCCGAACGGCGACGCCCGTCTGGTCTATTCCGTCTGAGCCGTGCTTTACACACCGAGATCCGGATTCGCCCGCAGTCTGCAGGCGCCGTCCCCGGTTCTCGTACGCGGGCTCGGCTCGACGGCGGGCCCGAAATCTCAAAACCACGCCGTACTTTTGGCTCTCGAGACGCTATACGCAGAAATTTGACCGAGTTTTGGACCCGGGTTACAACCGCACCACCTCAGGAAGGGAGGCCAACAAATGTACGCGAAATTCAATGTAAGCCGGGACACAGCCAACACCTTCATAGGCCTGCTTGTAAACCGGCGTGCTTACAGTATCCAGGCTCAGCAGCCGCTGCCAAATGGAAAGGTTCCTTACTATCTTGCCCGTGATTGGAGGACCAAGGAACCGAAGCTACTCGACGCGGACGCGGTTCGAATGCATCTCAACGGCGATATCACGATCAACCTCTACGCCATCAATCCTGAAACCCAACGATCGAAGTGGGTAGCAATCGACGGAGACTTCGACGGCGCCGTAGAAGCCCTCTTCCGCCTTCAGTGGGAGCTCAAGCAAGACGGTGTGGAGGCCGCCATTGAGCAGTCACGACGCGGCGGCCATCTCTGGATCTTCGCTGCGACCCCGCTATTGGCGTCCGAGTGCCGTATCTACATATGTAACGTCGCGCTCCGGCTTGGCGTTCCGGTCGTCGGCGGGGGCCTCAAGCAAGGGATAGAGGTCTTCCCGAAGCAGGATCGGCTCGAAGATGGCGAGTACGGAAATGCCATCCGCGCCCCACTCGGTGTCCATCGGAAGACGAACCAGAGGTATTGGTTCTACGAAGCCTCTCCGGCTCCAGAAGCGCAGCTGAGCTATCTTGACGGTCTCAAAAAGCTGACAGAGGAAGAGCTCCGAAACTTCATTCAGGGAATGGAGCTACCGGAGGCCTATAGGCCTCCGGCTCCGGCACCCTACGTCTCCACGCGCTCAACCTTTAACCAGGCTGAATTCCGGATACTCAACTTCGTCAAGACGACACGTAAGGATAGCCGCAACTGGTGGGCAAGGTGCCCGTCCTGTTCGCAGATTGGCAAGGATCGCTCCGGCGACAACCTCTCAATCCAGATCAAAGACCCGCGGTATTACAAGTGCTGGGCTGGATGCACAAAGGAAGAAATCCGCGCAGCACTCGGTCAACCGATTCGTTCGAAGCAGACGGCATAGAGGAGAGATAGCGATGAATCAACGACCGCCGCTCACACTGGTCAAGGATCGCGAGAAGGTGCACGAGGGCTCGAATTATGCACAGTATGGAATCGCTCTTGGGCGACCTGTACTGCGCGCCCTCGAAAAACGCGGGATCTATTGTCACGCCGGAGTGTCAGTCGAGCACCAGCATCTGGCTAAACGTTACGTTCTGCGTGGCACGGAATCGGGCGGGGCTGTGGCCGATATGGCCCGCTATTGCGCCTATTTCGACTCAGAGGGCAAGCCTCTCCCATGGTTGCAACCGCTCGACTCCCTCTCCGGAAATGGCAGGCATGCAGTGGTCATCGCGCCGGAATTCGTCAGGATCGATATGCTGCGTTTCGGTCGAACCTATGAGTTGGCCATCTCGAGGCATGACCTGTCATCCCTTGAAATACGGACTCGACCCATCGTCAACTCGACGCTATTGTTTCGCGGCCATCAAGGCACGTTGGCCGTCGAACTCTGGAAAGAGAATCAGCGCAAGCTCCGCGGTTCAATCTCGCCGGTTTTTTATACGTCGGCTGGGGAAACGAAACAACTGCCCGAGATATTCGAGCACGTTGTAAGAAAGGTGACGGGCGCCCTGTCGTGCCTTGGGTGTAAGCATACCCACGTGTCTGTGCCTCCCGCAATCGAACTAGCTTCCCGCGAGGTGCGACATGGAGGTTCGTGAACCGGATTGGCGTCCCTTGGAGGCTGTTCTAGCCCCTCACGCATGTGAGGACTTCATGTATATGGGCCACGCCGGCGACCTTGTGCTCTATAAGCACCGCGACACCCGGCGATATCTCAACATCGATGCAATCACTGGGCGCTTCTACCGCTATGTAGACGGGGGATATGTCGAGGTTGAACGTGACTGGGGCCTTGGCCACGTTCAAGGACTGATTTGAGAAAAGGAGAACAAGGATGTCGAAGAGCGTCAACAAAGTCTTGTTGCTGGGCAATGTCGGGAAGGATCCCGAGGTCTATAACCTGCACAGCGGAATTGTGGTCAACCTCTCACTGGCAACGAACGAGTCGTTCAAAGACGGTCGGGGCGACTGGCAGGAGAGAGTTGAGTGGCACAACCTCGTGGCCTTCCAGCGGACTGCGGAAATCATCCGGGATTATGTACGGAAGGGCTCAAGGATCTTCGTTGAGGGGAAGCTGCGAACTCATTCCTGGGACGACAAGCAGTCAGGAGAACGTAGGCACAAGAAGGAGATTCTCGTTTCCGAAGTGAGCCTTTTGTCGTTGGGTACATCAGCTGATCACTCGAGCGCCAGAGGGCTTGAAGACGGCGACGATGACTTCCCGCATTACGCACAATACGCACAGGGTGAGATCACTCGGGCAGAAGTCCCGTATTAGGGTACCTTTCGTCAGTGCGGATGCCGCCGTCCCGCCAGGATGGCGTAATTTTCATGACAACATGGCAGGCAAGGGAGTATCCTAGAAATATGGCCACTCTGACGAGAACAAAGCGTGTCGAACTGCCGGCAGGAACGAGATCTGTTAGGAGAACTCTACACTTCGGCACACGGGGTTCCAGCCTCGGTCTAAGGGCGACGACGACGCCCCAACTCATCCAACAGCTCGAAGTGGGGCTGTCTTTTGAGGCATTGCAAGCGCTCGAATCCAACAGCGGTCTTGATGTACTGGCTCTTGCAACGCTGATCGGAATCCCCGAGCGAACGCTCGCGCGTCGAAGAAGTGCTGGGCGTTTGGCTCCCGAGGAATCTGAGCGTTTGTTACGGATCTCGAACATCTTCGAAAAAGCCGTGGAGCTGTTCGAAGGAGATGCAGACGCAGCGGTGCTCTGGCTGACGACGCCAAAGAAAGCTCTCAACGGTCAGCAGCCACTTCAGTACTCCCGGACAGAGCCGGGAGCCCGTGAAGTGGAGAATCTGATTGGCCGCGTGGAGCACGGTGTCTTCGCTTGAAGGTCACAGCATGGAGAATCACGAAGCACAAGCATCTCAATTCGGCTTTCACAGGCGAGGGTGCCCGGCTCTTTGGTGGCAGATGGAACAGCAGCGGAACCCCGATGATTTACGTGGCCCAGTCCCAATCACTCGCAGTGCTTGAGGTGCTGGTTCACCTGGACTCCGCGGCGATTCTCGAAAAATACGTTCTCCTGCGGGTCGACTTTGACGAGTCCAAGGTCACAGACCTGAAGAAATCAGAACTTCCTACTTCCTGGAGAGCGGATCCTCCTCCTATCGAGACACAAGCGATAGGAGACGACTGGGCGGCAGCCGAAAAGTCGCTAGCCCTTCGAGTCCCGAGCACCTTGGTGCCGGGGGAATCGAACTTCCTCTTGAATCCGCTGCACCCCGACTTCAAGACGTTGAAGGTTTTCAAACCGCAGTCATTCCGTTTCGATCCCAGGTTAAGCGAAAGGGATTGATCCCTCCCAAACAGATGCAGACCTAGTCCAGGGCGGCCACCGGCCGCCCTTTTGTTTTGGACGCAGCTTGGAACTAAGTGAGTCCTCGAAAGGAGTACACGATGGCGACCGCAAGAAAGCTCTCTGCTGAAGAACAGCGAGAGTTGCTCGCGCAACTTGAAGTCCCCTTTGACCCAGCGATGGTGGAATGGAAAGTCGTACGCCGAGCTCGCTCGGGACGACGCGGTGCCGTACTACCTTTCGCTGATCCCCGCGCTTACACCGACCGACTAAACGAAGTACTGACAACTGCGGGATGGAATCGCACCTTCGCTCTGTCAACGCTATCGAACCTAACCCGCCGGCTATGGGATGGAAGGTCCATCTCCACTGGCAAAGTGTTGGTAAGCGGCACCGTCACCATCAATCGCCTGGGAAGTCACCCCGGCAATGGAGAAGCGTGGGCCGACAGAGACCACTCCGTCACTGCGGCGGAAGCCCAGGCCTTCAGGCGGGCATGTGTCGGTTTTGGCTTGGGTCGATACTTATACCGCTTCCGCGAAGCGTGGGTTCCCCTTAATCGATACGGCGAGCCGCTGAGCAAACCCACTTTGCCGGACTGGGCTTTACCTCCTGGATTCAGTGCGTCCCGTCCTAGCCGGGATGCACGAGGTCCTCTGGACCAACACCTCACAGCAAAGATCGAGAGTTTCCGGGAGTTGCTCGGGGACTCGATCTACACGGAAATTCTCACCCGTTCGGGACATAGTCAGCAGGCGGGGCTAATCCCCAACGCAACACGGCAAAAGAAAGTCCTCGAATGGATGGAATCTGCGTCGAGGGGGTTCGCCAGAGCTCGGGCGCTTGCCGAGACTTTAGGCGAAGCGAAGTTCATGGCCGTCATAGACGGCTTGAACATCGGCTCGATGGTGGACATCTCAAGTCTCGAAACCCTGAGGCTTCTGGTAGACACTCTTGCCGGTTCCGTCCGGCAGGACGCTGCATAACTTCTTCAATATCAATGTCCACACAGGAGGGCAGCGATCCGCTGCCCTCCTTATGCTGTTTGGAGGATTCCTATGCGCAACGTGAAGATGCTTCGCACGGAGCCAAACTTTGTCAGCATTCCCGCCGAGATGGCGATCTACTGTGAGAACTGTGAAAACGTTTCGAATTCTGCCCAACGCCGTTG
This sequence comes from Edaphobacter sp., assembly GCA_025462755.1. GTDB lineage: Bacteria > Acidobacteriota > Terriglobia > Terriglobales > Acidobacteriaceae > Edaphobacter. Next base: position 37,250 of record JAOAPF010000313.1, read on the forward strand.
TGGTGTGTGCGGCAGTGAAGCGATCTTCAGCCTGACCACCCTTATCGACGGCCCCCCGAGTGGACCCGGTCCGGGTTCCGCCCCACTTAGGTGCATTGTTCCGACGCTGCATTTTGAGCGGGAAAGGGCCGCATAGCTCCAAAGATTGCGAAGGAAGAGGTGCCCGATGCAGAGCGAGACCCAAATCGAGGAGATCGAACCGTCTTACAATGGATACGTTGTTCCGGAGTCGATTGAGTTGGCGACTGCATTGGACCAATACTGGCTCGAACGCCGGGCGCTCTGTGAGGAGACCATAGAGCGCTACAGCGTTGCTGCGGGTGACACGGCCGCCGAACGGGATTGGCAGAGCTTTTGCTCCCACGGAACAAGCTTCCTCAAGAAGTACCTGTCTAAGGCAGCGGATTCGATTGATGCTCCCCTGCGCGAACACTGGCGGTGCAGCTTTTCGATGGCGCGCGAGGCCAGAAAGGCTTTCGAAAAGGAAGCAACAGTCGAGGCTTGGATTCCGTTCTCACAGTATCCTCTTAAATTTGCATGCGCGGCCCCAACAACCGGCACGTACACGGTTCGTGAGATTTCAGAATCTGCCCACCCCGAGAATTTCGCACTTGGGAAAACCCATGTCATGGTTCGGTGGAACGATACTTATCTATTTGTGATCCTCCCAAACCAATCGTTCGTGACAATGAGCACATTCAACTTCACCAAGAGTGATACGACTTGGAGTACTGAGGAGGTATTGCCACGGGTATTTGCAGCCACACTCGCACAGTTTGGGTCCAAACTTCTCGAGGCAGAAACCAAATTCATGCCCCTACGTGCGGTGTGGAATGCAAGAGGGCAAGTGTCTCGGGCGACGGCCCAACTGCATACGATTAGCCGTTCCGCCGATACCTGGCAGAGGGTTCAACTTCCCGACGCCCAGAAGCTAGACATCCTTCGCCGGATGGAGCTGTTCGAAAACTCCGACCCTGCCGCGCCCCGCGGGCTTCTCCTTCACGGACCCACGGGCACGGGCAAGTCGCTGATCGCCAGAACGCTAGCCGAAACACTGAGTTGCGACTTTCAGAGCCTTTCGCTTGCCGACATCAAGCAGGAGCATTTGGGAGCCAGCGGCAAGCGAGTTCGCGAAATATGGGATCAGGCGAGAGCTCATCGGCCTTCCATCATCTTCATTGACGAATGCGATGGCGTGTTCGGCCGTCGCGGCGCAGCAGAGACAGATGTAATCGCTGCTGACGTCGTCGGAGCCTTCCTTGCGGAATGGGACGGCATCGAGCAAACGTCAGGGATCATGGTTATCGGCGCAACCAATAAGCGGAGCATGCTTGATGATGCTATTCTCTCGCGCTTTGGATGGGAGGTGGAAGTCCCGCTCCCGGCCGCGCCCGAACGGCGGCACATCCTGGAGCAGGAGCTCAAAGCCAACCGTATCGAAATGGAGTTGCCAGACGATACTGGATCCTTGACCCAGGGAATGAGCGGCCGGGACATCCGGAATCTGGCGGCGGCTACGAAGTCACTCGCCCACCCGAACCCACCGACAGCCGAGCATCTGTTTGAAGCCGTCGGCGCTGCCAGAAAGCGAGGCAACGCACGGGTCGGCCACGCCGCGACGTGGGAAAGCTTAACGCTCGAACTTGCCGAGCTCGAACGGCTCAGGCTTATCTCAGCTCTGCTCCGGGACGCCGAAAAGTGGCGCGCCCAGGGGGTTGGCGTTCCAAACAGCTTGCTGCTGACTGGTCCCGATAGTGGAACCAAGAGACAGCTTGCGCAAACTCTCTCCAACGAGAGCGGCCTTACGTTCCTCGCACCCACGCTCTCCGACTTCAAAGCGAACTATTCCGGCCAGAGCGGCAATCGCGTAAAGCTCTTTTTCGAGCGAGCGCGCGCCAGCTCTCCAGCAATCGTATTTCTGGACCGACTGGACATGATCGCTCCGAGTCGAAACGTGGCCAACGCAACCGATGCTCTCAGCAACGAAATCATCGGGCAGTTGGCCCAGGAGTGCGAGCGAGCGCAGTACAGCGATGGCCACGTGTTCCTTCTTGGTGCAACTAGCAAGCCTGACCAAGTGGATTCGGAGGTTCTGGACTGCTTCCAAGAGAGGATGGCCGTGGCACTCCCAAACCGGGACGCCCGAATCAAGCTCTTTACCCGGTTGTTGACGGACAAGAAGATCGACTTCTCTTTGGGTGACGGAGCCCTTCTCCTCGCGGAACTCACCGAGGGGAAGAGCCTTGACAGCCGTGACATCGAAAACTCGGTACAGGCTGCCCAGCAGAGGGCGCTGCTCAGAGCGGTCAGGAATGGTGGGCCGGAGCATTACTCAATATCGTTGGATGATTTCGAGTCGCTCCAATTGACTTGAAGATGGTCCAGAGGAGTCTGGCCCCTACATGTGCGGGATCAGTTTCCAACGATCTGAATGCCCTACTCTTTGTCTGCGCTATCTGCACTGCGTGTAGACCGCTCGGCGATACAGCCCCAGGTGTGTTATACTTTAATATAATATTTACGGAGGAGACATGCATACAACGAACCTGCGTAAAGTCGGCGGCTCTATCATGCTAGCCGTACCTCCTGCGATTCTCGACCTTTTGCATCTTGAGGTTGGGGCTGTCGTGGGTCTGGAAGTCGATGGAGAACGTCTCGTCATCGATCCCAACGTCAAGCCTCGCTATACTTTGGCAGAATTGTTGGACGCCTCAGATTACTCCCAGCCACAACCGCCCGAAGAGCGGGAGTGGATTGACGCGCCATCCGTCGGTGGTGAGTTGCTATGAACCGTGGGGATATCTACATGGTGTCGCTCGATCCCACTCAAGGACAGGAACAACATGGCCATCGTCCGGTTTTGGTGATCTCTCCCACCCTTTTCAACGCCGCAACCAAACTCCCTGTAGTTCTGCCGATCACCAATGGTGGAGAGTTCGCGCGCCGTATTGGCTTCGCTGTTCCCCTCTCTGGCATTCGGACCACCGGCGTCGTGAGATGTGACCAACCGCGGGTGCTCGACATCCACGCCAGGGGTGGGAAAAAGGTGGATAGCCTTCCCCCCGAGATTCTGGATGACGTGCTAGCAAGAACAGCGACCCTCTTCCAGTAGCCATATTGCAAGGACTTGGTCTCGCTTCTCGACTGTCGCTATTGGTCACTCTTTACTAAGCCGGGGATCCCCGCAACGAAGAATTTGGACAATAGCCAACCGAAAAGCCGTTGTACCAAGAGCCATATACGAATGCCTTCGGCGTAGCGTAGATGTTGTGAACTCTGGGGAACCACATCCGCCGACCAACTGCTGGAGATACCCAAATTGATCGCGGGTAGTGATTGTCCATAGAAACCTTGGCTGTGCAGTGAAATGGGTTGTTGAGTGACGTTCCGCTCGTGTTTACTTCGGAAACGACTCGCCGAACATCGGATTCCCGCTCTTGGACTGTTGCTCGGTAGCCTCGTCCTGAATGACATCCCAGTGTTCGACGAGAATTCCATCCTTCAAGCGAACGACGTCCGCTGCGATCCAGTTCACCGGAAGTCCGATGTTGGAGAACCGGCCATGAACGATGACGTAGTCACCTTCTGCAAGAATCACCCCGGGCTCATACTTGAGCGATGGCGGCGCAGCCTTGATCAGGTTGAAGAGCCCGTCTCGTCCCGGCTCGATGTGGGCGCTGTGTTGAATGTAGTTGGGAGACCAAAATCGCTCCGCAGCCGTGTAGTCTCGCTTATTGAACAGGGTATCGAATGCCTCCAGTACGATCGCCTTATTCTTCTCCGCATTTGAATCGCTCATTGTTTTCCTCTCCTGCAAATCGACGTTGGACGTTTTTGTTATGAGCGGGTTCATGAAGCTCGCTCAAGGAGCGAGGCAGCGCAGCGGCTCTCAATCAGATTTGTCCTCTGCCGCCATCAACGAACAGTTCGATACCCGTGACGAAACTGGAGTCATCCGAAGCTAGAAACAACGCCGCCTTGGCAATTTCATCGGGTTCGCCCATGCGTCCCATTGGGATGGTGGACACAATTCGTGCTATGGCGTCTGCAGGTTGCCCATCAATAGCTGGCGTATCGGTCGGACCTGGGCTAATAACGTTTGAACGAATATGGCGATCCTTGAGATCCGAGGTCCAGGTTCGGACGAACGAGCGGAGCGCGGCCTTCGTTGCGCCGTAGACGCCGAAGGCGGGCGTACCTTTCACGCTCGCGACCGAGCCGTTGAGAATGATAGAGCCGCCATTATTCATTAAAGGAAGGGCCTTTTGTACCGTGAACAGCGTTCCCTTAACATTGATGCTGAATAGTCTGTCGAAATGCTCCTCTGTGATCTTTCCCAAGGGAGCAAATTCAGCAACGCCGGCGTTGGCGAAAACGACATCGATTCTCCCTTTCGACTTAACGACCTCATAGAGACGATCAAGGTCGGTCAATTTGGCAACGTCTCCCTGAACGCCAGTAACGTTGCTACCGATTGCTTGCACGGCCTCGTCGAGTTCCTTTTGACGACGGCCCGTGATGAATACGTAGGCCCCCTCTTTCACGAAGAGCTTTGCTGTAGCCAACCCTATCCCGGTTGTGCCACCAGTAATCACTGCTACTTTTCCTTGCAGCTTCTTAGTTTCGGTCATCGGTGATCCTCATTCGCCCTTGTTCTGTTCGCGGGTGTTGTCTTTGCATGGTCACCTCCCGGGGTTATCTTGCGATGGTTGGTAGGTTGGGTAATCGGAATAGCCACGCGGCCCCGAGGCGTAGACGGTTTCCCAATCCACTTCGGCAAGAGGGGCATTTTCTGCAAACCTCTGGACCAGGTCTGGATTTGCGATATAAGGACGGCCGAACGCCACCAGATCCGCCAGACCTTCCCCGATAAGGCGATTGCCGCGATCACGGTCCATCTTCACGTTCGCGATAAGTGTGCCTTTGAAGAGAGGACGGAATTGCCGGAACATGCCATCATCGGCCAATTTCTCAAGTGGAGTACCAGAAAAGTCGGTGGTATCGCCCATGAGCAACAAGTGCGAAAGATTGTAGGTACTCAGCTTCTGAATTGCGTATTCGGTGACGGGCAGGGTTTCGTCGTTGGCCTGAAATGCACTGCCTTCGTGCATCGGGCTGATCTTGATTCCAACCCGTTGCGCATCGACCTCGCCTAGGACCGACTCGACTACCTCGAAAAGAAAACGCGAGCGATTTTCCAGGCTCCCGCCGTACTCGTCTTTACGCAGGTTGGTGGTGGCATTCAGAAACTGCGAGATCAAATAGAGATAGTTGGCGAGGA
>JAOAPF010000371.1 GCA_025462755.1 Edaphobacter sp.
GCCTCGATGGCAGCAGCCACATCATCGCTCAGTTCGCTGGCTCGTTGCAAGGCGGTCTGGATGCGGATGAGTTCCAGTTCGCGGGCGGCGATCTGTCCGGCGGGTTCGTTGTGTCCTCTGGCGACGTGAAGGCTGCGTTGATGCTGGCGAGCATGTGCCGGAATACAGGGACGGCACTCTTCTTCGGTTGGGCATGGGTACAGCCAAGGCAGAGGAGTCCTTTTGGGCAGTGTTCTCCGGTGGGGAGAGCGCAGAGGTGCGTGCCCATGTCGCGCAGGTTGCAACTGGCGGCGAAGGCAGCCCACTCATCGGCGGTGGGATTCTTGAGTCCAGCCTCTCCGTAATGAGCGTTGTAAAGGCCACGCATGGTCTTGCGATACTCTTCGATCAGTTGGCTGGGATAGAGCTTGGCGTAAATCATCACGGTGTCGAGCGAAGCGTGTCCGAGCAGGGCCTGGATGACGTGGACGGGCGTCTTGTTGTTCAGGTGTTCGGAGGCGAAGACGCGCCGACAGTCGTGAGGCAGCAGGATCAGCGGCGAGCCATCGGCGCGACGCGCACCTGCACCGACCGAGACCGCCTTGATGCGTGTACGGATCGTCTGGAGTCCCGGTGCGCTGGGGTGCCGAATGGCCTCGATCAGATAGGGTGCCGGTGGCCGTGGCATCTTCTGCGCGAGGTTCCAGTGGTTGCAGACGGGCACATGGCTGGTGCCATGAAAGCGCTTCACATGGCGAACGATCTCGGTGATGACGCGGCCCAGTCCGTCGCCGATGGGCAGGACGCGGGCGCGGTCGAACTTCGAGGGCTTCACATGCAGCAGATAGTAGATACGGCCATCGGGCATCTTGCGCTTGAGGATGTCGAGGGTGGTGAGATCGGAAGCTTCCTCGATGCGCAGTCCGCTCTGCACGAGCAACTCAAGCAGCGCCCAGTCCCAGAAGCTGTCGGTCTCTTGCGTCCAAGGCTTGGATGAAGCAGCAAACTTGCCACGCGAGCTGTTGCATCGTTCCATCGGCGCAGAGCGAAAGAACGGATCGCCGGCATCTCGCGTTCGAGGTCGAGCACGGTGGCCGTGATGCGGGCGCGTGTTCGCTCGCGTGCCTTGTCGAAGCCGAGTCCAAGCAGAGAGTGCCTGGTCAGCGGAACGGTGGACGGAGCGAAGTGGAGAAATGGCGAATCGGGTTCGAGCGCCCAGGTGCAGAGATCGGTGAAGAAGGTGCGCACGTCGGTCAGCCAGGAATGCGCGGTACAGCGCATCTCGTCACCGGTGTCAGTCGCCGCGTCGTTCGGGTCAGGATACGTTGCCTCGAAATATGTCGCATACTCCTCGGGAGAATCAGCTTGGGGATATTTTCCAGTCGAATCTAGATAGCGCTGAAGCCGCTCACGGACGACCTCGTTGCCAAGATCTTCACATGTGCTTCGGCTCACTTTCGAACTTGTACAATACAGGGTCTGTTTAAACCGCCAAGCTAAGTCCCAAGCGGTTGGCAGTCGAGCGGATGCAGAGGCGCCCGCGCCCAAAAACCAAGCTAACGTCGATGACCGTAACGGGTAAAGTCTCAAAAACTCTTCAAGAGACATGGAACTACGTTCTTTTCCTGCGCGTCGATCCGAGTCTCCTCAGCGCATGCTTATGATCCTTCTGCCTTTATAAACCATCCATGCGATTGCGGTCCGAGACTAAACACCTAAGCAAAAAAACCCCAAGTGATCATCAATCCTGCTGAAGGCAGCGATTGATGAAAATTCAGCGCATTCGTAATAAAGCGTGCTGATTTGGCGCGCCAGAGAACGGGCCGTCCACCCCGGGCCTACAGCTACTTTCATGTACCATAACCGGGCCGAATCGCTTACCACCCTCAGGAGCGTACGGTAGTGGGTTCAACTCAATTCAGGACGCAGCGCGTCGCGAATTGGGATTGCTTGGCAAAAACCCGCATATGCCTTAGGTTAGAGACGTCGAAGCTCTCCCGAACTAAGAGAGACGAATACTTCGAATGATGGGTTCCGGCTACCAAGTCGCCTAAACAGCTCCGAGAAATCGGCTGAATCCTTGCAGGCCAATCGAGGATGGTCCACCGGACATGTACCAAGCGGATGCGCACGATGCGGCGTTGACCAAGTTCAGTCGTTCAAGCTCTCTGCTAACTAGCTGTGCGTTAATTCGCTTTGGCCTGCAGGAGGCCAATCCCGATCTTGCACGGCAGGGTTCCAGAAGTGCCCTATTACGGACCGCTGCCGCGATCACGAGAAACACCTCTTCGCTCTTCAATAAGCGAGCAGGATTTGCTGCGTTGTGGTGCTCGATTAGTGCGGCAACTGATTCTCACCGGCGTGCAGGCGCGAGACCGCACTCATTTCACGAGCCGCGTCCTCTTTCCTGCTCATCGACTGGTAGGCCCGGGCTAAAAGGTAATGAGTGATGTAATTGCTCGAATCCATCTGCTCAGCATGCTCGAGATAGCTGGCGGCGGTTTGAGGATCTTTGTCGTTTAGAAAGAGCTTGCCCATCAGGATAAACGGGCCGGTGCTGGTCTGGTCGAGTGAGAGGGCCTGAGTCAATGAATGCTGAGCCTCCTGGAACTGGCCAGTTCGGATGTACAGATCTCCGAGAAGTTCATACAGCGGAGGATAGCCTGGATTGAGAGTGCGTTCCTCTTCGAACTCTGCCAATGCATGCATCGTGTCGCCACGGGCCAAAGCAATCTTTCCCCGCACGAAATGGGTCAGCGCCAGTTGGGGCGAAAGCTGCAGCGCTCGCTTTGCATTCTCCTCTGCTAAATCCGGTAATTCTTCGCGGAGCAATATCTGGGCCATCACCAGGTAGGCTGCGCCCGAGTCCGCGTCAAAGCCGTACTGGGCAGCAAAAGCTGCCCTGGCACCGTCGTATCTTTTAGCATCGATATAGCACCGAGCGAGGACATAATTCACATCCACGCTGGACGCGCTCGTCCACTGCCGTGTGTGCTCGATGAAGGGAATGGCTGCGGCGCGGCGATTGAGCCGATAGAGTGTCAGGCCGCGCATCTGTTCCGATTCGGCATCAACGGGATCCACAGCCATCGCGGCAGTGAAGGCCTTCTCCGCATCTTCCAGCCGGCCAGTCCGGTAATAGGCGATGCCCAGTTCCCGAATTGCGCCGCTTACGGGAGGCTGAGCCGACGCGAGCCGCTGCAGCGCCTGGATGGCCTCCTTTTCCTTGCCGTGAAGAAGCTCATGATGTGCCTCGGCGACGGTCATTACCGGCACCTCACCGGCAGAGGAAGATGTCGCCGCCTGAGCGTATGCGGAGGCAGATGAGAGGACAAGAAAAGTTGCAATCAGGAAACCTTCGATGCAGGCATACCTGAGTGCACTATGCGAATCAGAGGGACGGATTTGATAGAGAGACCGCATCGAAAACTCCTTCAGCAAAATGACCCCGCTAGATCGCCGTTGTAGCTTCGCTTCGGCTTCCTCATTTGTCGATCACCATTTCAAGGCGTTCCTCCTGGATTAAGAGGCAACCACTCATCAGCGAGCCGGCGTGAGCACTCTTCACCTAACTCTAAAACACTCGGCAGATAACGACGATTCGTCGGGCTCCCGAGGGAATCATGATAAGCAATTCGCAGCGGATATCAGCTGCAAATCGGGCTGAAGTTTGCGGGCGATTCATGCCCGATCCAACTCGTATCTCTCACCTGCCTCTGTGTCAAATTTGCAAACATCCGCGTCGGGATGAACGATTTGGCGGTTATTATCCCGAACCCGAGTTACTCTAAGAGCTCCCTGATCCCAGGGAGAGACGATTCGTGCTTCTTTCCCCTTTTCGCTTATCAGCGACAGATGCGTAACAGTCCTGCCATCATATTCAGCGCTGACCAGGAAAGCACCAACGGCACGAAGATTTTCAAATCGCGCCTGCCCCAGATTGATTGTATTCGGGAAGAGGCGGATGGTCCCGGAATAGCTTTGCATCATGCACTCGTTCACGACCACTGGAAGCGCGAAATTTTCACACCAGACGCCCATGGGCATCATGAAGTCGAAGTCAGCGGATTGAGCATATCGGCCGCCGGACTGCCGAATTCGGTCGTTAGCCACTCCATTGGGGAGGCTGCAATAACGAACCTCGCGCACAAACCAGTCCAGGTCCAGGACTCCGAGGCGCGCTCGAATCAGCGGCTGATAGACGAGGTCGTTTCCGCCCTCGAGTCTGGTGGTGCGTGCGGTGCGGCGCGCAATATCGAGAGAGTCCTTTGTCCCAAGCCCAACCTGTTCGCCGGGAAAAACCGGTGCCAGCGTGATCGGTACGTTGTAGATCCAGTCCGGTGGCGCATCGGTCACATCGCTCCATACCTCGCCGTATGAGGCGCTAACTTTTGGATATGGAGCAAGGTTCCGGCGAACTTCACTCCAGTGCGCTCGTTCGCCTTCATCCACGCCGAGAATCTTCGATCCGGCAACCACCGCATCGAGAAGGAACTGCGTCAGCGCCAGATCCAGAATGCAGTCCTTATTCAGACGGAAGTCTACCGTGAATCCCCAGTTCTCGGAAGATACCGTGGGGATAATGTGATATTTCCCGTCCGAGCCTTTCTGGACATATGCCGTGAGAAACCGCGCCGCGGAGCGCAGAAGGGGATAAACCCGCTGCAATTCCTCTTCGTCCTGCGTATAGAGGTAATGCCACCAGAGACTCTGGACCGTCCACGGAGTCATCGAAACCTGGTATGCCCAGGCAGGCACCGGATAAGGAATGGCCTGGCTTGGTACGGGATACGCGGATAAAGGGAAGAATGCCCCGGGCAGTTTGAACTTATCCTGAGCGAACTTCTCCGACATAGCGCGGAGGTTTTCGCACAGTTCGATGTAGGGATAGTGCATATCCGGATGATTGCTGGAGAAGACGCTCCAGTAGACCTGCTGGCAGTTGTAGTCCGTGTGATAATCGCCGTGCCAGGAAGTTCCGATGTCGCCGGTCGACCAGTTCGCGAAGAGGCCAGGCGCGACTTTATTCTTCTTCAGGCAGCACGCGAGAAAATATTGATTGTGGTACCAGATCCGCTCCAGTTCCTGCTTTCCGAGTTGCACAGCGGACCGCGACCAGAACTGACGCCAATGGTGCTCGCTGTCCTGCCGCCGCTCAGCAAATCCGGCTAATGCGAGGCGATGTAACTGCTCCTGGGCGTAACGCAGCGTGTCCAGCTCGTCCGGTGTGTAGACCTGCGTCTGCGGGATAGAGCAACCTGAGTCGCCATGCCCGGCCGCCGCTTTCTCCAGTTTGGCCAGCAGCAGATCGCGCGGCGTTGCCACTATCGCATGCACTGAGAGCACCTGAACCCCCGCCGGAATCAGAGGTATATCCGTCGCGACGCGTGAAGTTCCGAGCGACCACTGTCCATCCACCCTCGCCACTAGCGAAAAATTCCGATCCTTATCGGATTTCAGTGGCGCACGGGATTCGCTGGTCGGTCCGATGGCGGGCAGAACCTGGAAGCAGGTGATCTCGGCGAACGATTTGTCGATGTGTGACTTCGTCTCCGGCGGAGGGAGAAGATCGGGGGTTTGCGACTTGTGGCCGGCATCGAATGGCCCGATACGAAGACCATCCACCTCCGGCGAAAAGACAACCGAGAGCACTTGTAATGGGCCGCTCGTCGAGATCGAGACAAGTCCCGTCTCCCAGTCGACGAAGGCGTTCAACTGAATGACTTGCGGGTCCTTCTCCAGGGTGGTGCATTTCAGATCCAGCGTGAGCAGACCATTTGACGGGTCTAGCCGGTATTGCGCTGGCTCGACCCAGCGTACATCCCAATTGATCCACAGGGTGCCACACGGCCACGGGCGGGGCCACTTCTTGTTGTACGACTGGTTCACCATTTGCGAATACTCGTGGAAGAAATCGATGTTTTCCTCCAGGTGCACCATGTCGGGCTTGCCCTGTTTTTTTGCTTCCTCGCCAGCCCTCTTCCACATCTCAAGCAGGTCGGCAAACGGGAGCACTTTATCCTCGGAGGGCTCGCTGACACGAATATCCCAGCAGTCGTTCTTTCCAATGTGGATTCCAAGCGCATCGGGCCTCACCACGGCGCAGACGCCGACGTCCCCATTTCCGAGCAGCATGCCTTCCAGAAACGTGGGTCCCGGAATATCGCGTCGCATCGTATGCTGCTTCGCGATGGCAGAAGCGTCCAAACTCGCTTCTTTGGGCCCGAATCGGGCGGGTTCTTCCGCCGTCGAAGGAGGGATCTGCTGTGCGGGAGCTATGTGTTGCGCGGCACCAAGAGATGCAAGGGCCGAAGTCTGAAGAAATGCTCTGCGGGTGGTCTTCACCTGAAACGCTCCGTGTCTAGAAAGAAGTTCGTGGCGTGCTGCATTGTATTTGGGGTGGGAATTCCGCTCGTTCCATCGCTGGGACTGGCGCGAGGGAGGACAGGCAGAGCGAAGGCACGGAAGCCGATCAGCCTTTCTGACGAATGTTCGTTGCAGATTCCGAAAGACATTTTCCTCAACCATTGGAACGATTTGCCGAAAGCTGCATGTCCGATGAAGGCGAAGGGCAGGACTAAGATAGTGTGTTGCCGCCATTCACAGAGAACTTCTGCCCGGTGATGAAACCCGCGTTTTCGCTGGCGAGGAACGCGACCATCCTCGCAACATCTTTCTCGCTGCCCATTCGCTGCATGGGAACGCTGCGTGCGTAGTTATCGAGTTCTTCCTGCGTGGCATCTGCATGGCGCTCGGTCGGAATCCAGCCGGGCGCCACAAGGTTAACCGTGATGCCGGTGGGCGCGAGTTCGCGCGCCCATGAGCGGGTGAGTCCCAGTTGTGCACCCTTCGCGGCGACATAGTTCGCAAATCGAGGATTCCCCATTTCGAAGACCTCACTACCGATCTGAATCACGCGCCCGAAGCCGCGCCGTTTCATGCCGGGAAGCACCTCTTTGAGCAACAGCAGAGGAGATTTCACAAAAAACTCCAGCTGATCGAGACAGCGCTGCCACGTCTGCTCCTCAATCGAGAAAAACGGCTGCGAACCGGTTGCGTTGACGACGAGGATGTCTACGGCGCCGAAGGCTCCGTTCACCTCCTGCACCAGGCGCGCGACTTCGCTTTCATCGCGAACATCTGCCGGAAAGGCTCGGGCATGACCGCCACTCTGCCGGATGGTTGCGCAAGTCTGTTCAGCCGCATCTCGTCTGTTGAAGTAGTTGACAGCCACGTGCGCGCCCGCGGCTGCCAGTTCGAAAGCCATCGCCCTGCCGAGTCCGCGCGATCCCCCAGTGACGAGCGCTGTTCGTTTTTCCTTGGCTGTATTCATCCAGCACCCCTCCTGCGAACTTGGCAGCCTGCTCCCCGAGATCATGCTTCATCTTCGTTGAAGTGTGCAACCTGGACATCGTGGCGAACGCCCTTCCCTGCCTTACTGTGCTACGTTCTCAAGCCCGATGGTGCGAGGTCCCAACCGCTTCGGCTGCGTTGCGGGTGCTCCGGTCACGGGCGCAAACGGCAGAGATGCCGCCTCGCTACCAGACGGCTCGAGGAGATAGGCCTTTCCAGCCTCCATTTGGAATGTAAACACGGGATCCGAGCTTTGCCGGACCACTGCCTTACTGGCTGCATCAACGATCTGCACACTCCGGCCCTTCCACGGATTGCGAATCCTCAGGTCCTGCGTCGCGCCGGCCCTGACGCCAACCGTTACGATCTGGCCATTGAACACCTGAACGTAAACTCTGGCCCCGTGTGCGGTGGATACGGAACCGTCCCCGCTCCAGTCCTTCGGCCATGCCGGAGCGATTCGAAGCAGGTCATCGTAGTCCTGCACCAGCGCATTTTGCAGCGCGTCGGCTACCACTCCCACCTGCTCCACGTAGAACTCCGATCGCCCCCTGAACTGCGCCAGTCCGGAAGGAGCCGCCTGGTAGGCTTCCGTCAACTCGATGAGCCCTGTCCTTACTTCCGAAGCCAGACCGAGGCGAGCGGCCTGCACCGGGTCAGCGCTCCAGTCTGCCTTGAACTTGTTGGGACGGTTCAGATACGTTCGCACAGCCAGCTCGTGCATGGGGCCATCATCGCCGATCAGCGCAAAGGGCCAGACTGGCTCGAGCCCAATATTCTCCTCGTTATGTTTTGTGGCATCGGGAGTGTACGAGTTAGCGATGATCGCGTGTTCGTCAGATTCCCCCCTCTTCAGAAGCGCGGCATCATCAGGATTCCGTTCCGGCAGCGCTGGAAGCAAAGCAATGTCGGTCCCCAACTCCTTCACCAGGTCACCGTCGATGTTCAGAGTGTTAGCGGCCTTAATTACAACGGGGAACAAGGCATGCATGGCTGACACATCGGTGGTTGGATTTCGCACATCCCAATTCGACTCGTGAGCATTGGACGGCCAGGTGTAAAGCTTCCCGGCCGCATCGCGCTTTGCATACGCAAGCAGAAAGCGCGCGGCGTCCCGCATCAGGTCATAGTGGCTCTCCAGAAAGGCGCGATCGTCGGTGAACTGATACTGTTGCCACACCCACAGCGCCACCTCTGCACCGGTGGAGATGGTGCGCGCGTTGTAGTAAGGCCGAGAGTCTTCGCTACAGCTGATGCCCTGACTCTTAAGCCAATACTCGTTCTCATAACCCGCACCGTTGAACCGGAGAGTCTCCGGGATGCAGACCCCCGGACGGCCCCCCATATGCTCTCTCGTCCAGTGGGCAATATTCTCGAGGTTGTCGTTGTACAGATTGAAGTACGGCTCATTGAATGCGGCCAGCCCGGCGCCGAGATTCGCCGAAACCTGCATCCGCAGATTCCAGTGCCACCAAGCCGACGGACTCCAGTAATGATCATCTTCATAGGAAGAGAAGAGGTCACCAATGCCGGCCTGCGATCCGGGAAAGCGATCGCGGCTTTCTGCAACGGTCGTAAACATATCGATCATCCGGAGATTCTCAAAATACTCGGCGGTGTGATCGGCGGACGAGAGCCTCATCAGGTCCACGCTGGTCCACAGGTGGTTCCACCATGCACAATGCTCCTTGCTTCCGAGCGACCTGGCCTGGTCAAACATCGCGGCCGATACAGCAACCGCATCTCCTCCCTGCCACTCAGGCGAAGCGACAAATAATCTGAAGCTTCCGTCGGGATTCGGCTTGAACCTGATCCTGACCGCCAGTGGACCCGCTGCCTCTGCTCGCACGTCACGGCCATCGGCGGTTACAGCCGCCATCGATCCGAAGGTCAGCCCCGTCGATCCCAACTCGGTCGTGTCGCGCCATGTCTCTGCGAGAGCGGCGTTCTTCCCGTCCACAATGACCTCGGGCTTGCGGGGAATCCATAACTTCAGTTCTGCTGTTTGTTCTGCCTCCGGATCTGCACCTTTTACGTCGACCACCATGACGTCCACCGAGTCGTCGACCCAGGTGGTGGCGGTCATCCCGCCGCCGCTCTCGACAAACTCACCGTTATAGAGGTCCAGGCGGCCGTGATAATCGGCGGCGCTGGCGAGCTTGTTCAGCCCCGGCAAGATGATCTGCCCTGGAGACAACCGCTTCGGAAGCGTGTCCTGCCGGTTGATCTGAGCTGTGTAGCCGTCCTGCGACCAGACGCCGATTCCAAGCCGGCCGTTCCCAAGAGGCATAGACTCCTCACGCATTCGGCCCGCACGCAGCAAGATCACATCAGAACGTCCAACCACCTGGCTCGCGTCCATCTGGAAGCGGCCGTCTCTCCAGGCCGTAGTGGGCGTACTCGGTGGATCAGTAGCACCGGCCCCGTAAGCGAGACAAGGTGAAAGCCGCAATATTGAGGCGACTGTAAAGACCACAACCAGTCTGATCGTTAACCGGAAGCATCGGCTGAAGGAGTCGGCGCGCACATCGACGTACTCGACTTCTTGGCGCAAGGCAAATTTCATAGA
>JAOAPF010000390.1 GCA_025462755.1 Edaphobacter sp.
GCGAGAAGCCCTCCGACACCGCCACCCGCGCCTTCGACATCGCGCTCATCCTCCACGCCGACCACGAACTCAACGCCAGCACCTTCGCCGCCCGCGTCATCGCCGCCACCCTCGCCGACATCCACTCCGCCATCACCGGTGCCATCGGCGCCCTCAAAGGCCCGCTCCACGGAGGAGCCAACGAAGCCACCATGCGCCTCCTCTATGCCATCGAAAAAGCCGGCGCCGATCCAGTCGAATACGTCAGGAAGATGTTCGCCGAGAAGAAAAAAATCTCCGGCTTCGGCCATCGCGTCTACCACACCGAAGATCCGCGCGCGACCCACCTCCGCCGCATGTCCGAAGAACTGGGCAAGGCCGCCGGCAACACCAAATGGTTCGACATGTCCCGCAAGATCGAGCTCTTCGTCAAAGACGCGAAGAAACTGAACGCCAACGTCGACT
The DNA here is from genome assembly GCA_025462755.1 of Edaphobacter sp. Taxonomy (GTDB): domain Bacteria; phylum Acidobacteriota; class Terriglobia; order Terriglobales; family Acidobacteriaceae; genus Edaphobacter. The sequence goes on from JAOAPF010000390.1 coordinate 445, forward strand.
TCTACTCCGCCTCCACCTACACCACCCTCGGCATCGACATCGACCTCTTCACTCCCATCTTCGCCGTCAGCCGCATCTCCGGCTGGGCCGCCCACGTCATCGAGCAGCACGACGACAACCGCCTCATCCGTCCGCGCGCCGACTACACCGGCCCCACCTATCCCGCGCCGTACATCCCCATCGGAGAACGCTAGTCCTGCTTCCTTTATGAAAGTCGTCTGCTTCAGCGGACGATAGAGCGGAAACGCTCACCGCAAAAGAAATTGGCGAACATCCCGAAAGATGTCATGCTCACCGGAGATATCGCTTCAGGAGGATGTTTGCCGGTGAATCGTCGCAGCCGCATATCCTGCTGCCTTTCACTCTTGCTCGCGCTTCCAGTCGGCGCTCAAGTTCTCCGCGAAAAACCGGTCGAGCCGCCATCTACAGCCCACATGCCCGAAGATGTTCAGGACGTTCCTTCAGTCCCGGGCATCTCTCCATCGCTGCACGGCTGGAACGCAGGCGCCACCGTCACCGGAGTCCATGAATCCACCACCGGCTGGGCCACCATCTTCATTCCAGCCATCGGCTACAACTTCAACGACACCTTCTCCATCGACGCCACCGTCCCCATCTACATGTTTCGTCTCGCCAGCAGCCTCGCCGCCCACCCCAAGCCCAACGCACTGCTCGTCGACCAGCGCGGCATACCCGGCGACGTCGTCTTCGGTCTCCACGCTCAGTTCATCCCGCGTCAATTCCAGTACCAGCTGACCGGCCTCATCACCGCGCCCACCGGCGACGAGACCTACGGTCTCACCACCGGCCGCGTCACCTTCGACATCAGCAACCGCTTCGCGCGCACCTTCGGCCGTATCACCCCCACCCTGGAAATGGGAGGAGGCGACTCAACCTACCTCGTCAACCGCATCCTTAACAAGAACTACACCTCGCTCGGCCCACTCGCCCACTTCGAAGTCGGTCTCGGGATTGAACTCTTCCGCGGCATCTCCTTTGAGACGGAAGCCTACGAGCAGCTACCCATCGGCGACCAGAAAATCTACGGCCCCCCTCGCAAAGGCAAGCCTCCCGTCGTCACCGGCCACAACGTCACCGAAGACAACGGCTTCATCAACGCCCTCGACGTTCCCCTCGACAGGCACATCACCTTCTCCGGCTACTACAGCCGCAGCCTCCGCTTCCGCGCCGACACCGCAGCCATCGGCGTCACCTACGTTCTGCGCGGCTCCCCCGTCACGGAGGACAGCGCGATCGACGAGCTCTTCCGCTGAACTTCGACTCCCAATGCAATACAACTAACGTCCCTTGCCCGAACACCCCAGGCCCTGAATGATAACCAAGGATTTAGTTCAGGATTAGCTAAGGACTAGTTCAGGAGCCTCCCTTTGCCCTCACCATGGACGGTTTGCCGTTCGCATCCAGCGATCACCGCCCTCGCCCTCTCGCTCGTCTTCCTCCCCACGCTGGCTAATGCACAAGCGCTGGCCACGGGGTCACTGAGCGGGATCGTGGGCAGCAGAACCGCGTCCGCCACCACAAATGACGCTGGCCCGAGCGGCATCATCCCCTTCGCCCAGGGCTTCAACGCCTCCCTCGGCGCCAGTACTCAGTACGACTCCGGCAACGGCTGGGCTACGATCCTCACCCCCGGCCTGGCCTACCGGTTCAATCCAATCCTTAGCATCAACACCTCCGTCCCCATCTACGCCTCCATCAACGTTGAAGCCAACACCGGCACCAAATCCAAACCCGTCTACACGCCCGCGACCGAGCACGCAGTCTTCGGCGACGCCTCTCTCGCTGCGTCGCTCGCCGCCCATCCCTTCCTGCTCGACTACAACGCCACCTTCACCCTCGGCCTTCCCTCCGGCAACACCGCCTACGGACTCGGCGCCGGCAAGCCCACCTACGACCTCAACAATCACTTCGAGAAAAGCTTCGGCATCTTCTCGCCCGACATCGAATTCGGCGCCGGCTCCTCCAGCAACCTCGTCCGGCCGCGTGTCCGCAAGACCTACACCTCCGTCGGGGCCCTCGCCCACTTCCAGGCCGGAACCTCCATCGATCTGCCCTTCAATCTGAGCTTCGAAGCAGACGCCTACGAGCTGCTCCCCCTCAACTCCTCTACCGTTTACTCCGGCGCCCGCAGCGGCAAAAAGAAAGCCACCGCCACCTCCGCCACTGACACTGCCGAAGACAACGGCTTCACCACCTCCGTCGACATCCCCGTCTCCTCCCGCACCGCCCTCTCCAGCTTCTACGACCGCAGCATCCGCAACGCCGACGACACCGTCGGCCTCTCCCTCACCTTCCTCCTCAAACCTCCCCCCAAAACCGCCGAAACCATCCACTAGCGCAAACGAAAAAGGGAGCGCTCCGAAAAGCCACTCCCTTCCCCAAACTCCCCAAACTCAAATTAGCTGACCCACGCGCCCCGCTACTTCTGGCTTGCCGGAGGAACAATCCCATTCATCCGCAGATACTCCACCAGCTGTCCATAGTGGTCGAATCCATGCGCAATCCCAAACGCGGTCATGCTCGCTCTCGTAGAGTCGTCCTTCAGCGACGCAAACGCATTCGCCGCCGTCATCGTAGCGATCTGTTTGTGGGCATACGCAAACGAGTCCGCCAGCGCCTTCACTGTGTCTTCCTTCGACGTCATGCTGCCGATCGCCTTCACATCCACATCCGGCTTCGTGCCCCACGAAAGCCCGTAGAAGTAATAATTCGACTGCGCCACATGCGCCACCATCTGCCCAAACGTTCGCACCCCGTCATACTTCACCACCTGCTCCGGCTTGAAGATCGCCTGGCTCGGCGCGAAGTTGTACTTATCTGCCGGCATGGCATTCACCGCACCCATCATCTCGCCTTCATAGATCTTCAGCAGCGCATCGAACGACTTCGAGGGCTCAATGATCGTCCCTGCAGGAACCTTCGGAGCCGTCTGGCCCATCTGCCCCCTCGCACCTGCCACACTACAAACCGCCAGCGCCAACGCCATAACCATTCGCTTCGTCATCTTCGCCTCCCATGCAGAAATCGCTGCGACAGAGCCGCAGAGTCGCGCTAAGGCTACCAGATTCCAACCTCTCTCGCACCGCAGCGATTCTCTCTTGCTAAAAAATATCCGCCTCAAACTTTGGAGCCTTGTCGTTCGTCCCTGATATAAAGACATTCATCCCCTAAGGAGCTCCTCTCACGTATGAAGCTGAGAATTTTGTCTCTGTCGTTGTGTTTCCTCGCGATCTCTCCCTCTTTCGGCCAAACCGACGGAGCCGCCCCACGCAAGATCACAACCCCGAAAGAGGCCATCGGCTTCAACATGGGCGACGACTACATGATGGCCAACTACACCCAGGCCACCGCCTACATCCAGAAGCTCGCCAGCGAGTCAGACCGCATGAAGCTCGTCGACCTCGGCCCCACCGCCGAAGGCCGCCGCCAGTACATGGTCATCGTCACTTCGCCGGAGAACCTCGCCAGGCTCGATCACTACAAAGAAATCGCCGCCAGACTCTCGCACGCTGAAGGCCTCACAGACGCCCAGGCCCACGCGCTCGCCGAAGAGGGCAAGGCCATTGTCTGGATCGACGGCGGCCTCCACGCCTCCGAGACCGTCGGCTCCCAGCAGCTCGTCGAGACCATCTACGAGCTCAACGCCTTCACCGATCCCGAAACCATGCGCTTCCTCCATGACGACATCGCCCTGCTCGTCTTCGCCAACCCCGACGGCATGGAACTCGTCGCCAACTGGTACATGCGCGAGCCCGATCCCACCAAGCGCGTCGCCGAAGGTCCCACCGGCAACACCCCGCGTCTATGGCAGCACTACATCGGCCACGACAACAACCGCGACTTCTACATGAACAACATGCCAGAGTCGACCAACATGAGCCGCGCCCTCTTCCGCGAATACTTTCCGCAGATCATGTACAACCACCACCAGACCGGACCCGCCGGCGCCGTCATCTTCATGCCGCCCTTCCGCGACCCCTTCAACTATCACTTCGACCCGCTCATCCCCCTCAAGATCGAAGCCGTCGGCACTGCCATGCACGAGCGTCTCGTCGAAGAGGGCAAACCCGGCTCCGGCATGCGCGGCACCGCGCCCTACTCCACCTGGTATAACGGCGGCCTCCGCACCGTCACCTACTTCCACAACATGACCGGCATCCTCACCGAGATCATCGGCAGCCCCACGCCCGCGCCTCTGCCCCTCATCGCCAACCGCCAGCTTCCCAGCGGCGACGAGCCCTTCCCCATAGCCCCGCAGCTCTGGCACTACGCCCAGTCCATCGCCTACGAGCAGACCAACAACCGCGCCATCCTCGACTACGCCTCCCGCAACCGCTCCACAGTCCTCTACGACACCTACGTCATGGGCAAAAACTCCATCCAGCGCGGCAGCGAGGACTCCTGGACCATCACACCCAAACGCATCGAAGCCCTCGAAGCAGCAGCCACCAAAGCCGCACCCGCCGCCGGAGGCGCTCGCACCAGTGGACGCAACGCTGCCGCCACGCCTGAAGCCGCACCAGCAGCCGCGCCCGCAGCACCCACTCCAGCACCCGAAGCAAATCCCTTCGTGCGCCCCACCGGCCTTCCCGCCGCCCTCTACACCACGGTCCTCCACGACCCCGCCCACCGCGATCCACGCGGCTACATCCTCTCCGCGGACCAGCCCGACTTCCCCACCGCCGTCAAGTTCGTCAACACTCTCATGAAGTCTGGCGTAAGCATCGAGCGCGCGACCGCCGCATTCGACGTCGATGGCAAGCACTACCCAGCCAACTCCCTCGTCATCATGACCGCTCAGGCCTATCGCCCTCAGGTCCTCGATATGCTCGAGCCGCAGGATCACCCCAACGACTTCGCCTATCCCGGCGCGCCACCCACGCGTCCTTATGACGCCACCGGCTGGACCCTCGCCTACCAGATGGGTGTCACCTTCGACCGCCTCTACACCGGCTTCACCGGCCCCTTCGAAAAGATCACCACCGACCTAGCCGCACCACCCGCCGGTACCATCACTAACGTCTCCAAACCTGCCGGCTATCTCGTCTCACACGAGTACAACGACGCCTACACCCTCACCAACCGCCTCCTCAAAGCCAACCTCCCTGTCTACTGGCTCAAGCAGCCAACCACGGTCAGCGGAAAGACTCTAGCCGCCGGCGCCATCTACATCCCCTACTCGCCGCAGTCGCATGATCTCCTCGAAACCGCAGCAAAGACGCTCGGCATCAACGCCATCGCCGTCACCACCAAGCCCACCGGCGACGCCTTTCAACTCCATCCCACCCGCATCGGCCTCTACGACCAGTACGGCGGTTCGATGCCCTCCGGCTGGATACGCTGGCTCCTCGAACAATTCGAGTTCCCCTTCACCGTCATCTATCCCCAGACTCTCGACGCCGGCAACCTCAACGCCTCCTTAGACGACATCGTCCTCGCCGACGGTGCCGTAGTCGCCGCCGCCGAAGGCCCCGGCAATCGGTTCGGCGCTCAACCAAAACCCGAACAAATTCCCGCCGAGTTCCGCCCCTGGCTCGGCCGCATCACTGCCGACAAAACCATCCCGCAACTCCAGAAGTTTGTCGAGAGCGGCGGCACACTTCTCTCCATCGGCAGTTCGACCAAGCTCTACGCCACCATGCACCTTCCCATTCACGATGCCCTGACCGAAGTCGTCAAAGGCAAGGAGCAGCCCGTACCCTCCGAGCGCTTCTACATCCCCGGCTCCCTCATCCGCGCACAGGTCGATAACACGCAACCCGTAGCCTACGGAATGCCCTCCGCCGTCGACGTCTTCTTCGACAACAGCCCCGCCTTCCGCGCCGCTCCCGATGCATCAACCAAGGGCCTCTCGACCATCGCCTACTACGGCGAAGGAAATCTATTAGACAGCGGCTGGGCCTGGGGCCAAACCTATCTCAACAACTCCATCGCCGTCGCCCAGGACAACCTCGGCAAAGGCAAAATCTTCCTCTACGGCCCCGAAATCACCTTCCGCGGCCAACCCCACGCCACCTTCAAATTCCTCTTCAACGGCCTTCTCTACGGCCCCTCAACCCCCACCACTCTGAAATAAAAAACTTACCGCTTCATCATCCGAGTAATCGGGTGGCCCATCCTCAGCCGAGTAACCGGGTGGCCCATCCTTTGCAGCTTCATCGCAAAGGGTGGGTTGCCGTTGCTGTTCTTTGTTTGTCATTCTTCAGCGGAGCGGAGGAATCTGCTCCTGCTTTTGCTTCTGCTTTTGCTTCTGCTTTTGCTTTTGCTTCTGCTTTTGCTTCTGCTTTTGCTTTTGCTTCTGCTTTTGCTTTTGCTTTTGCTTCTGCTTTTGCTTCTGCTTTTGCTTTTGCTTTTGCTTTTGCTTTTGCTTCTGCTTTTGCTTCTGCTTTTGCTTTCGCCCTCGCCCTTGCCCTTGCTTTTGCACTTGCTATTGCTTTCGCCCTTGCTATTGCTTTTGCTATTGCTGTTGCTGTTGCTTTTGTATTTTGGTTGTCATCCTTCGCCGAAGGCGGAGGACCTGCTGTTGCTGTTGCCCTTGCCTTCGCCCTTGCTTTCGCCTTTTGCTTTTGTTTTCGCCGTTGCCTTTTGCTTTGCCTTTGTCGTCGTCGTTGCATCCAGATACCCCAAGGCTTTATCCTTTCGACCGCGAAATGGAAGGGGCTTTAGCCCCTGGGATATGCTCTCTTATCCCGCGGCATCACCATCTCGCCCACCCTGTAAAATAAAACCATGCGCCGAATCTACATGGACGCCAACGCCACCACACCTCTCCTCCCCGAGGTCTTCGAGGCCATGCGTCCCTTCTGGATGGAGCACTACGGCAACGCCAGCTCCATCCACCAGCAGGGCCAGCAGGCTCGCGGAGCAGTCGAGCAAGCTCGCAGCGCCGTTGCCCGCTTCCTCCACTGCCTCAACTCAGAGATCGTCTTCACCTCCGGCGGCACCGAGAGCGACAATCTAGCCCTCTTCGGCATCCTCTCAAATCAAACCGCCGGCCCAGCACACCTCATCACCACCACCATCGAGCACCACGCCGTCCTCCACGCCGCCGAATCCCTCGAGAAAAATAACGTCGAGGTCACCTTCCTCCCCTCCACCCCCGAAGGCCTAATCGAACCCGCCGCTCTCAAGGCCGCCCTCCGCCCCAACACCAAACTCGTCAGCATCATGTACGCGAACAATGAGACCGGCGTCATCCAGCCCATCCCCGAACTCGCCGCCATCGCGCACGCAGCCGGCGCCCTCTTCCACACCGACGCCGTCCAGGCCGTAGGCCGTCTCCCTCTCGATCTCTCGGCCGATGGTCCACTCAAAAACGTCGACCTCCTCACCCTCTCCGGCCATAAAATCTACGGCCCAAAAGGCATCGGCGCTCTCTTCGTCCGCCGCAACGTTCGCCTCGCTCCAATGCTCCATGGCGGCACCCACGAGCGCCAGCGCCGCGCCGGCACCGAAAACGTAGCCTGCATCGTAGGTCTGGGCAAAGCCGCCGAATTAGCCGCCGCCTGGCTAGCCAACGACATCGCCGCCCCAACTCCGGAGGGAACACCCACAAATCCGGGCGCCCCAATCGAAGCGCGGACCACAAATCCGGGTACACCGACCGAAGATCAGCAGACCACAAATCCGGGTGCCCTATACATCGATTCTGATGTGTGGGCATCGCGCGATAGCGCGACCGCTCCCGCCCATCTCAACCCAGCCCAAGGCCCCACCCAACTCACCGCCCTCCGCGACCGCTTCGAACAAACCGTCCTCACCCAAATCGACGAGTGCGGGATCAACGGAGCCGGAGCCCCCCGCGTCTCCAACACCAGCAATCTCTACTTCAATCACCTGGAAGCCGAAGCTCTCGTCATCGCCCTCGACCTCAAAGGCATCTCCGCCAGCGGAGGCTCCGCCTGCCAATCCGGCGCCGCCGAACCCTCCCACGTCCTCACCGCCATGG
>JAOAPF010000332.1 GCA_025462755.1 Edaphobacter sp.
CTCTTCACCACCTACTCCGCGATGGCGCGTGACTTTCCTCCACCCGAGCGCCCCGGAATCGTGCGCGGCTTCGTCAACAACATCGTCATCGAGCCGGTCTCTCCGGATCTGCACGAAAAGGCAGTCGCCCAGGTCAAACGAATCATCGCCGAGCGCCACCACTACGACCCCAACGACAGAGAAGCCCTCTGGATATGGGACACGCTCGCAGGATCGAAGTTTACCGAGCGCATCTTCAGCGTAATGACGTTATTCTTCGGAGCCGTCGCGCTCCTCACGCTCGCACTCGGCGGCATCGGCGTCATGAACATCATGCTGGTCGCCGTCACTGAGCGCACACGCGAAATCGGCGTACGCAAAGCACTCGGCGCAACTGCCGTCGACATCAAACGCCAGTTCCTCGTCGAATCGGCCATCATCACACTGGTCAGCGGCATCGCCGGCCTGACCCTCGGCGTAGGGGTATGCCTGCTGCTGCGCCTCATTCCGCTGCCAGATTTCGTTCCCCATCCCGTTATCTCACCATTGGCCATCGCTGCTTCCCTCACCACCCTCACCGCCATCACGTTATTCGCGGGCATGTACCCTGCGCTGCGAGCCGCCGACCTGAGCCCGATGGAGTGCCTGAGAACCGAGTAGCCATGAACCTGCCCGAGATCATCCGCCAGAGCATCGAGTCGCTCCTGCGCAACCGCCTGCGCTCCGGCCTCACCATGCTCGGCATCATCTGGGGCTTAGTCACAGTCGTGCTTCTGCTGAGCTACGGCAAGAGCCTCGGTGAAGGCGTCCTCAATGGTTTCCTCGGCCTTGGCGACAACGTCATCATGGTGTGGGGCGGACAAACGAGCATGCAGGCCGGTGGCGAGCGCTCCGGCAAACGCGTGAAGTTTCTCGACGGCGACACCGAAGCCGTACGCGACGAAGTTCCCTTCCTGAAAGCCGTCAGTTCCGAGACCGATGACGGCTTCAGCTTCAAGTACGGTCCCAAGGTCGTCAACATCCAAAGCAAGGCCATCGAACTCCCCTACGGCGGAATGCGAAAACTCAACGTCGAGCAAGGCCGCTACTTCGAGCCCTCAGACTTCACCGAACATCGTCAGGTCGTCATCTTCGGTCCTCACGCCGCGCAAAAGCTCTTCAACGGCTACCCTCCCGTAGGCGAATCGGTCGAGATCGAGGGACACGTCTTTCAAGTAATCGGTGTGCTGAAAAACAAAATCCAGGACTCCTCCAACAACGGCCCCGACAACGAAAACGCCTTCGTGCCCTTCGGCATGCTCCGCCTGCTCCGCGACCAGCGCAACCCGGACAGCATCGTCTTTCAGCCCAGTTCCCCCGAACTCCACCTCAAGGCGCTGCAAGCCGTCCGCGCAGTGCTCGCCCAACGCCACCACTTCGACCCCAAAGACGATAAGGCGGTTCCCAGCTGGGACACGGTCGCCGACTCGGCCGAGATCATGCAGTTCAGCATAGCTCTCGACCTTCTCCTCGGAATCATCGGCGCTATGACCCTCGGCGTCGGAGGAGTCGGCGTGATGAACATCATGCTCGTCTCGGTGACAGAGCGCACAAAGGAAATCGGCCTGCTAAAAGCCCTCGGCGCTCGCCGCCGCGACATCCTGAAGCAATTCCTCCTCGAAAGCCTGACCCTAACCTTCCTCGCCGGCATCATCGGAATGATCGTCGCAATCCTTGTCGCCTATCTCATCCCGCCGATGCCGCTCTACTCCGACATCTACAAGACCGCGAACCACGAGGGCGACATTCTCCTTCGCGCCTCACCCGCCATCATGCTCGTCTCGTTCGGTATTCTCGCGGTAGTCGGCATCGTCTCCGGACTCCTTCCCGCCGTCCGCGCCTCCCGCATGGACCCAGTCGACGCATTGCGCCACGAGTGACCTTGCAGGGGCGGCCGAACAGGTTTCCCGGCCTGCAGCTCCGAAGCACATTAGATTAGCCGGTTGTGTGTTCGTCTTTGTCCTCGTCCTCTTCTTCGTGGTCGTGCTCCAATCCTTCCCACAGGAACACTGGCTCGGGAGTGTCGTCTTCTTCGACGGGTTCCCATGTGAGGTTGTGTTCGATTTCTTCCGGGGCGGTTCGGGGTTCGCCGAGGTCGAGGCCTTCGGGTGAGGGCTCGATGGTGCGGACGACGTTGGCGGCGAAGGGTTCGGTGCGGAGGCCGCGGGCGTTGTTGGACGCGAGCTGTAGACCGTAGAGGAGAGCGGTGGCGCGCTTGATGTCGAGATTGCCGGTGGCGAGAGCGTTGATGACAACGGAGAGTGCGACCTGCACGGATTCGCGGTCTTCGAGGGCGGTGAGCTCGATGTGTTGGCCGGGGATGAGGTAGCCGCGGGTGGCGTCGGTAGCGCGATATTTTTCATGGCGACCGTGGAGGCGGTGGTGGAAGTAGCACCACTGGCGGTCGTCGAGCGCGGGTGAGTGGCATTGCAGGCCGTTGGTCTTGATGTGGCGGCAGAGTCGGTAGGGCATGGTTTCTCCTTGGGGTCCCCCCCCGGGTATCTCCTTGGAAGTCCTCTGATTGCAAAGAGATACCAGAATGCGGTCGGCCAAAATCCTGCTATCAAAAGGGTTATAGCTAAAATCCTCTTTTCAAAGGATTTATGGGTTAAATGCGAAACCCCGGCGTTGGCCGGGGCTCTTTCTTTACTCTATATACTTAGTATACCGGATTGAACCTAACTAAATGGCAACCCTTATTCGCTTTTGTTTGAGGCAGTTAGATGGTTTTGGGACTTGACATGCGATTTCTGGGCTAAAAACGAAGAAAAAAGTTGTAAATACCACAAACAACAGCAGATCCTTTCGTGGGATCGCAGCAAAAACGGCAAGAAGGCTGGGCAAGCCCCTGAGAACATCCTGAATCGACAAGTTCGAGGCGACGGTTCAGCACGCCGGACGATAACGGATCGTTTTCTCCTCCAGGAAATACTCCGCGGAACAAGTCGACGAGCCGCAGATCATCGCGTCCAGCCCAGCGCATTGCTGCCTCGTAATCAATCCCAGCGATCCACACGAAGGGCACGCCAGCACCGCCCAGTAAGGATTCTCCGCCTTACCCAGTTCGCCCGCCTGCTCCAGTAGAAATATCGTGCCCGGCTGCATCTGTTCTGGGATCCACACATCCAGAAGGTCTATCTCCGCTATCATGTTCGCCTCTTCTCCAACGGTTGTCTTAGTTCGTGACCAGGGTTCAAGCCAATGCCGACTTCAGCCTGCGGAAGAGACCTCCAAGTGATTTCGGACTTCGTCTGCAAATGCACTGCTTCTGGTGCAAAGAATAACGGATATTCTGCCCCTGTCAATCCCGCTTTTACAAAATCCCGCGCAAAAAAATTCTCGGCTGGTTCCCCGTCACTGCGTGGCATACAGAGCGCGGTAAATCTCCCGGTTCCGCAGAATCGCCTGAACATACTCCCGCGTCTCCGTATAAGGAATCGACTCAACAAACTCGGCGATGTCCTGATAAGTGCCTGCCGACATCCACTGCCGGACCGGCACATCGCCCGCGTTATAGGCCGCCAGCGCATACTCCGGCTGCCCGCCAAACCGGTCCAGCACCAGCCGCAGATTCTTCGTCCCAAGCTGCAGATTCACCGTGGGATTCAATAGCGCGTTCGTATTGAACCCTTTCAACCCTTCCTTCTTCGCCATCGACTTGCCAACCGACGGCAGCAGTTGCATCAGCCCCCAGGCGTTGGCGTGGCTCACCACCCCTGCATTGAACTCCGACTCCTGCCGGATCAGCGACGCTACCAGATAAGGATCAAGCCCATTCTTCTGCGAGTTCGCCGCCAGATCGCTCCAGTACGGTTGTGGGAACAGAACCTTCCAATACACCGTCGGCACCTGGTCGAGCGGCAGCGCAAAGAAGGAGATCCCGCTGTGCTTCATCGCCTGCAACGCCCGCGTAGTCTCCCCATAGGAAGTGAAGATCTCAGCCTGGGCCAGATATCCCCATTGACTCGAAGTAGGACTCGCCTGAATCTCCGGCCCGATATATTCGTTCAGCGCTGCGTTGGCCAGCAGTCTCGCTTTGATAAGATGCGGCTCATTCTCAGGCAGTTCCCCGGTCAACGGCGGAACCACCGGCTTCGGCACCGAGCTCAGAACCGCCGCAGGAGGAGCGGTCGCCGTCTGCGCCTTCAACACATTCAGCCGCTGCCTCGCCAGCCCCGCATAGTAGAAGTTGATATAAGAACCCGTCAGCGCGCGATAGTAATTCGCCGCCTGCGCGAAGTTACGCTCTTGCTCTTCATAGATGCGCCCACGCCAATAAAGCGCGCTCGGCACCTCGATGCCCGCCGGATACCCCTGTATCTGTTCCTCCATCAGCCGCGCAGCCTCGGAGTAGTTGTGCAGCCGATAGTTCATCCACGCTGTCCGCCAATGCGCCGAAGCGGCATAGGTGCTGCCAGGAAACATCTTCACCAGAAGCGAGTAGTGATACGTCGCCTGCTTCGCATCATGCTTCAGAAGATACATGTTGCCGCCGGAATACAGCGCCTCCTCGAGCCACCTGCTGTTCGGGAACCGCTGCACCATCTGCGCAATCAAGGCGTCGTGGCCCGCTTCATCGTGATCGCTGCGCGAAAGCTCCGCCAGCATATATAGCTTCAGCGCCGCGCTGTCGTCGGAGGTATTCGGCAGATGCTCCACTTCTCTCCGGCTGATATGCTTCAGCTTCATGTCGCAGGCCGCCGCGTAGATCAGCAGCGCATCATGATCGGCCTGGCTCAATCCCGAGCTGTCATGTTCGATCGAATGGTACTCAATGCCCGCCTCCGCGTAGCGTTTCGCATTGAACAGCTGATCGGCATGCACCTTGCGTTCGACCGCAGTCAGCGGCATATTCATCGCCTGCATCTGCGCCCGCGCCTGCGCCGCCTCCATGCTCAATGGCAGATTCACATACAAGCTCCGATAAACCGCCGCCGCATGCGACGTGTCGCCGGAGGTCTGGTACGCCCGTCCCAGCGCATAGCGAAAGTCCGCGTG
>JAOAPF010000416.1 GCA_025462755.1 Edaphobacter sp.
CAAGTTCGATCTTTCCCTCTCGACAGGCTCAGGGCAGGATCAGAGTCAGAGTTGATGGCTGGGGATGGTTGCTCTAGCGGGCGCGGCTCAAGCGGATGCGGAGTTGGGCGGTGGCTTCGCGGTGGCAGAGGAGGCAGAGGGTGCGGAGGTTGTCGAGGTCGCATTGGCCACCGCCTTCGGCTACGGGGCGGATGTGGTCGGCGTCCCATAGGCTGCGGCGCGTGGTGATGGATTTCATGCCGTAGAGATGCAGGCCGGCGACTCGGGCGGGGCCGCGGACGCGTTTGAGGGCGTTGTAGGCGGCGACGGTGTCGATCTGGCAGACGGCGCAGATGCCACGGTCGCGAGCGAAGACCTGGTCGCGCAGGTAGCCGGGGTCGGTGCGGAGACGCCACTGATGGACGCAGTAGTCGCTGCAGAAGGTCCGGCGGCGTTTGGCGAGGATTTCGAGGTCGCACCAACGGCAGAGGGGGAGATTGTTGGGGCCTAGCGGGAGGGCTTGGCGTGTGGTGCGGCCGCCGGGCAGGGTGCGGGTGGGGAGCATGCTTTTTCAGGATAGGGTGCGGTCGGCAGGTTTGGGGTGATGAGGTGGGTTCCTCTGTTTTGGCAGCTGCTGTCGTGGATGGGGGAGTCTGGGGTAGAGAAGCGGATTTCTCCGCCTCGCTGCTCACAGAAGCGTGAGCAGCTTCGGTCGAAATGACGGTTCTTGGCTGGCGGAGAGAACAGGCGACTACAACGGCGGATCGCGCTTTGCGCGATGACCCACTCATGCGAAAGACCGCATGAATGGGGCACCCGGCGCCTGTCTGGATCAGAGTTCGAAGTCGACCTCCATAGGATCGATCAAAGGCAGGAGCCAGGTGAGGAGCTGCTGATGGACAGAATGAGCGTTGTAGGCGTCGTATGCGGCGCGGTCGGAGAATTTCATGACGCCGCCGAACTCGTAGCCCTGGCCGCGAGGCGAGGTGTTGAAGCCGACGGCGGAGTCGAGCATCCCGGGGATTCGGGTCTTGAGTGCGTTGACTTCTTCGAAGACGTGCTGCTTCTGCTGCTCAGTGACGCCTGGCTTCCAGCGGAAGGAGAACATGTGGATGAACATGGGATCAGTGTAACCATCGCGCTTTAGAATGGGGACTGGTTGAGCGGTTACAGGATCGATTCCGGGTTCGAGGAGGTGGAGAGATGTCAAAGACGCAGTCGACGATGGTGGCGCTGGGGAGTATGGCTCCGGCGTTTGAGCTGGTGGATGTGGTGAGCGGCAAGGCGGTGGGGCGTGACGATGTGTTCGCCATGAGCTGGGATGACGATCGCTCGGATGCAGAGAATAAGATGCCCGGGGGTGGGACCTCGCCGGCAGGCCGGCATGGGCTGCTGGTGATGTTTATCTGCGTGCATTGTCCTTATGTGAAGCATGTCGAAGAAGAGCTGGCGCGGATTGGGCGGGACTATGAGGGAAAGATTGCGACAGTGGCGATCTCGTCGAATGATGTGGAGGCATATCCGCAGGACTCGCCTGAGGAGATGAAGAAGCAGGCGGAGCGGCTGGGGTTCCGCTTCCCTTACCTGTATGACGAGACGCAGGAGGTGGCTCGAGCGTATGACGCGGCTTGTACGCCGGATATTTTTCTGTTCGATGGAGAGATGAAGCTGGTGTATCGCGGACAGCTGGATGACAGCAGGCCGCGGCGTGGGGATTTTGGGAACGATATTCCGGTCACGGGGAAGGATCTGCGGGCGGCGATGGATGCGGTGATTGCAGGCAAGAGGCCGGACCCGAATCAGCGGTTTGCGGTGGGGTGCAATATCAAGTGGAAGGAACAGGCGGATTAGGCTTGCGTCCGGGAAACGGGAAGGTAGAGAAGCGGATTTCCACTACGCCGCTCACGACGAGGCTGTGAGCAGCTTCGGTCGAAGTGAAAGATTCTGGGAGATTGGGAAGAACGGGCCGCGGTAGGGATAAAGTTGGGGCTGAGGTTGGGTACACTCGGAACGGCGACGATACGCGAGGGAAAAACTGTGGATAACGTACTGGCGGAGTTGAAGGCGGGGATTCGACGGTTTCGGACGGAGATCTATCCGAGCAACGAAGCGACTTATTTACAGTCCGTCAGTGAACCGCAGCGGCCGCATGCGCTGTTCGTGACGTGCGCGGATTCACGGATCGATCCGGAGTTGATTACGCAGTCCGGGCCGGGCGACTTGTTTGTGACGCGCAATGTGGGGAACCTGGTGCCGGCGTATGGGGAGATGATGGGCGGCGTGAGCGCGGTGATCGAGTATGCCGTAATGGCGCTGAATGTGCAGCATGTGGTGGTGTGCGGGCACTCGGACTGCGGGGCGATGAAGGGGCTTCTGAACCCGGAGAGCCTGGAGAAGATGCCGACGGTGAGAAGCTGGCTGAAGAATGCGCATGCGGCGTTGAGTGTGGCGGATTCGCTGGCGGCAGACGGTGAGACGCCGGGCGAGCTGATGCGGCGCCTGACGGAGGAGAATGTGCTGCTGCAGATGCAGCATCTGCGGACGCATCCTTCGGTGGCCGGCGCGATGGCTCGCGAGGAGCTCACGATCTCGGGGTGGGTGTATGACATTGGCAAAGGCGAGGTCAGGATCTCGGAGGATGGCGGGCGGGTGTTTCTGCCGGTGATGACCGAGGCTAAGAACGCATGATCGTTCCGCGCACGCGCCAGTTGACGATGATGCTGGTGTACGTGGGCAGGCCGCTGTTGGTTCTGGTGCTGTATGACTTGGCGGTGGTTGTGGCATACCAGGTGATGCATTGGAACTGGGTGGCGATGCCGCATATTCCGCTGGCGCTGTTTGGATCGGCGATCGGAATTATTGTCGCGTTCCGGAATCAGTCCTCGTATGCGCGATGGTGGGAGGCGCGGACGTTGTGGGGCGCTCTGGTGAACAACTCCCGAAGCTGGGCGCGGCAGGTGACGACGGTGATGATGCCGTTGAACGATGCAGAGGCGGGGGAGCTGAAGGTGATGCAGCGGCGGCTGGTGTATCACGAGATTGCGTATGTTATTGCGCTGCGGCAACACTTGAGGGGGCTGGAGCCATGGCAGGAGTTGGTCCCGCTGCTGAGCGAGCGGGAGTTGAGTGAACTGCGGGATGAGAAGAACGTTCCGCTGGCGATTCAGCAGCAGATGGGTGCGCTGCTGCGGCAGTGCCAGGTGCGGGGATGGATCGATTTTGCGCATTGGCGGGCGCTGGATAACAATCTGGACGATCTGGTGGATGCGCAGGGCGGAGCGGAACGGATTAAGAATACGCCGATGCCGAAGCAGTACGATTATTTTCCGCAGCTGTTCGTGCAGATCTACTGCATGCTGCTGCCGCTGGCGCTGGTGACGAATATGGGGTGGCTGACGCCGATGGGGTCGACGCTGGTGGGGTTTATTTTTCTGGCGCTGGATAAGATTGGGCGGGATCTTGAAGATCCTTTTGAGAACACGATCTATGATGTGCCGTTGACTGCGATTACAACCACCATTGAGATCAATCTGCGACAGCTGCTGGGCGAGACTGAGGTACCGCAGGCGCAGAAGCCGGTGAAGGGCGTGCTCTGGTAGGGATGCGATCGAAAGCGAAGGCCCGACTTGCACCAGGGCCCTTCGCTTTCGAGGGTTAGGCGTTGGCGAAGGTTTGCGTATCGGCGGTTTCGCTGGTTCCATCAGAGCCGTGGATCTTTACCAGCTTGTTGTAGATGCCGAGGATGAGGAAGGGTGCGGCCCACTGGCCGACAAAGAGAGCCTCGTGCTGTTTTTTCGCGGCCTGAAAGGCTAGTGATGTGGCCATGGAACCAAGCGCGAGAGCGAGATAGACGCTGGATGGAACGTGGGCGGTGAATTTTTCGATGGATGCGGTGACTTGGTCTTCCTGGGCCTCGCCCTTTGCTACACGGTAGTCGGTCATGAAATTTCTCCTTGGAGGCGTTGCCATCCTTATGGGAAGAGATGCCGGAAGACGCGGTACCCGTGGGTGGAAATCTATTTGAGTTTCGCTTGATCAAAAGAGGCGGGGAGGGATTTGATCGGATGGAGGCAGTTAAAACCACCTCAGTTTACGGAGCAGGTAGAGGAGCATGAGAGTGGAGAGAATGGTCGCGCCGCCGACCCACTCGGCGCCGTGGGGAGAGTCCTGGAAGGGCAGGCCCTTGAGGTTCATGCCGTAGATGCCTGAGATGACGAGCGCTGGGATGGCGATGGTACCGAGGACGGTGAGGACCTTCATGACTTCGTTGGTGCGGTTGGCGACCGAAGAGAGGTAGATGTCGAGAGTGTTGTTGAGGAGGTCACGCTGAGTTTCTACGGAGTCGAGCAGCCGGGCGATGTGGTCGTAGGTATCGCGGACGTAGGGCTGGTGATCGGCGTCGATGATGGTGTTGGGGTCGCGCTGGAGATGGAGCGAGGCGTCCCGGGTGTTGACAAGAACGCGGCGGAGATCGATGAGTTCGCGCTTGATGGCGAAGACGCTTTGCAGGATTGCGGGGGCGGGATTGCTGAAGACTCTGTCCTCGAGCTGGTCGATGCGATCGTCGAAGTAGTCGATGGCGGGAAAGTAGAGGTCCACGATCGTGTCGAGGATGAGGTAGAGGAGTTTGCCGGGGTGCTCGTCGTCGCCGTCGCGGCGAGCGCGGTCGAGGGCTTGCTGGGTGGTGGGGCAGGCGGGGTCGGAAATGGTGATGAGGAAGTCTTTGCCGGCGAAGATGTCGATGGGGGAGAAGACGGGCATCTTCTCGCCGGGATTGTCGGGGTCGGGGTCGAGGCGGACGGGTTTGAAGACGGCGAAGGTGTAGTGGGGGGCGGTGTCGACTTTGACGCTTTCGTCTGCACTGCGGGCGTCTTCGATGTGGAGGGGATGGAGGTTGTACTGTTTGGCTAGTTCGTCGAGCTTGGGGTCGTTGGCGTCGTCGAGTTGATACCAGGGCATGGGTGG
>JAOAPF010000445.1 GCA_025462755.1 Edaphobacter sp.
ATCGGCCGCCACTGCCGCATCCGCCACGCCATCATCGACCGCGACGTCCACATCCCCGACGGCACCGTCATCGGCTACGACCCCAACGAAGACAAGAAAAACTACTTCGTCTCCAGCAACGGCCTCACCGTCGTCACCCGCGACTACAGCGTCTACGAAAACCCCGTCTCCCCCGAGTTCATGCAGCAGGGCAACCACTGGTAAGGCAGGGAATAGGGAGTAGGGAATACGGATTAGAAAGCACCGCAGCAAAAGAAGCGGCCGCCTAATCAGGCAGCCGTCGTTGTCTTCTAATCCCTGCTCCCTGTCTCACTTGTTCTTGCCGAACCGGTAGATCACCCCACCCGAGACCCCGACAAACTCTCTCCACTCCGACCCAAAGTGTTCCAGAATCAAATCCGGCGAAAGCCGAACCGCCATCTTCTTCGACAGGTTGAAGTCGACGCTTCCCCCCAGCGCCGCAATCGGCTTGGTCCGGTTCGTATACAAGCCCGTCACCTGCGAAAACGTCGGCTGCGGCGGCTGGCCCGGTCTCAGGTCATCGTCAAACGTCCCATGCGACACACCGGCGTAGCCATGGTAGTTGAGCGCGACAAACTGGTTCTTCGGTCCGCGATACTGCCCGCCCAGCATGATCATGTTCATAAAGACCAGCGGACGGCTGAGGTTGTAGGGCAGCCCTTGTGCCTGGGCAAACACCGGCGTTGTTCCCGCCTCGCCGCGATACTCCGCCCCGACCCCAAGGTTGCGGAGAAATCGATGCTCGCTCGGCAGCCAGTACGTAAACAGAGCCTCCCCCCCGCCCAGGTTCATCCGCTGCGGCAGATTCTGCCCCGCCATGAAGTTCATGAAGTTGATCCCGAGATAGATCTCGTACTTGTTGTCGTAGGTCACCGGAGCTGCCGTCGCGATCTTCGATGATGCGATCGGCCTCGTCGGCTGCGTCGAGGACGATACCGTACCCTGCGCCCGTCCCTGCACCGCGCCCGCCATCAGCAAGCCCACCGCCAGAACTCCCGTCACTGCGCGATTGCCCGTCTTCCGCGCCCCTGTCGTCCTCACTTCACCAATCGTCTTCAATCGCAACATCCGTCTCCACGTTTCTTCCAGCGTCCAGCCTCTTCCAGCGTCCAGCCTCTTCCAGCGTCCAGCCTCTTTGAGCGTCCAGCCTCTTTGAGCGCTCCAGCATTCCTTCACTAACCAAGATATAACGTTCAGCCCACATCTGCTTTACCCACCGCATCGTATCTATCAGTGGATCGCAATTGTGCGACAATAATGGGTGGCAGCCGCCGTGCAGCATTCGGCTGCAGGGAGAAACAGTATGGGCGAACTATTTACACCAACACATCTCATCGTCATTGCCGTAGTCGTCCTCGTCCTGTTTGGGGGCAAAAAGCTGCCGGAACTCGGCAAAGGCCTTGGTGAAGGTTTACGCGGCTTCAAGGACGGCATGAAGGGTCTCCACGATGACGCAAACAAGCCCGGCGAAGCCTCGCACACCGTCACCCCCAAGCCTGAAGAATCCGTCAAGTAAGCAGCTTTGCCAGCCGGCCCTTTCACCTCTGCCATAGACTCCGCTCGACGGGCATCGCCGAATGAAGATCAAGTCGCCTTATCTCGTCAAGCCGCACACCAAAGTTCGGTTGACCAGGATATCGACTTCCGACATCGACGGCTTCAAGTCCGAGGAAGCCGCCAAGGCGGTCCTGGCCAGGCATCGCGCCGAACTCGCCGACCTGCAGGATGTCTTCTACGCCAACCAGTCCAGGGCCCTGCTAGTCATCCTTCAGGGCATGGACACCTCCGGCAAAGACGGCACCATCAGTCATATCTTCTCTGGCGTAAATCCTCAGGGCTGCGAAGTCGCGGCCTTCAAGGTGCCCACCCCGCTGGAAGCCCGCCACGACTTCCTCTGGCGCGTCCACATCCAGGTCCCGCCCCGCGGCATAATCGGCATCTTCAACCGCTCCCACTACGAGGACGTCCTCTCCCCGCGCGTCCACAAGGTCATCTCTGGCAACGTAGCCAGCAGCCGTCTCGAAGACATCAACGAATTCGAGAGCTACCTCGCCGACAACCATATCCTCATTCTCAAGTTCTATCTCCACATCTCGAAGGATGAGCAGACCCGTCGTCTCCAGGCCCGCATCGACAACCCGAAAAAGCACTGGAAGCTCTCCGAAGCCGACCTCCACGAGCGCGAGTTCTGGCCTAAGTACATCGACGCCTACGACGACATCCTCTCGACAACCAGCCGCAAGCACGCTCCCTGGTTCATCATCCCCTCGGACAACAAGTGGTATCGCAACCTCGCCATCTCGACAATCATCGTCGACCTGATGCAGAGTCTGAAGCTCAAATACCCCCAACCCACCATCGACGTCTCCGCCATCAAACTTTAACTGCGCAGTCGGTCCCACCTTTATTCCCAGCCCAACTCGCCTGCATTATCCGTGTCATCCTGAGCGAACTTGCCTCTGTTTGTTCCTGCTGTCATCCTGAGCGAAGCGAAGGATCCCGAAGAACTCGACAAGCCCATACCATCCAAACCTTTCAAACATAACCTTCTGCGCCTTTGCCGTTGCCTGTTCTTCTCACAAACTCAAAAACTTTTGTCATCCTGAGCGGAGAACCCAGTAGCTCACCACTCAAAGCTCACATCTGATAAGTAATCATCACCACCGCCGCCGCCGCCACAGCCATACCCAGCCCCTGCCGCCGCGTAGGCCTCTCCCGCAGCATCCATGCCGCCAGCAGAATCGTCGACGCCGGATAAAGCGAAGCCAGCACAGCCGCCACATCCAGCCGTCCTGCGCGCGTCGCCGCAATAAAAAGAAGATTCCCCGAAGTATCCAGCAACACCGCGCCAAGCGCCCAGGCCACGACCAGCCGCGTCAGACGAACCCGCGCCTCACCCGTCCTCGCCCGCAAGGACATTCCCATCACCAGCAGCGAACACACCGCCAGACTCCCCATCCTGCAAGTAGCCAGCGGCCAGATCACCCCCGCACTCCCCGCAAACTTCAACGCAACAAAATAAACACCAAACCCAACGCCCCCCGCCACCGCCAACCAGACCGTCCCGCGATCAGCCGTCTTGGCCTCCGGGTTCGGCCCCGCCGCAATCAACCAGATCGCCAGCCCCGCCACCAGAAAGCCCACCAGCCGAAGCAGCCCCGGCGATCCCTCCGCGCCAGCCGACACCGCCGCCGGAATCGCTGCCGCCAGAAGACCGCTCAAAGCCGCCGAAGCCCCCATCGCCCCCCGCGACAGCGCCACATAGAAGCAAGCCAGAGCAATTCCCGCCGTCGCCCCAGCAACCAGTCCCCAGACCAGCGGAGCGCCATGCGGAAACGGATCCCCCCGCCACCACGCCACCGCCAGCAGAACGCTCAGACTCACCGCGTGGCTCAGCAGAATCACCCGCAACGCCGCACCCATCGTGCCGCCTGCGTGCTTCACACCCATGCCGCCCGAAAAATCCCCACCACCCCACAACACTGCGGCAGCCAGCGCCAGCAGCGCATTTCCGTGCAACACCATCCCCATCGAATTCCGATCCGTCTTGCTTAAGGGCACGGCTTCAGCCGTGCCGAAAGTGCTCTGTTCGCAACGCGCGGCTTTAGCCGCTGAGGTAAGCTTTTTATTTCGCGAGCCACAGCTTCTTCGGCGGCCATGCGGATCTACCTGGCCGGTATAACCTTTGGCGGCGTCGCTTCCTGCGCCGTCGGCCAGTATCCCGGCTTCGATATCACCGTCAGATTGGGCCGCGACACCCTCACCTCTACCGACCGGTACTTCCCATCGATGAACGGCTGATGCGTGTAATACCCGATCGTATACTGCGTCCGAACCTCGGCGGCGATCTTCGCAAAGCTAGTCTCAATGCCCTTCTGCCGGAACTCCCCATCGAAGTTTCCGCCGGTCGCCTTCGCATACGCCGGCAGGATGTTGTCACGCATCATCAGCGGCAGGTGCATCCGATCGAGAAAGCCCGTCACCGGCAGCGCAGAATCTCCCACCAGCGTCCCGAACACCGCAATCTTGTTCGTGTTCAGATATTTCACAACCTCTGAGTACTTGGCCTTGCTCCCATACTCCTTGCCGTCGCTGATAACGTACACCAGCCTCCGCCGTCCCGGTGCCGTCTTCGCCAGCGCCGTCGCCGCCTCCAGAATCGCATCGTTCAGCGTATGCACCTCTCTCGGAACATTCGGAATCGCGAGCTGGCTCGTTCCATGAGAAGGATTCGTATTCGGATCGGTGTATCGATCCTGTCCATTGTTGATATTGATGTTCTGCGACAGCGGCCCCGAGCTGTACATCATGGGCTCGCGGCCGCTTGTCTTCGAGCGCTCCAGCGCCTGCGTCAACCGCGCACTCGGCCCGGCAGTAAAAGCGGTCACCATCTTCGGCCCATTGTTGTACGTAAACACAGCGATCTCGTCATACGGCGTAAACGCGCCCTGCAGCGCACCCAGAGAATTATTCACCTTCGCCATGTTGTCGAAGGTCATGCTCTGGTCGATCACCAGCGCCACCGACAACGGAAACGCATCCGTCGTAAACAGGCTCAGCTGCTGCCGCAGGTTGTTCTCATACACCCGGACCTCGCGTGGCGAAATCCCCGCCACCGGATTGCCCTTGTTGTCCTTCACCGTGAACGGTATCTCAACAAAGTTCGTTCGCACCGTCAGAGTGAACGCCTGCGGCCCCTCCCCAGGCGCAGGAACCTCCGGCTGCTGTCCCTCATCAGCCTTCTGCGCCGCCGTCTCCGGCAGCTTGTTGGGCACCGAGTTGTCCTGCGAGGTCGAACTCGTGTTCCCAGTCAAATCCGGCGTCGTTCCCCGGCCCGGCGTCACCGGACCCGGCGGCAGCATCTGCGGCTTTGGAGCATCCGGAATCTGCGGCTTCGGCCCATCCGGGATCTGCTGCTGCTGTGCCACACTCTGCTGCGCCTGCTGCTGTGTCGGCTGCCCAAGCAACGCACACACCAAAGCCCCCGCCAATATGCTCTTACTTACCACGCGAATCCCCCATACCTTTCAGCCACGCCGAACAGGGCCCAAAGCTTTACCAGCTACCAGACTACCAGCGCGCCCTCGCTGCCGCCATCCCTATCCCGCAATCCCATCCCGCAACCCCAACCCGCAACCCATCCCGCAACCCATCCCGCAACCCAAAACGCAGCCCCAGACGCAGCCCATTTCAGTTGGACGCCTCCGCCTCCCCCAATGTTGCGGTCAACCCATCCCTTTCGCCCTCATTTTTTTCTCTAAACTCAGCTCCAACTTCGTCGTCTAATGCAGTATGCGCTCTCTCTGCCTCGCCGCCACCGTCCTAACCCTCGGTCTCGCCACCGTCCTCCACGCGCAGGAGGCACCCTCCCCCGGCGGCCCGCCCCCCGCCAGCAAAGCCGAGCCCCAGCCCGTAGACATCGGCGACGTCCAGACCCTCAAAGTCAACGTCAACCTCGTCAACGTCTACTTCTCCGTCCGCGACAAGAACGGCTACATCACCAACCTCCACAAGGACGACTGCAGCATCTTCGAGGACAAGGGCCTCCAGAAGACTAAGAACTTCACCCAGGAAAAAAATCTCCCCCTCACCATCGGCATTCTCCTCGACACCAGCGGCAGCCAGCAGAACGTCCTCCCCCTCGAGCAGCAGGCCGGCGCCGAATTCCTCAAAGACGTCCTCACCCCTAAGGACGAGGCCTTCCTCATCTCCTTCGACATTAACGTCAACCTCCTCTCCGACTACACCAACAGCCCACGCGAGATCAAGCGAGCCATGGACTCCGCCCAGATCAACACCGGCGCCGGCACCGGCTCCGTCACCGGCAACGGCGCCGCCCGAGGCACCCTGCTCTACGACGCCGTCTACCTCGCCGCTCACGACAAGCTACGCCAGGAGGCCGGCCGCAAAATCCTAATCCTTCTCACCGACGGCGGCGACCAGGGCTCCCAGGAAAACATCAAGACCGCCACCGAGGCTGCCCAGAAGGCCAACGCCATCGTCTACGTCATCCTCATTGCCGACCGCGGCTTCTACAGCGGCTTCGGCATGGGCTACACCGGCGACGCCGACATGGAGCGCCTCGCCAAAGACACCGGCGGCCGCGTCATCAACGTAGGCAACAACGGCAAAAAACTCCAGGAAGCCTTCGACCAGATCCAGGACGAGCTCCGCACTCAATACCTCGCCAGCTACACCCCCACCAACCCCAAGATCAACGACGGCACCTTCCGCACCCTCAACATCACCTGCCAGCCCGGCCAAAAAATCCAGGCCCGCAAAGGCTACTACGCCATGGCCGACTCCCAGGGCAAAGACGACTAGGCCTCCGCGAAAGCCGGCCCTCTTCTCTCCATCGTTCTGACCACACTCTCCCCCTTGTCATTCTGAGCGACACCCTTCTGCTTGTCATTCTGAGCCGAGCGAAGAACCCCCGCATTTCGCTTCTGTCCCTTTGCGGTTGTCTGTCCTTGCTGTTGTCCGTCTTTGCCATTGTCTGTCTTTTTGTTGTCATCCCGCAGGGATCTGCTGTTGCGTCTCCAACGAAGACCGCAGCCAAAGCCGGTACCGAACGGTCCCCGCCTCGTCCCCCTCTCCAACAAACACCATCCCACACTTCTCCATCACCCGGATCGAAGCCGGTATCCACGGGAACGTATGCGCGATCACACTGTTCAATCTC
>JAOAPF010000339.1 GCA_025462755.1 Edaphobacter sp.
GCAACGGAATATCGCATTGGCGGTTGCGGCTGCAAGCGAATTACGCAACCAAAATAGTTACAAATCGAGCCAAACCGGGGCAACAGGTAACTACGCCAGTTACAAAATAGCAAATAGGGCCATTGAAGAAGGCATTCGGAACACCACATGGCCCGGCCGTCTCGAACTTATTGCCTTCTCTGAAGGTCCAAGTCTCCTTCTCGACGTGGCTCATAACCCAGCCGGCGCGTGGGCACTCCGTGCTGCGATTGCCCAACTGCCCGATGCCAGGCCCCGCACTCTGATCTTCAGCTGTCTGCGCGATAAGAACCTCAGGGAGATGTCGCAGATTCTCTTCCCTCTCTTTGACTCAAGCTCCGCCGAACGGAGTAAGGACCACATCCTCTTCGCCCCCATCGACAATCCGCGCGCCGCAGGTCTCGAAGAGCTTCTTGCCGCGGCTCAGGCACTCGACATCCCGGCGCACGCCGCAGCTCATCCCGCCGCAGCCGTTGCACGGGCCCGCATCGTCACTCCTCCCGAAGGGCTCATCATCGCCACCGGCTCGGTTTATCTCGTCGGCGAAGTCCGCCACCTCGCGGTGCAGGAATGAATGACCCCGCATTGACCAGCAACCCGGCGGATAACGAAAAAGCGATCGTTTCCAGGGAAGCCCAGCGCAGTGGAGAGACCCACTCTTCCGCTTCAAAGGCCGAACCCCTTCTGTCCAGGAAGCCGCCGTTTGCGCTTCGCTGGCTCTCCTACCTCCTTCTCATACCGATGGTAGGGGTCGCCACTGCCGGGTTCGGTTGCGTTTCGCTTCTCTGCGGGTTGTGGGACAAATCCGGGCGCCAGCAACACGCCATCGCTCGCGTCTGGGCCCGCACGCTCCTGCTCGTTAGCTTTTCCCCGGTCAAGATCGTCGGCCGCGAAAAACTCCAC
Source organism: Edaphobacter sp. (assembly GCA_025462755.1). Classification (GTDB taxonomy): domain Bacteria; phylum Acidobacteriota; class Terriglobia; order Terriglobales; family Acidobacteriaceae; genus Edaphobacter. The sequence goes on from JAOAPF010000339.1 coordinate 922, forward strand.
GAGCACGAAACCGCCGTCTACGCCTCCAACCACCTTAGTTACATGGACACGCCGGTCCTCTTTGCCTATCTGCCCTTCCAGTTCCGTATCCTCGCCAAGCAATCTCTCTGGAAGACACCGTTCATCGGCTGGTACCTCAACCACTCCGGTCAGGTCCCGGTCGACATGAAGAGTCCCCGCTCGCTTATCGCAAGCCTCAACCGCGGGGTTACCACACTGAAACACGGGCTCCCGCTGGTTCTATTCCCTGAAGGAGGCCGAGCCGCAACGGGCCAGCTACAGACCATGATGTCCGGCTGTGCCTACATGGCGATCAAAGCGCAGGTCCCGCTCATTCCCCTCACTCTCATCGGCACGTATGAACTCCTGCCTATCCACGTGTACGCGTTGCATCCCCGGCCGCTCCTGGTTGTTGTGGGTGATCCCATCTCCACAATGGGACTGACTACACGGGACGCCGACGCCCTCACCCGACGCCTCTACGAAGCCATCTCCGCCACGTATTCGCAGTACTCCCGGCAATAGTTGAAGTAAGCTCAGACGAGGCCGGGGTAGAATACCCGCACCGCCAACCCTCAGACGGAGGAGCCCGTATGAGCCGCGCTCTCGCGAATCGTTTTGCTTTCCTCCGCGCTGCCGTCCTCTGCGCTCTGCTTCTCGCTGTGCTTCGCGGTTGGGCACAAACGGAGAGCCGTCCCGCAGACATGCCAGTCGGCCACTGGGTCGCCGAACACATCTCCAATGGCGGCATCGGCTCCTGGTGGGACTTCCGCCCGGACGGCACCGTCACGATGCACATCGGCGCGATCGTCACCTCGTCCATCACTCGCTCCGGCGACACCTTCACCTCGCCTCCCGTAACCATCAATGGCCCTCCCATCAAGGTGACCTTCCGGGTCGACGGCGACACCCTCCATCTCCAGTCGCCCGACACTCCGGAACAGACCTTGACCCGCATCGGTCCCGCGCCCTCTGCAGCCGATCCGCTTCTCGGCAAGTGGAAGCCGCTTCCACCGGCCACGCCCAGCACCGATCCCAACATCGCCGCGCAGCAAAAGCTGATGACCAATGCCACTCTGGTCTTCTCCGCCGGCAATACCGAGAGCCTTCGCGTTCCCTTCACCGCATTAGAGGGAACCTGGGACGCGACCGCCCACACCTTTCACCTCGCGAATCAAGGCACCTTCAGCTTCCAGCGCACCGGCGCAAAGCTCACCTTGGGCCAGCCGCCTGACGGTCACAAAACCGATACCTATATCCCCGACCCGATCCTCTAGCGGCTGGCGTTGAGCACTGCAGGGGAAGACTATACTTAGGCTTGATGAACTCCACGCCTCATCCCCGCCCGCGCATCGCGATCCCGCAACCCACCAGCACCGACGCCCCGTATAACCAGCGCTCGTGGCCGCAATACGCCGCTTGTGTCGAGCGCAGCGGAGGTCAGCCGGTTGAGATCCCCCTCAACGCCAGCCCGGTCGCGATCGCCAACCTGATCAACACCTGCCAGGCCGTTCTGTTGCCAGGCAGTCCCGCCGACGTCAACCCCCACAAATACGGCCAGGACCCCATCCCCGAGTGCGCCCCCACCGATGCGCCGCGTGAAAATGTCGATGAGCTCCTCCTCCAGGACGCCCACAACCTCTACAAACCTATCTTCGCCATCTGCTTCGGCATCCAGATCCTGAACGTCTGGCGCGGCGGGACCCTGGTCCAGGACCTCACGGTTCTTCCCGTCAACCACGCCGCAGGAAGTAAGGTCGCGATCGCCCACACCGCGGCAACCGCACCGGAATCGCTTCTCGGAACCCTCATCACTCCGGAAGAAGCCCCCGAACAGGATAACTTCCTCCGCCTGCCTATCAACTCAAGCCACCACCAGGCCATCGGCATCCCCGGCGATGGCCTGCGTGTCTCCGCCCGCTGCCCGCAGGACGCCGTCATCGAGGCCGTCGAAGGCGGTCAGGCCAGCGAAGGCGCCACTGCCCACTTCGTCCTGGGCGTCCAGTGGCATCCCGAGCGCAGCTACGACATCAGCCCCGCCTCCCGCGCCCTCTTCGACCGTTTCATGGCCGAAGCCACCGCGTGGATCCCGCGGCCCGTCCACACTTCCGTCGCATAGCAACAGTTCGCTCTTAAGCGACAACGTCGCGCCCGACATTCGCAGACACAACCCCGCTCATTTGTATTAGGAGATCGCCGAGCGGTTCGCCAGTACGCGCGTTATCGAGCCAGGTGAACCTATCTCCTATCCATGGGAAGAACCATCTTCCAGAAATCCTTCACGGTCTGGGCGGCGGCGGAGAATTGTTCACTGCGAGAATCCCGCGCCTTGACGAGAGAATCCTTCGCAGCGAAATAAGTTGTGGAGGCTTGAGGACCTAATTTCACTATCTGCTTCTCAACATTAGAGGCGCGCATGGTCCTTCGATGCAAGAAATACGAAGCGCGTATAAATAAACCAAAAAAATCAGGTATTTCCGAAAGGAAATTCTGGACGGGCACCCGTGCCTCTGGTTTCTTCGGCGCACATGGGGTTGCGTCTGAAACCCCGCGCCCTCCGCGCCATCTAACAAGCATGAGCATGAAGAAGGTCAAGCTTGGTTCACAAGGCGCGATCGTCTCCCGTATGGGACTCGGTTGCATGGGTATGAGCGAGTTCTACGGTGAGCGAAACGACGAAGAGTCCGCTGCAACCATCCTTCGCGCACTCGATCTCGGCATCAACTTCCTCGACACGGCCGACGTCTACGGCTTTGGCGACAATGAAGTCCTCGTCGGCAAAACCATCAAGCCGCGCCGCGACGAGGTCTTTCTCGCAACCAAATTCGCGAATATCCGCAAGAAAGAGGATCCCACTTACTGGGGCATCAGCGGCAAGCCCGAGTACGTCAAGCAAGCCTTCGACGCCTCGCTCAAGCGTCTCGGCGTCGATCACGTCGATCTCTACTACCAGCACCGCGTTGACCCCAACACCCCGATCGAAGACACAGTAGGCGCCATGGCCGACCTGGTCAAAGCCGGCAAGGTCAGATACCTCGGCTTATCCGAAGCGTCGCCCGCAACCATTCGCCGAGCCCACAAAGTCCACCCCATCACTGCCCTCCAGACCGAGTACTCCCTGTGGGAGCGCCACATCGAAGACGAGATTCTCCCCACCGTGCGCGAACTCGGCATCGGCTTCGTGCCATACTCCCCGCTGGGCCGCGGCTTCCTCACCGGCAAGATCAAGGACACCAGCAAGCTGGATTCAAAGGACTTCCGCGCGACGCGCTACCCACGCTTCTCCGGCGAGGCCTTCGATAAGAACATGCTTCTGGTGGAGCGGTTGGAAGGCATTGCAGAGCGCAAAGGCGCAACTCCCAGCCAACTCGCCCTCGCCTGGGTTCTGGCTCAGGGTGAGGACATCGTTCCAATCCCCGGAACCAAACGCCGCAAGTACCTCGAGGAAAACGCGGCAGCGGTCAACATCAAACTCACCGAAGCCGAGATCCAGGAGC
>JAOAPF010000467.1 GCA_025462755.1 Edaphobacter sp.
GTCACCGTCACCGCGACAGCAAGCAATCTCGACCTGAAGAAGAAAGCCACCTACGCCTGGAGCACCAGCGGCGGCCACATCACCGGAACCGACTCGACCGCCACCGTCACAACCGCAGGGCTCCCTCCGGGCGACTACACCGTCTCCGGCCACGTCTCCGAAGGCATGCGCCCCGGCCAACAGGCCAGTTGCACCGCCGGCTTCCGCGTCCACGCCTACGAGCCGCCGACGATCACCTGCTCTGCGAATCCCAGCACCGTCATGCCGGGCGATCCCTCAACGATCACATCCGTCGCCAGCAGCCCGCAAAACCGCCCCCTTACCTACTCCTACTCCGCCTCCGCCGGCCAGATCGCCAGCAGCACACCAACCGCAACCCTCAACACCACCGGCGCATCTCCAGGCGCCATCAACGTCATCTGCAACGTCGTAGACGACCTGGGCAAACAAGGCACCGCCAACACCTCAGTCACCGTCACGGCTCCTCCCCCTCCGCCAGCGCCGCAGGTACGCAATCTTTGCAGCCTCTCCTTCGAGCGCGACAGAAAGCGTCCGGTCCGCGTCGACAACGAAGCCAAGGGTTGCCTCGACGAAATCGCCCTCACCCTCAATCGCGAATCTTCGGCCAAGCTGATTATCGTCGGCAAGCATTCTGCCGATGAAACACCTGACGCCGCGGCCCAGCGAGACCTGAACGTCGCGCAGTACCTCACGCAGGAAAAGGGTATCGACCCGTCCCGCATTGAGCTGCGCACCGGCGGCGATCTGACTCGCAGCCTCGACAACATCCTGGTGCCCCCCGGAGCGATCTTCACTCCAGGCGACACCAACACCTTCGATACGAATTCGGTGAAGCGGCAAGGTCAGCCTTACGCGATGCCCAAAACCAGCACCAAGCCTCGTAAACCGGCCAACTAAACCGATCGACTTTGCACCACTGATGGGGAGGAGTCACTAGGGCTCCTCCCCATATTTTTTCCAAACCCTCACCCCAGCTAAGTAGCGAATCGCATACCGGACAAACTATTCGCAGTCTCGACGCAAACACCCCCGGACAGGAAAGTCACTGCCCTCGCGAGCTCCCAGCACCCATAATCTGCTAAACTAACTTAGTCGGTAAAGCGATCCAGCAAGCCCACCCGCGCGCTTGAGCCTCAAGGAAAGCACTCCAATCGACATCTCACCGCAGCACACATTCGGGGCGTAGCGCAGTCTGGTAGCGCACCTGGTTCGGGACCAGGGGGTCGGAGGTTCGAATCCTCTCGCCCCGACCATTTAATTTCTCCTGTTTTTTCAATAACTTACAATCGAACTCATTTGCATGTTCGAAATGGTCGCGTTCGGTGTCAGTGAAGGATTCAGCCCCGCATAAAAGTGACTGACTCCGATGAGTTGGGGATTCTGCCTACCACGGCTCTAGGACAACAAAACGATCGGCATAACTGATGTAGACACGGCGAAAGATTGCGGTGGGTAGCAGCCCGTCTACCTCTATCTTGGGGATGTCTTTTCCTGTGGCAGCAGGGGTTACGAAGGATATTTGATGAACGGTCAGCGTGCCGATCTGCATGTCCTGAGGCGGCAAGACAACAAAAACCCGTTCTGTTCCCTCCAGACCATAGTCGCGGATTGACCCACTTACAGAGAATCCCCCCGCCATGTCTTTGCCTGAGTCATACAAGAGCGGGACGTTCGTACCGGAATCGAGTAACTGGAGCAATGTTTTGCCGGGAAGTCCGGAAAGATGGATGGAGATGATGAGCGGCTCTGTGAGCAGTACTCCGCCCTCGCGATGGGATGGCGTCACCAGCCCAATATGTTTCCTTTTTATCTGTGGCCGCATGAGTTTTGCGTCGTCGAGACAAAGCATATTGTGCGCGTAATCGAGGAACAGGTCGAAATGCCCCAGAAAGTTGCCGCCAAGAATTCCGCGAATTTGCGGATCGGCTGTGTGCAGATTCCCAAGGTTTTGAAAGACAACCAGAGGGTTTGCTACGGCGTGCGAACCAGCTTCGAGCAGATCCAGGTGCGCAAAAGAAGGACGCGTGCGGAAACCGACGCCGACGAACCCTGTCGTGCCGTCAATCTTCAAATGAAGTTCTCCCGCCAGCGCCGGATCAACGGTTGTGAGCTGGGCGCCTGTATCCACCAGAAGGTCGTAGGGGCCGTTGTGGTTGATCACGACCGGCGCAATGATCAGGGAGCGCTGGACAAGACGGAGGCGTAAACTGGCGACATTTCCCGGACAGTGTGGTTCTGCATGAAGAACCGGCAGGATCGCCGTTGCGAGTGTTATGAAAGCGAGCCATTTGAAGGTAGACATCGAGCCCACCTGGAACGAAGGCTCCCTACTTCGCCGGATTGTCCTCGGTGCTGGCTTCTGATCGCTAAGCGCTGGTTTCATATCGCCCTCATCCGCACGTGTTTCGCAGTGGGGGGCAAGGTTGGCTCTTAGGAGCGACTACCTCAATGGATGGCAGGTGGAATCTGTATCAGCGGAAGGTCGAAAGAAGATCAACTCCATAACCCATAAGGATTGCGAAGCTTGAGCGCTGAGGACTATCGCCGGGACAGATACAACTGCAGTTAAGTGCTAGACTGAGCGGAATTTGAGGAGTCGGCTGTGGGAGAAGCGGCCAAAGTCGCTCGTCTGGTTCGATTTGGAACCTTTGAAGTTGATCTTCGTTCAGCGGAACTACGCAAGGCCGGAGTGAAGCTGAAACTGACCGGTCAACCGTTTCAGGTTCTGACGATCTTGCTGGAGCGTCGCGGTGAAGTGGTAAGCCGCGAGGAATTGCAAAAGCGGCTTTGGCCCGACACTTTCGTAGATGTCGACCACAATCTGAACACTGCCATTAACAAGATTCGCGAAGTGCTGGGCGATTCCGCCGAGAGTCCACGTTATGTTGAGACCCTGCCGCGGCGGGGGTACCGCTTCATTGCGCCTGTCGAGGGTGGAGTCTTTTCCTCCGACCAACTCATCGAAGAGGTTCCACCCACAAAGGCCAAGCGAAGACCCCTGTATTTCGGGCTGGCAATCCTCGGTGTGGCGGTTGCTACGGCTGCCACGTTGGCTCTATGGAGGGCAGCTTTCCGAACTCCGAGCACACCAAAAGTCCTGCGTTTCACAAAGCTGACCAACGACGGTCAAGGCAAGTTCGGCCCGATGGTTACCGACGGCTCGCGAATCTATTTCAACGAACTGCTGCCTGGTCCCCGCAATCTCGTTGTTCAGGTGTCTGTGAAAGGTGGGGAGGCCACGTCCCTCTCGGTACCTCTCACCCTGCCTGTAGTGCTTGATTTGTCGAGAGATGGCACCGAGCTATTGGTAGCAGATAGCGTGCTCGCGAATGAAGTAGGCATCCAGATCCAGGTAACAAATAGTATGCTCGCGAATGTAGCCCTCGAGCCCCACGCGGTTTGGGTGCAGCCGGTCGCGGGTGGATCGCCGCACCGGATCGGGACAATTCTCGTTGCAGATGCGCGGTTTGGTCCGTCTACAAACAGCATCATCTATGGAATTGGACACGACATAAGCTCGGTAAGCGAGGATGGATCCTCTTCTCGAAAATTTCTCTCGATCGACGACAATGAGGGGGGTTCGCGAAGCACGCCTTTTGCCTTCCGATTTTCGCCCGACGCGCGGGTTTTTCGATTTACTCAGTATGATTCCCTAGTTGATAACTTGACAATCATGGAGGCCGCGGCGGATGGGGCGGGGCTTCACAAAATGTTTGGGGGATGTTGCGGGGAATGGACCCCGGACGGTAGATATTTCATTTTTCAGGACCGGCACGAGGGCAGACTCGATTTGTGGGCCGTGCCGGAAGAGCGCCGTTTGTCGTGGCGGAAGCGAGATGATAAGCCGACCCAATTGACCGCAGGTCCTTTGGACTTCCGGTATCCTTTGCCGAGCAAGGATGGCAAGGAGATTTTCGCTATCGGAACTTCGCGTCGAGCAGAATTAGTCCGCTACGACGCGCACACCAGCCAGTTTGCTCCCTTTCTTTCTGGAATCTCTGCGGAGCACGTGGCATTCTCGCGAGATGGCCAATGGGTTACATACATTTCTTACCCTGAAGGCACACTATGGCGCTGCAAAGTGGACGGAAGCGAGCGCATCCAGCTCACCTTTCCTCCCTTGCGAGCTGTTTTGCCGCGCTGGTCTCCCGACGGGAAACAAATCGCTTTCAATGCCACTCTTTCCTATAAGAGCTGGAATATCTATCTCATCTCGAGCAACGGGGGCACGGCGGAGCGAATACTCCCAAGCGATCAGATCCAAACGGACGTGAACTGGTCACCGGACGGAAAGTCGCTGCTTTTCGGTTCCCTTATTTTCCGAAACGCGCCGATTTACACCATCGACTTGATGACCAAGCGCGTTTCCTCTTTGCCCGGTTCAAGTGGATTTTTTTCTCCCCGTTGGTCGCCGGATGGCAGGCACATTGCGGCCATCACAATGGCACATCGCAGGTTGATGCTCTTTGATTTATCCACCCAGAAGTGGACGGAAGCGTTCGGCTCGGAAATGGCCTGGGAGCAATGGTCACACGACGGAAGGTATATCTATTTTTCGGACATGCACAATCCTGCACAAGAACTTCATTACCGCGTCGTCCGTCTTCGGCTGAGCGATGGCTTGATTGAGAGCATAGTCGACGTACAGAATGTCGGACGCTTGACCACCGGATCGTTTGCGGCTTGGTTTGGACTTGCTCCTGACGACTCTCCCTTGTTTGCCCGTGATATCAGCACCCAGGAAATCTATGCGCTCGAAGTAGACTGGCCGTAGGACCCCCGGATCTTCCGAATCGGACAACCATCTTTCACGCAATCCGGCAGCGACCCGACCCCTCTTCCAAATGAGATTGTTGAGGTCAGTGAAAACCCAGTTTTGTCATAAGAAGGCACAGCTGTTCCCGGTGGTGCCATCAGTCGCGAAGCCAACGATTGTTGTTTGTGTTGCAGCACCGGCCAACCGAGTGCATCCCACATGGTCGTCGGATAGCCAATTCATTTACTTCCTGCTCCCCTGGGATGATCCGGGCGTGTTTCGAGTCCCCGTATCGGATGGCAATGCGGAGCGCGTTGTCGATCTGAAGGGATTCCGTTTCACAGGGGCGTTCAACCTTTGGATGGGCCTTGATCCGAGATACACCAATGTTGATTCGCGACGGGAACTGACGATATTTACGCCCTCACGCTGGAACAGAAATAACAGTGTCAGACAATAGCTCTCCCCCCGCAAGTTTCGTACGCGCGGATAACTAGAAGCGAAGGGACCGAGACGACTTTCCTGCCCGTACGCCGTGTCAATAGGTGAAAAATCGCCAATGCGCTCATTGAGCGGAGACACCTATTTCCGACAAGACGACTTATTGTTCCTGATGTACCGATGGGCGCTGGATCTGTTCCACTGTGTAGACCGGAAGGGTTGCGACTTCCTTGTGAAGTTCCAGTCCAAGACCGCTGAGGGCCGTATCGATGGTCTGCAAGTGTGTGAAGTCCACGTTTCCTGCACCATTGGGCGGTGGAGGGGGCAGCCGCATCGGCCGCC
>JAOAPF010000473.1 GCA_025462755.1 Edaphobacter sp.
TTTGATAATGAAATTTTCAGACGAATGTATTAAGATTTCGTATCGTTTTACCGTAACAACTCCTGTTGATCGACAATTTCGTGGACCTGAAGATCAGCCTGAAAGCTGGTGCTCACTTGCCCTGAGAAGCCAACCCATTTTCAACCCATAAAGCGGATTCCTTTACGCATTTCTAAAGACTTCTGGGTATATGAGTTGGTTCTCGCAAGCTACTGTAATAAAGATATTTTCGCTCCTGCAAAACAGTATTCATGGGTTCAAATCCCATCCGGTGCTCCAAAAAAATCGTTGATTGACAAAACGCAGGGACGTATGGATGTTCGCAAAGAAACCGACAGCCTTGGTGAAGTCGATGTGCCGAGCGACAAGCTGTGGGGAGCGCAAACACAACGGTCGCTTGACCATTTCAGCATCGGGCACGATCTAATTCCGCGGGAGATGATTGCGGCGTACGCCATCCTGAAGAAAGCAGCAGCGAATGCTAATCATGCCTCTGGGGATCTGGACGACAAGCTGCACAAATTGATCGATCAGGCCTGCGGCGAAATTCTGACAGGATGCCATGAGGAGATGTTTCCTCTTCATGTCTGGATGTCGGGAAGCGGCACGCAGTTCAATATGAACGTGAACGAGGTAATCTCCAACCGCTGCTGCCAACTTGCCGGCACACCGCTTGGGAGTAAGAGCCCTGTTCATCCCAACGACCACGTCAACATGTCACAGTCCTCCAACGATTCTTTTCCGACCGCGATGAATATAGCGGCGGCAATGAACGTGAAAGAGCGGCTGATACCTGCAGTGGAAGCGCTGCGCGATGCGATTGCGGCGAAGGCAGATCAGTGGAAGGACCTCGTTAAGATCGGCCGCACGCACCTGCAAGACGCCACACCACTGACACTCGGCCAGGAGTGGTCGGGTTACGTGGGCATGCTGAACGACAATCTCGAGCGCATCGAGGATGCGTTGAAAGGGGTCTACAGCCTTGCAATTGGCGGAACAGCTGTGGGAACCGGCATCAATGCAGCTCCCGGATTCGGCGATGCGGCCGCCGCCGAGATTGCAAAGCTCACGAATCTTCCCTTCATCAGCGCTCCGAACAAGTTCACGGTGCAGGGTGCGCACAATGCCCAGGTACATCTCTCCGGCACACTTCGTACGCTCGCGGTTTCACTTTACAAAATCGCAAACGATATTCGGTTGATGTCCTGCGGGCCTCGTGCGGGATTGGCTGAGTTGGTGATCCCGGCAAACGAGCCCGGATCGTCGATCATGCCGGGCAAAGTGAATCCGACTCAGGCCGAGGCGCTGACCATGATCGCTGTCCAGGTGATGGCCAACGATGTGGCCGTGGGTTTCGGCGGGGCGGGCGGTCATCTGGAGATGAACGCTTACAAGCCTCTGATCATCTTCAATGTGGCTCACTCCGTCACGATCATGACCGATGGATGCACAAACTTCCGGAAGTTCCTGATCGAAGGGACGAAGCCGAACTTGAAAAAAATCAAGGAACATGTGGACCGTTCCCTGATGCTGGTTACTGCCCTCTCGCCTGTCATTGGCTATGACAAGGCGTCCAAGATCGCGCACTATGCCCACGACCACGACCTCACACTCAAGGAAGCTGCGCTGGAGCTGGGATTCGTAACAGAAGAGGAGTTCGACCGCATCGTCGACCCGGAGAAGATGGTTTATCCGCGCGCCAGAAACGCCAGCTGAGAAGCAGATTCGCAGCAAGCGGAGTGATTCCAGAGCTCAAAAGTACCTAGTGGTTGGTCAGGAGGTAATTACCGCCGCTGGATGCGACTATTTTAGGTTGACTGCTCAGCAGCTCTTTCAGGTGGGGTAGGTCGGTGCCGTAGACGAGGAGGTAGGCGCGTTGGTCAGCGGACCACAGGGTTTTCAGCGCGCCGTCTTCGATGAAGACCTGCGCGGCGTTTGGGGCGTTAGAGCCGTATTCGAGATTGTTGCTGCGGCCATTCCAGAGGAGCGCGGTTTTGTTGGTGTAGAAGAAGACCGAGGAGAAGGCGTAGTAGGCGTCTCCTTCGACGAGGATGCCGGGCTCGGAGCGGGTGAGAGCGTCAGCCAGGGGTTTGGAGCTGAGGTAGGGGTCGAAGACGACGAGAGCGACGCGTGCTGCCTGGATGAAGACGATCATCATTATGGCCAGTCCGGCAACGATTGCGGCGGTGCGGCAGGCGCGAAGGGTGGCGATAATTCCGACGAGCAATCCGCAGCCGGCGAGGGCGAGGGGCAGGCGGAGATAGGCAAAGGAATGGAAGGTGAGGTCGCTCATGTGGCCGAGCGAAAGGGTGTACATATCAGGGTTTTGGGTGAGCGCGTTGGAGATGTCTCCGTGCACTGGGGTGTGCACGTTGTAGGCGAGAAGGAAGGCGATGGCGCAGAGGCTGATGCCGAGGACAAAGGAGAGGACCAGACGCGCGGCTCGCGGATATCTCTCGCGGGTGGCGAGGTCACTGCCCAGGAGCATGGCGAGCGCAGGGTAGATCGGGAGTGAGTAATACTCCTGGGTTGTAGAGAGGGTGAAGAAGAGGAGGACGAAGCCGATCCAGATGAGGGCAAGGAGCCGCACCTTGCCCTCGCGGCTGATGGGCCGGTAGCTGTGGCGGAAGGCGGCGGTGAAAGTCACGCTCCAGGGGAAGAGCCAGACGAAGTGCAGGAGCCAGAACCAGAGGCGGGGAACGGTGTTGTAGTCGCGGGGGTAGCGGAGGTTGAGGAAGCGGAACAGGTGCTCGTTGAGGAAGTAGAACCAGAAGAAGCCGTGATACTCGCCTGGACCGCTGTGCATCGTCCAGTCAAAGTAGGGCGGGTTGCGAATGGTGGCGAGGATGTGCCAAGGCGCGGCGATAAGCAAGACCAGAGCGATACCGGAGATGGGGTGGAGCCGCTTTGCGAGTTCGCGCAGGGACAGTTCCCGGGTGATGAGGAGATAGATCGCAGCCATGGCGATCGGGAAGACAGCGGCGATAAGTCCTTTGAGGAGGAGACCGCAGGCGAGGCTGGTGTAGAGAGCGAGGAACCAGGTCGTGCGCCGGGGCTCGGACGCATCAATCAGGCGGAGGAAGGACCAGAGTGCGAGGACGATGGTCAGGCTGAGAGCGGCGTCGGGAATGAGGATGCGGGTGAAGAGAAACATTCCGATGCAGGTGGCGAGAATGGCGCCGGAGTAGATGCCGGCGCGGCGGCCGAAACCCCACATGGCAAAGCGCGCAGTGATCCAGCAAAGAGCGATGTTGACGAGAGCGAGTGGGAGGCGCGCGGCCCAGTCGTACACACCGAAGACGCGGAACGATGCCGCCATGATCCAGTAGATGAGCGGCGACTTTTCGAGATACGCAATGCCGTCGAGGCGGGCGGTAACCCAGTCTCCGCTCTGTAGCATGTTGCGGGCGATCTGCGCCTGGACAGCGTCGACGTCGTCCATGAGGTGCGGCGGGCTGATGACCAGGGGCAGAAAGATGCAGCAGGAGACGAGGACAACAAGGATGTCTAGGCGGAAACGGTGGAGAAATCCTCGAGGGCCTGAATGTCCCGTGGGCACTGTATCTTCCATTGTTCGATCCACAGAAACAGCATCAGAATGCCCCATAGGTGATACCCGTAGTTCGCCTTTCTTTGCATGTGCAGGTTGAGCACAGATTGAAGATGAGGCCACGAGATGAGACCAGATTCTTCTACGCTCCTGCGGTTGAGCGTGTCCAGCAGAAGCGGCTTCAGATGACCGCGCAGCCAGTCGTGCACAGGAATATCGAGTCCCTGTTTTTTCCTGGAGAGGACGCTCCGGGGCAATTTGTCCTTCATCAGATTGCGGAGAAGAAATTTCAAGGTGCGGCCCTGAATGCAGTAGTTAGCCGGAAGTCTCGCCGCGAATTCGACGATGCGGTGATCGAGGAAGGCAGGACGGACTTCGAGGGAGTGCGCCATGCTCATACGATCCACTTTGGCGAGCAGGTTGTCAGGCAGGTAGTAAGCCTGATCGAATGCCATGAAGCGGCGGACGTCTCCGCGAGCCGGAATGGTTGCGAGGACCTTGAGCAGGTGGGAGTCGTCGTGCGAGAGCATCAGCTGGCGGCGCTGGTCGCGGGAGAAGGTTCCGTTCCAGAAGGTATGCGAGCTGCGTTCGTCAAGCAACGTTCCATGGAGGAAGCGCTGCAGTTTGTAGTCGAGGCCAATCTTCTTGTTGGAGGCGCGCAGCCAGTTTGCGGAGCGGAGAGAGAGTCGGCGGATAGAGCGAGGGACGATGCGTGCGCGCCGGGCGTAAGTGTCGGCGAGATAGGTGATGTAGCCGCCGAAGAGTTCGTCGGCGCCCTCGCCGCTTAGAGCTACGGTCACGTCTCTGGCGGACATTCGCGAGAGGTGCCAGACGGGAACGGCTCCGGCGTCGGCGTTGGGCTCGTCGGAGTAATAGGCAAGCTCGGTGATCGATTCAGGAGTAACCGTCGCGGGCCCAAGGTCGAGCTCATGATGGTCCGTCGAGTAACGGGCCGCCATCTCGCGGACGTAACGCGCCTCGTCGAATTCGCGGCCGTTGAATGTGATCGAGAAGGTCTTGAGTTGTGTGCTGGCATGCTGGCTTGCGTAGTGAAGTATCGTCGAAGAATCGATGCCTCCACTGAGCCAGACTCCGACCGGAACGTCGGCCGCGAGATGCTCCTTGACCGATTGTGTCAGGAGCTGATCGAGCTGCGCGGTCGAGTCTTCCATGGCCGGCTTAGGACCGTGACCGTCTGGGTTTGCCTGCCAGTAGCGGTGCGAAGAGAGCTCTCCATCGTGCCAGGTGAGAAAGTGTCCCGGCAGAAGCTTGAGGACGCCAGCGGCCAGTGTGTGCGCTCCGGGAACGTAGTTGAGCCCGAGGTAGGTGTCGAGAGCGTTCAGGTCGATACTGCGGCTGACTTCAGGATGGCAGAAGACCGTCTTCATCTCCGAGCCGAAGTAGATTTCGCGTCCGCGGCGCGCGTAGTAGAGCGGTTTGATCCCCATGCGGTCGCGGGCGAGAACAAGTCGCTGACGGGATTCCTGCCAGACGGCGAAGGCGAACATTCCACGAAGTTTTTCGATGCAGGCTGTATCCCACTCCATGAAGGCATGAAGCACGACTTCGGTATCGCAAGCGGTAGCGAACCGGTGACCGAGGCCGATGAGCTTGTCGCGGAGTTCGACGTGATTGTAGATCTCGCCGTTGAAGATCAGAATTACGTTGTTTTCTTCGGAACTCATCGGCTGAGATCCGGCGGATCTGTCGACCACCTTTAGCCGCGTGGCCCCAAGGGACACGACTTCGTTTTGCCAGACGCCTTGCTGATCGGGGCCGCGGTGGCCGATGGACGACACGGCCTGGTGGATTCGTTCTGGCAGAAAAGAACTACCAGTGTGGGTGAAACCAGCAATTCCACACATTCGGTGGCGACCCTTGAGTTGATTTTTCTCATACTAACCGAAACTTTCAAACAAAGCCCGTGTCTTATGGGGATTTCTTAAGCGACAGGAAGGAACACCGGCTGACTCGGGAGCCTTGGTGGAGTATACCTGGGCCGTTCTCGTGAGTAGATCGATCGCTGCAACAGCTTGGCGATTTCCTCAGTAGCCAAGATGCTGAAATCAAATGGGTTCTTTCTCCATCGCACTCAGCCTACAGATGTCTGATCGGTTACCGGTCTGCTACACCCGCCAACGAGATTTAGCACACTATAACCGGCGTCACTTTCGGTCGACGGCCTTCCTCATTCCGCCCGACGTGTTCCCTCATTCAAAAGTAGCCAGGGGAGACCAAGCCCGACTCAGGAAACAGAATCTCCCAGGAGGGGTCGAGATACATCCAGCGCTGCGTACTGAACCAGCTCGTTTGTATTTCAGGAACGTGCAAGAGACCGTGACCGCCAATGCAAATCAGCTCGGTTCCATTCCAGGCAAGAAAGTTTCTCGACGGCTGACCGACTCTTGCGGGATGTGTCAGCTTCCCGAGACAAACCGGGCACCGTTGCCGTTGATCTCGAAGTGCCCAGCGGAGCCCAAACAGGCAGATTGAGAACGACGACACAAGCTGGATGTACTCCGACGAAAGCGTATCGAGCGTGGTGCGCATGTAAGCGAGATCGAGCGATACCAGGTAAACAATCGGCAAGAGCAGAGCTATCTTTCCGCCAAGAAATGTCCAACGGCGAAGCCGCGTCGACCACGAGAGCTTTCGCGAACTCAACCGGTACTCTCCCAGTGGCAACGACGTCGTGGCCGGCAGCGACAGAAACGCCAGAATTACGGCGAAGAGGAAGAGGTCCCAGGATTTCCGCGTTCTCTCGGTGAGAGATACGCAAAGAAAATCGTCAAAAGTACCGTCCGGGGTTGGCGCAGACAGAGGCCAACGCTCGCTCCATCGTTCTTGCGCCGCCCATGGCGTCAGGTGAGCTACGACGAAGCCGGCGCCGTCCGAAACGGCCTCAACATCGGGCTCTAATAACCACGCGTCCACCTTGCCGGGAAGTCTCCAGTAACGGGCGGGCGCAACTCCACCCACTACGGCCTTTCGAAGACCTACCTGCACAACGCGCCCGGAGACGAATGGATCCTCACCAAATTCCTTCTTCCAGACCGCATTGCTCAGAATCAGCTTTGGCATCTCGCCCTGAGCGTGGCCGCCTGTCGAAGCAAGCCGGACCGGCAATCCGAGCAATTCAAAAAGGTTCGAGCTTGCGCGAGCGATCCTCAGGGTAGTTTGCCGAGGCAGGGCGGTTGACACCGGCTTCTGAACGATTTGGTAGAACGCGAATCCATCGAAGATCTGCTGCTTTCGCCTTTTCCATGTTCGAACCTGCTCAGCCGAAACCGTCGGTATCGAATCCTCGTTGTACCGTGCACTCTGAATCATTGTCAGGTTCTGCGGAACGCGATATCGCAATGCCAGGAGTTCCGCGCGCACTCCAGGACTGGCGAATGCAATGCAATAACTCACCGCCATTACCGTGACCAGAAACAACATGCACTGCGCAGCGGAACCTTTAGTCGTGGCAAGCGGTACCTTTTTATGTTCGACCTCGCGTCTGAGGTAAAACGCGTCTTGAAATGCGCCCAGGCAGAATGCCGCGACTTCTCGTTCACCCTCCCATGGAAAGGCGCCTTGAGTTGTACACGCCTGGCGTACATGCCATAGCTCGGATCGCCACTCCCTCCACCACTCCCCGCGATTCTGCCGAGGCACAAGCAACGAAGCAAGACGCAGCAGGCTGAGGTTCCCACCGCGGAAGGCGGACGCAAATTGTCGCGTCATATCGACTCCACTTGTTCCGATGGAATCAGCTTGGCGAGTAGAGGATAGCGCTTCCGGGAGGATTCCAGTGTGATCTTTCCCGTACGGGTGAGCTTGTAATATTTCCTCGGCGGACGCTGCTCCGCATCGGCAATCGACTGCTGTTCCCAATTCGAACGGATGAGTTCGTCGCGCTCCAGTCGTCGCATGGCCGGATATACCGTTCCGCTTGGCAGCCCTGTCATTTCCATCACGCTAAAGCCGTAGACATATCCGGCGTTGATTGCCTGGAGGATCATCGCCGCAGTATGCGAGAGTTTTGCCTCAGTCGCCATGGGGAAAACTATACCTATGTAGCAGGCTACTTGACTATACCCTATTATGAATGCTACATAGGAGATAGGAGGTTCTATGCTCGAGGTCAAATCGTTGTGCAAGCGCTACCGCGGTCTGCCCGCAATCGACAACGTTAGTTTTCGTGTCGGCGCCGGCGAAATTGTCGGATACGTAGGGCCCAACGGCTCCGGCAAGTCCACAACGGTCAAGATCGTTACCGGCTTGCTCGAGGCGAATGACGGTCAGGTCCTTTTTGAGGGAAAGAGCATCCGCAACAATCTGCAGGCGTACCGCGCTGCGTTCGGGTATGTCCCGGAGGAGGCTCATGTCTACACCCACCTCTCCGGCCTGGAATATCTCCAACTCGTAGGCCGCCT
The DNA here is from genome assembly GCA_025462755.1 of Edaphobacter sp. Taxonomy (GTDB): domain Bacteria; phylum Acidobacteriota; class Terriglobia; order Terriglobales; family Acidobacteriaceae; genus Edaphobacter. Next base: position 7,972 of record JAOAPF010000473.1, read on the forward strand.
GCGCAACATGTCCGAAGCTCTCATCGATCTCAAGGCCAACCGGCTCCTCAGCCTGCTTGGGCTTGAGTCCTGGCGGCACTCCCCTATTTCGCTCTACTCCAAAGGCATGAAGCAGCGCATTCTTATCTCAGCCTCACTCCTTCATGATCCAAAGCTGCTCATCTTCGACGAACCGCTCTCCGGCCTTGACGTTGTCTCAGCGCGACTCTTCAAGGACCTTCTCCAAGCCCTTGCCGCGCAAGGCAAGGCAATTCTCTACATCTCGCACGTCCTCGAAGTCGTCGAGCTGATCTGCAACCGCGTCATCGTAATCGCGCGGGGGAGAATTCTGGCCGATGCTGCTCCCTCCGAACTGAAAACCTCCCTGAAGCTCGCAAATCTCGAAAGCGTCTTCGCCCAGCTCGTTCAGCAGCAGGATACGCAGAGCGTCGCTCGCGAACTCGTCGAAACTATGGCGGTCCACCATGCGTGAGCAACCAGGCATATTCGCGCCACCGAGACATCCCGTTCTCTCGCTCGCCGTCCGGGCCGAAGACTCCGCCGCCGCCCGTGAGCAGACGCAGTTCGAGATTCTGGTACGACACATCTTCTACCGCTTCCTGCACAACGAGCTACTAACCTCTGACGACGATGAAACCAAGCGTGTGATGCAGATCAGTTGCGCCATCGCCGTCCCAGGCCTGCTCGTCGCACTCTTTCTGTTCCCTGCCTACCATGCCTTTCCCCCGTACCCAATGCCGCGGCCATTCTGGGGTCAAGTCGGAGACCACTACTTTTACGTGATGTACGCCTTCGTCGTCATGGGTGCCGCTACGGTCTTTGAGTGGGACCTCCTCTTCCCTGATCTCGTGGATGTCTTTGTCCTGTCGGTTCAGCCCATCGCCAACCGGCATGTTTTTTTTGCGAGAGTGCTGGCGCTCGCGATCTTTCTCGGTTTGGTATTGTTCGGCACCAGCATTCTCGGCATTCTCTTCCTGCCTTTAGTCGCTGAGTTGTCTAATTTTCTCTGTCACCTTCTAGCACATTCCACGGCTGTTTTCGCATGTGGAATGTTCTCGGCCGCCACCTTCCTGGCGCTCCAGGGCATCCTGCTCAACATCGTCGGGGAGAACATCTTTCGACGCATCACGCCTCTGCTTCAGGGCGCGTCGATCATGCTCCTGCTCGCCATTCTGCTTCTCCATCCGACAATCTCCAAATCGCTCGAGCCCCTTCTTACTTCCGGCGCCCCTGCCGTTCGGCTCTTCCCTCCATTCTGGTTTTTGGGCATCTATGAGCGCATCCTCATGGGTCCCTCTGCACCAGCCGTCTTCCATGAGTTCGCAAGCATCGGCTGTTACGCGCTTCTCGTGATGCTCGCCTGCGCTGTCCTCACCTATCCGCTCGCCTATCGTCGCAGAGTGCGTCAGCTCATCGAGGGAGGTACTGTCGTGGACAGGCGAGGCCACACCGCCAGCCCGTTCCAACACATCCTGCAGGCAACCATCCTGCGCCACCCCGCACAACGAGCCATCTTCCATTTCATCAGCCAGACGATCCTTCGCGCCCAGCGTCAGCGCGTGATGCTGGCGATGTATGGCGGTCTCGGCATCGCCCTCACCCTCTCCGATACGCTGGCCTTCCGTGTCGGAGAGGGCCACGTACGCCCTGTTCTCCTGGCGAGTGGCGTTCGCTCCGCCATCCCCATAATGGTCTTCTGGACCGTTGCTGGACTCCGCTCAATTCTTACAAGCCCAATAGACAGGCGCGGCGCATGGCTCTTTCGCGTCATCATTGGCCGACCCAACGCTGGACATCTTGCAGGCACGAGAATCTGGGTATCTCTTTGGGCCACGATCATCGGTCTCACAACCGCGATCGTCTTGCACGCCCTCTCGCCTGAAAGCCTTCGCTCACACTTGATCACACTCAACCAGCTTCTTATCGCCGTCAGCGTCTCTTTTTTACTCGCCGATCTCTTTTTATTTTCCGCGCGCAGCGTCCCCTTCACCGAGTTCCGCAAAAGCTCCATCACCGATCTGCCGCTCGTTATTGTCCGCTACGTCGTACTCTTTCCTCTCTTCGTAGCGATCCTCGTCCACAACGAGACCTGGATCGAGGCCAGTTCGCGGCACCTCTTCAAAGCTCTCGTCCTTATTGTCGCAGCGCATCTTCTGCTCCTAAAAACTCATGTTCGATCACTGCTCCAATCCACTTTGGATACACCGCCCGACGAATCTGACGAATTTCCCCAGCGTCTTGGGCTGAGGGATACTTGAAGCAACCGGGGCCAAGCAAAACCGCCGCTAGTTTCCAGGTGGCAGCGCTAACGATCTACTGGTATTACGTGAGAAGCGATACCTGCTTTCTTTCCAGTGGCGTAGAGAGAACCATACTGGTCGTGGGACTGCCATAGGGGAGCAGCTTCTCGATCAGGTCTTCCAGTTGTGCAACGGATGATAAAACGACTTTCAGTAGAAATGCGTCACCACCGGTGAGGTGATGGCACTCCTGAACGGCATTCAGTGTGGGAAGAAATTTCAGGAATGGTCGGTACCTGTTCCCATCGCAGGTTAACCGTACAAATGCCGTGATTGAGAATCCCAGCGCCTGCAGATTGATATCCGCGCGGTATCCCCGGATAAGTTGAAGACTTTCGAGCCTGCGCACACGCTCTGCCGTCGCGGAAGGAGAAAGCTGAATTCTCCGAGCGATCTCTGCTACAGGAACGCGCGCATCGCAGCTAAGTTCCTGCAATATTTTTCTATCAATCAGATCGGTTCCATTGTGTTGCAGCATTGGTTCACCCTATCGAGAGTCAAAACGACCACAAGTTGCGAATGACTGCTATGACAGAACAATACCGTATGTTTTACGGATAATATCAACTATTTAGATTGAATCAACGAAAAACTGTAGGAAAAACGGTCGAATCTGCATTTCGATTAGGCCCCAATTTCCATACCATTATTCCATGATCGATCTCGATGGGTGCTCTCTAACGCTTGAAGAGGTTGTCGCTGCAGCCGAAGGATTCGAACGTGTGCAGATTGCTCCCGCAGCTCTCCTCCGCATGCAGGCATCCCGCCGCAGGGTAGAAGCTGCCATGAGCGGCACCACACCTGTCTACGCACTCAACACCGGTGTAGGGCTTCTCGCAAACATTCGGCTCGACGAAACCGAGATCGAAGCGATGCAAGTGAACCTGATTCGTTCCCACTGCTGTGGAGTCGGTTCTCCCCTCTCGCCTTCAGTGGTGCGCGGCATGATGTTGATCCGGGCAAACGTCCTGGCGACGGGTCTCTCCGGCATTCGTCCCATCGTCGCTGAGCGTATCTGCGATCTGCTCAATCACAAGATCACTCCTGTCATTCCGTCTCGAGGTAGCGTCGGTGCAAGCGGCGATCTCGCTCCTCTGGCTCACATGGCCCTTGCCTTGATCGGCGAGGGACAGGCAGAGTATCAGGGCAGCGTTCTGCCCGCTGCGGTCTGTCTCGAACGTGCGGGATTGAAGCCGCTTGTGCTGCTCGGCAAAGAAGGTATCTCGCTCCTGAACGGAACTCAGGCGATGCTATCCGTCGGCTGCCTCCGGCTGAAAGAGCTCGAGGATCTCTTCTATTCCGCGCAAACGACAGCAGCCTTGAGCGTCGAGGCTCTGCGTGGAACCGCCGCGGCCTTTGATTCTCGTCTCCATGCGGCCCGGCCGCACCCTGGACAGATACTAAGTGCGAGCCATCTCACCGATCTTTTGCGCGGGAGCCCGATTCCCAGAACCCACGGCGAGGGCAGCCGCATTCAGGATGCCTATTGCCTGCGCTGCATTCCGCAGGTACATGGTGCCGTGTGGGACACGCTGGCACACGCTCGCAGAGTCTTCGAGATCGAACTGAATAGCGCCACAGACAACCCACTCGTCTTTGAGGATGCGATCGTCTCTGGGGGCAACTTCCACGGAGCCCCGCTTGCGCTTGCGCTCGATTATCTCTCGATCGCTCTCTGTCAACTCGCCGGCATCTCAGAACGCCGGACGGAGCGGCTCCTCAATCCAAGCCTGAACGAAGGTCTTCCTGCATTCCTCGCATCAAAGCCTGGCCTTGAGTCCGGCCTGATGATGGCTCAGGTGACGGCTGCAGCGCTCGTTGCAGAGCTGCGTGTGCTCGCCAGCCCGGCATCTACAGGTTCAATTCCCACCAGCGGCAATCAGGAAGACTTTGTGAGCATGGGCATGACTTCTGCCCTAAAGCTCGAGCAAGCCGTTAGTCTTGCCAGAATGGTAGTTGCAATTGAATTGCTGGCCGCGACCCGCGCCTTGGACCTTCGTCGAGACACGAGTACGGTCGCGCTGGAAGAAGTGAGAGCCCGCTTTCGGGTACGTATTCCGGCGTGGCGAGAAGATTGTGTCCTCTCTCGATGGATGGAAGGTGCGTCGAGTTTTCTAAGAGGCGGTGCTTTGGGCAAGCATGTCGGAAACGCGGTGCTCGAAGAGGTCGTTCAATGAGCGAACTACATTCCCCAATTCGAGCGGCCCGCGGAAACATGAAAACGGCAAAAGGATGGATTCAGGAAGCCGCCAAGCGGATGCTGATGAATAATCTCGATCCCGAGGTAGCGGAAAATCCCCAAGAGCTGATCGTGTACGGCGGCAGAGGCAAAGCGGCGCGCAATTGGGAGTGCTATCACACCATCATTGAAACACTGGAGCGTCTCGGCAATGAGCAAACCCTTCTGGTGCAATCAGGCAAAGCAGTCGGGGTCCTCAATACCCACCGACTGGCACCTCGAGTGCTAATCGCAAATTCAAACCTGGTGCCTCGCTGGGCGACATGGGAAGAGTTCGACAGACTCGATGCCGCGGGGTTAATGATGTACGGCCAGATGACCGCCGGATCCTGGATTTACATCGGCACGCAAGGGATACTGCAGGGGACGTACGAGACCTTTCGCGGCGCGGCAAAAAAGTATTTTAATGACACGCTTGCCGGGACGATCACCGTCACCGCGGGCCTCGGTGGCATGGGCGGCGCACAGCCCCTTGCGATCAAATTGGCCGGAGGGGCGAGCATCTGTGTCGAGGTCGACCCGAAACGAATTCAACGCCGCCTCGAGACACGCTACCTCGACATGGCCACCAACTCGCTGGACGAGGCGATCAAGTTGGCCCAGTTTGCAAAGGCGCAGCGCAAGGCGGTCTCGATCGGCCTGACAGGCAACGCGGCGGAGTTGCTGCCAGAGATGGTGAAGCGGGACTTTATCCCTGATCTTGTCACAGATCAGACGAGTTCCCACGATCCGATGTGGGGATACATTCCACTTGCACCCGCTGATGAAGATCTCAACGCGCTCCGCTCAGAGCAGCCGCAGGCTTACTCCGAGCGGGTACAAACTTCCATCGCACAACATGTGCAGGCAATTCTCGAGATGCAACGCCGCGGCGCCATCGCCTTCGATTACGGCAACAACCTGCGCACTCAGGCAAAGATCGCCGGCCTTACCGATGCTTTTTCCTATCCAGGCTTCGTCCCAGCGTTCATTCGCGATTCATTTTGTGAAGGCCGCGGTCCCTTTCGCTGGGTCGCTTTGTCAGGAGATCCCGCCGACATCGCCAAAACAGATGAAGCCATGTTGAAGCTCTTTCCAGAAGATGCGCGCCTGCAACAATGGCTTACCTTCGCCGGAAAGGAGGTCGCCTTTCAAGGACTTCCCGCTCGCATCTGCTGGCTAGGCTACCGTGAGCGTGACCGCGCAGGGCTGCTCTTCAATCAGATGGTACGAGATGGCCAACTCAGCGCCCCAATCGTGATCGGCAGGGATCATCTCGACGCAGGTTCGGTCGCGAGCCCGTTCCGTGAGACTGAAGGAATGCTCGATAGTTCAGACGCTGTCTCTGATTGGGCGCTCCTAAATTTCGCAACTGGAATCGCCAGCGGGGCCGCCTGGATGAGCTTTCATCACGGCGGCGGCGTAGGTATGGGATACAGTCAGCACGCGGGTCTGGTCGCGGTCGCCGACGGCAGCGACGAGGCGGAGCAACGCCTGCAGATGTGCCTGACCAACGACCCCGCGATGGGTGTGATTCGTCATGCCGATGCCGGATACGAATTGGCCCGAACCGTCGCGGAGAAACGCGGCCTCGATATGCCGAGCATCAAATGAAAGCAGACCTCCTCATCAAGGGCATATCGCAACTGGTTACCGCCGAAGGCGCCGGCCCAAAGCACGGCCGCACTATGCGCGAGCTGAAGATAATGGAGCAGGCGGCGATCGCCATCTCCGGCGGCGTCATCGGTTGGACAGGAAGAGAGTCTGAGTGGGAGGGCGAGGCGGAGGCAATCGTTGAAGCAGGTGGACGCGCGGTTGTTTCTGGGCTAGTTGACCCACATACCCATGCTGTATGGGCAGGAGATCGACTAGCTGACTTCGAGGCCCGAACATCCGGTTCGATCTATGAGGAGATTCTCGCCGCAGGTGGCGGCATACGAAGCACGATTCGCGCCACTGCAGCCGCATCGCGGGATGATCTGGTGGCACTGGCGAGATCTCGGATCGACTGCCTGATCGCATCCGGAGCGACCACCATCGAGGTCAAATCCGGCTATGGATTTACACCTGAAGCGGAACTCGCGATGCTCGAAGCTATCCAGGCTCTTTCGGCAGTCTCGCCGGCCCGAATCGTACCGACTCTGCTCATCCACATACCTCCTGCGATCGCGACCGAGCGCTCCAGCTACATGTCACAAGTAGGTGAGGAGCTGATCCCCGAAGTGGCCAGGCGTCAGTTGGCGACAGCCGTCGATATTTTCGTTGAAAAAGAAGCCTGGCAAGTCGCTGAGGCGGAGACGTTGTTCCATCTGGCAAAACAGCATGGCCTCGCAATCAAGCTGCATAGTGATCAATTCCATAGGATCGGCGGAGTGGAGCTCGGGATCCGCCTTGGTGCTCTAAGTGTCGATCATCTGGAAGCCTCTGGCCCCGAGCAGATTGCGAAAATTGCAGCAAGCTCCACGATCGCGACAATTCTGCCAGGTGTTTCGCTTCACCTGGGAATACCCTCTGCGCCAGGCCGCAAACTGATCGATGCTGGAGCCGCAGTCGCTGTTGGAACCGATCTCAATCCAGGCTCAAGCCCAGTATTTTCCACCTCCACCGCATTGGCCTTATCTGTCCGCCTCAACGGCCTCACCGTAGAAGAGGCGTTCGTCGCGGGGACGGTAAATGCTGCTTGCGCCCTTGGCCTCAAAGATGCGGGCCGCTTGGAGGCGGGATGTACCGCAGATTTCCTCGTGCTTCAGAGTAGCGACTGGCGCGATCTCGTCTATACGCTGGGAGCAAACCCGGTTCGGGACGTCTGGATAGGCGGTAAAAAAGCCAGATGAGAAACACAATCTACAGACCGGAACTGCTCTATGCGGATGGTGGGTTTATTGCCAACGGCGAAGTTCTGGTTAGCGAAGACGGCCAATTCTTGGAAGCTCCCCAAGGCGTGGACAAACCATCAACGCAAATTGTTGACCTTCCGGGAAAAGCACTCCTCCCCGGCTTCGTGAATGTTCATTCTCACTCTTTTCAGCGGCTCATTCGAGGCAAATCGGAATCGAGAATCGTCAGCGGCAAAGATTTCTGGTCATGGCGCGGAACGATGTACCACGCCGCCAGTCAGCTCGAACCGCAAGACGTCTTTGACGTCGCCCGCATGGCATTCCTCGAGATGGTTCTTGCAGGAACGACAACAGTAGGCGAGTTTCACTATCTGCATAACGCGCCCAACGGCGAGCCCTACGACGATCCAAATCTGCTGTCCAAGCAAGTCATCGCTGCTGCCCAATCCGTGGGCATTCGAATCGTTCTGCTGCGAACGGCATATCTTCGCTCCGGACACGAACTGCCGCAGGATCCTGGCCAAATCCGCTGCTTCGAGTCCACAAGCGCATTTCTAAAAAACATGAGCACGCTCATCCACGACTGTTCCACAACACCATCTGAAGTACGCTTTGGCGTTGCACCTCACAGCGTTCGGGCTGTGCCCCTCGCCGATCTGAAAAAGATCGCCGCATGGAGCAGAGCGAACAACCTTCCTCTTCACATGCATGTCGCGGAACAGATCGCAGAAAATGCAGCATGTGTTCGCGAGTACGGCTCGACTCCGGTACAGCTCCTCAGTCGGGAAAAGCTTCTCGGCCCTGACTTCACTACGGTGCACGCGATCCACATCAGCACAGACGAAATTGCAATGCTTGCCGAGGCCAACGCGACCATATGTTCGTGCCCGACAACCGAACGCAATCTGGGCGACGGCATCATCGCCGCCGACCACGTAATGGCAGCAGGCATTCGCATCGGCCTTGGATCAGACAGCCAAGCCCAGATCGATCCCCTCGAAGATGCTCGCGAGCTCGAATATCACCTTCGGCTGGAACAGCAGAAGCGCGCCATCCTCGATCCAATCACAGCTCAGACACTGGCATCGCGACTCTTCGACTGCACAACCGTTCACGGCGCCCGTGCGCTGGCAATACCCGGCGGAACATTGACCCCGGGCTCATTCGCCGATTTCTTCACCGTTGATTTGAATGACGTGTCCATCGCCGGTCATTCGCCAGAAGATCTATTGCCGATCATCGTCTTCGCACTCAACCGGTCGGCCATTCGCGACGTTGTTGTCAACGGACGATTCATCCTCCATGACGAGAAGCACGTGCTCCAGGATGAAATCGTTTCCCGCTATAAGGAAACTCATCGCAAGGTCTGGCAGAACACCCGGAGGAGCGATTCTTCCTGAAGGCGGTACTATTCTGCGTCGCTAACCGTCTGCTGTTGCGCCGCTTAGGCGAACCTCAAAACCTCGCCATCGGATTAGCTTTTCCTTCTCCCCGAATCGGCGTATGGTATCGGCAAGGAGACCGCGCCATGCTGAGGAGAGACTTTCTTCGCCGATCTGCCAGGACGTTGGGCGCAGCACTTCTCACGAAAACCGCCGTTGCCCGAGCCGCTCTGCTCGAGCCAGATCCTCTACCTCAGAAATTCACCGCTCAGGATGAAGTAGTCCTCGGACACACCGGCATTCGTACCAGCCGTCTGGCCATGGGAACCGGCACAGTCGGCTTCGGGGGCGGCTCCAATCAGACCCGGCTGGGCACCTCGCCTTTCACCAATCTTCTCCTTAACGGTTACAACGAAAATGGTCTGCGCTTCTTCGATTCAGCGGATTCCTACGGCAGCCACCCTTACGTTGCTGCGGCCCTGAAACAGCTCCCACGCGACAAGGTTACCGTTCTCACAAAAACTGACACTCGAGATCCCGCCGGCGTCCGTGCCGACCTTGACCGCTTCCGGAGAGAGCTCGGGGTCGACCATATCGACATCGTTCTCATCCACTGCGTCACCGAAAGCGACTGGACGACGCGTTATCGCGGTGTCATGGACGTCCTGTCCGAGGCCAAGCAGAAGGGCGTCATTCGAGCCCACGGTGTCTCGTGTCACAGCCTTCCGGCCCTGCGCGCTGCTGCCGCTTCTCCGTGGGTCGAAGTGGATCTCGTCCGACTCAATCCAATCGGCTCCCATATGGACGCAGACCCCGAAGTCGTTATCGGCGTAATCAAGCAAATGCGAGCCCAAGGCAAAGGCATCATTGGCATGAAGATTTTGGGCCAGGGAGACCTCCGTAGTCGTCCCTCGGAGGCGATCCGATACGCACTCGGTACGGGCGTACTGGATGCCTTCACCATCGGCGCCGAATCGCAGAAAGAACAAAATAACCTGATCCAGCGCATAGCCGCCGCTTGAACAAGTTCCTTCAGAAAGAAGTGTTCGCAATCGCGCACGGAACCAGCAGGCTCGGGGCTACTCGCCTGCCTTGGCGGCCAATGTTTCGACGACTGCGATATTCTGCACCAAGTCTTCCGGTAGGCCGTGCCGCTCCTGTAGGTATGCCGCGCTGTTGTAAGAAATCCAAACCTTCCCCCCGCCGTCTTCCGAGACCAGAATCTTAAGCGGGAGATCGATAGCGATACTTGGAGCGGCCAGCATCAGTGGAGTGCCGGCCTTGGGACTTCCGAAGATCAGCAGTTTTGTGGGATGCATGTTCATTCCCGCCTTTTCCGCTTCGCCGCTGTGGTCGATCAGCGCGAACAGCGTCACACCCTCCGCCGCCAGAATACCCTTGAGTCTTTCCACCGTCTGCTCTACCGAGTGGTTGGTGGGTATATCGATAATTCCATTGTCTCTGCCGATTGCCATAATCATCTCCTTACAGGCCACACTTGCCACAGTACCACCGGTTCGGCGCACTGAACGGCCAACTTCCTCAAGGCGCGGGCCGATTAGTTTTCAGAGCGAGTTCGGAGACACGGCAGCATTAATGTTGACGGTCGCGAGTCCGAAGGCGGACTCGGTAGAAATCAACCTCCGCTCGCAGTCGATTCAGGCAGCAATCCGTTCGGCTCGTGCGAACAAGAAGACAGCTCCGTCGGCGAAGCCAGTCACGATCATCTACCCGTACCCGAATTAAATTTCTCCGCGAGCGGTCGCGGGTGCTGCCACTCTCTTCGAAGGACAGGCGATACAAGCCGGCGCACTTAGAAATGCAACTCCGATTCAGGGGACGGGTTCCATCGGTCTCGACGGCACGAGCGATCAAGACGACGGGTCGATCCAGGTTTTTATCGACCATTTTTGGCAAACCAGGTGCAGCGGTCGGAGTTGCATCCTGATGCCTGGAGCACGATCATCATTCACGATCCGACGGAGACACTCAAGAAATTCGCTGATATTGCAGGCGACAAATACAGTTACGCCGAACTGGACGACTTCTCCGATCTCATTGCCCGCACCTCGCAGGGCGCTCCGGAGACTTCCAAAGTAGAGCGTCGAGGAGTGCAGCAGCAGACAATTTATCTGGAATTCTCGCAGGATCGGCTCGCCGCCTATGGGCTCCAGCCTGCCGATCCCGGCAAGCTGATTCAAGCTCGCAATATCATCGCGCCGGGTGGGATCTTTGAGACGGGACAACGGCAGATCACCCTGAATCCTTCAGGACAATTCGAAAGATCCCAACGCGATTGCCGATATCGTTGTGACCACGGCCACCGCCGGCGCTCCGGTCTACCTCCGCGATCTGGTCGATATAAGCCGCGGATACTGAAGCCCTGCGAATTACCTGAACTACGGCGCCAGTGACCGTCAGTGTCCTGCCACCTGTAGGTCGAGCCGTAACGGTCGCCATCTAAATGCGCGATGAGAAGTAGATCACCAAGTTTGGCTAATCGATCGACGCGAAGTTGGCACAACTTCATCACATCCTTCCTCCCGATCTCATCACCGTCCACACCTCCGAACCAACTCCTGCAAGTAAAGGAAAATCTTTACCTTTTCCTGCGGGCGCTGGACGAAGCAATTCTCCTCGTCGTGATCGTCTCGCTCATCGGGTTCTGGGAGTGGAGACTCGCACTCATCATGGCGCTGGCGATACCCATCACACTCGCCATGACCTTCGGCGTTGTCTACATGCTGGGAAATCGATCTGCAGCAACTGGCTGTGGCAACGCTTATTATCGCGCTGGAGCTTTGGTCGATGTGCCGGTGGTCTCCGGGGGGATGGAACCAAGCGTGGTCTGGCAGAGGGTCTTCCGCGCAGGGTTGCGGTGTGGCCTTACTCTCCTATGGCGCGATTGGATCGAGCATGTATTTGGCTTCGATCTCGATCTCCACTCTGGCCTCTTCGAATGGAAAGTCGCAGGCGTCGTTTCGGTTGGGGGAAGTTATCGACCCGCAGTGATACTGGATAAACAGCCCTCTGATGAAGGACGGCTTCCTGTCGCATTGTTCGGAAAAGTCTACTGCAAAGTGGACGCGCAGTATGCTCCGATTGAGGTTGGCGACTTGTTGACCACGTCTGACACCGTCGGGCACGCAATGAAGGCGTGCGATTCGGTCAGGGCTTTTGGCGCCGTGATTGGTAAGGCGCTTGGCAGTCTGACCGACGGACGCGGGCTCATCCCGATTCTGATCAGCCTGCAATGAGTGGCGTCACTTAAGGCTTCGGAATGCCTACATCAAGTCTGCTTTCTATCTCGCACTTGCTCAAACAACAGCGCCTCAAAGCCATGGGGGCGGCGCTCTCTTTGACCATTCCCATGTCGGCAAGGAGGCTCATCGACCGTGCGCCGTTCAATCTTCTTGCGGGTTGGGAATTGATTTCGACTCAAGCAATTGCTGTTGATAGGCAGAATGCTGTCTGGCAGGCCGGGCACGTTGAAGACGTGTTTTCACTGGATAGTGGTCACGTGCTGATTGCAAGCCATACCGGGGGCGTCTGGCTCGCTCCCACCAACGGTTCATTCGACGCTGTCCCGCTGAGTAACCTCTGGCGCGATGTGGATATGCATTGTCTCGGAGCAGGCTCACGCAGTGCCCGGCATATCTACGCCGGCGGAAACAATACGCTGTTTGAAACCGGCGCCAATAGCCTTCGAGCCCTGGCCAACCTCGTCCAATCCAATGGCGCCAGGTCGATCGCCGCGAAGGTTGGCCAGAGCCTTCCCGTGGGCTTGCGCAAGCTGATGCAGCTTGCTCCGGATGCGCCGCTCTTCGACTGGCGGCCCATTCCGATCGTTGATACAGCAGGGAATGCTCTTCCGTTGAACATCAGGAAGCTCGTCGTGGTGACCGACTTTCGACCCCCAAGCTGGTGCTTGCAACAGACTCGGGAGTCTTCTGGTCCGACGTTCCCGCCGTCGGTCAGGATTACCGCTTCTCCAGCGCGCTCGGAACGCCAGCCAGCCAGTGTTTGGCCGTAGCGCTGTCTTCTCGCGCACCGGGACGAACCCAGTTTGTTGTGTGCTCCGACTGGCAGCCTAGCTACTCCGCAATCCAACGGGCTCTACTTCGGCACGTGGCAAACCGGCAACCTGGTGATGGTGCGCGCCACCTGTCGTGGCAATGTGGATTTCGTGCAATGGCAGTATGCGGTTGTTGCTTCGAGCGCCGGAAACCGGTCTGTTCTGTACGCTGCAGTTTCGGCAAGCGGTACCGCTACGTTAAGGCTGAAAGACACTTTCAGGAGAGCGTCGATGAAGATTCCTCCGTTTAAGGTGTCCAAACTGGCGCAGGTTCTCGGTGTACAGTTGCCTACTGCGCTCTCGGCTCTCATTCGGAAGGTCAATTCGCCTCAGGCCCATGACTTTATTTATGCCGTCCTTTCGTCCACAGATGGCGGCGCTACGTGGGCCCCTGTAGGTCCCAGCCAGACAGTGGAAGAATCCATTCAGCTTGCGAGAGACCCTGGCCAAACGCAGGAAGGGTGGAATTTGAGTATCGCCGTCTCACACACTAATCCCAACACAATCGCTTTAGGATGGCGGATCGGTCCGTGGATCGGCAGAAACACCCCGCAGGCATTTTCATGGGAAGAGCACGGGGACGCACAGAACAGGCCGGGATTCAGCGCACACATCCATTCCGATAGTCACGGTCTGCATTTCGACCCGCACGACCCGCAAGGAAACACTCTGCTGGTGTGTAGCGACGGCGGCATCATCTTTACACGGGATTTGTGCGCCACCTTCGACAGCAGTATCAACCAGCACCTGCAAAATCTCCAGTTTCAAAGTTACCCCGGCCAATCGGGCGGTGCGAACGGCGCGTCGGGTGTAAGCCCACATAATCCCGGTCTCACGGTGGGCGCGCTTCAGGACAATGGAGTGGTCTTTTCTTCCTTCGAAAACCGCGCGCGGAATCCCTGGAAGAGGATCATCGGCGGCGACGGAATAGTATCTTTGCTTCTTGAGAACGACCGGTTTCTGTTCTGGTCCAACACTGACCCTCCTACTGCGCGGATCGCCAAATGGAACGGAACTAGCTTCGATGCCGCGGTGACTGTGCCTGTAAGGTCGCCAAGTTCAAGCTTGCCGGCAGGGCGCTTCCTTTCCAACCCATTAGGCGAACCAGTCCTCCGCCCGGGCTTCACACCGGCTGGGAGTAACCAGTCTATGTATGCAGTGGCGGCATGTGATGCGAGTGGCACTTTGGGTGAGATCTGGGCTCTCTTCGCCGACCCGGATGGCGGTAACGCAGTATGGGATTTCTTGGCGGCGATCAATCCCGCAGTCGACGGACCGGCGACAGCAATCGCTTCCGATGATGGCCGCACAGTGCTGATCGGCACCGCTAATGGACGAATCTTCTCTTATGATTCACCCTCCCGCACCATCAAGACCTTGAACATCGATCCTGCGATTGCGGCGCCGCCTGGGCAGGTGTTCCAGTTTTCGTTCCTCGATAATGGCGTGCTCATCGCGCGCTTTGCAACCGCCCTGCTCCGGTTCGAGCCAGGGAGGAGTCTCTGGACTTCAGTTGAAGGGAATGGTCTTCCAAGCAAGGAGGGTTCGTTTCAGTTTATGGCGGTGGATCCGGCAAGGACGCCGCTTATTCTTTATGTGGGGACTGACTATGCCATCCATGGCACGTGGGATGCGGGAGCGAATTGGCTTCCCGTGAGCCAGGGCTTGCCGGTTCACTGTCATCCATCTACTTTGCGTTTTGTAGCGGACCCGGACGGAAGCCGTCGCCTCTATCTGTTCACCTACGGGCGCTCTGTCTGGAAGGCGAGATTGAATTGAGGGTTTCGGAACCTTTGCGGAACAGATGGATCACGGAGACTGCTCTCTCGCGGCCCGACCCCGATCTGCTGCTCACCTCTGCGCAAGTGAAGACGGTCAGAACCTGCGTACACGGCTTTCCGGGTTGGGTTGCCCCCCTTTGAAGTACGGGCGATCTATACAGCTTGAACTAGAGCAGCTCACCATATCGACCGTGCCCACGGCCATTGCCGCTCTCCGTTTTCTCTGTGTACTCCACAGTGCAACGCAGCATGGGCTTTACCCAAACGGCCTCGCGCATCTGCTGCGCTTCAGTGACCCCCTACGTTGCCTCTCCGGAAGTTGTCGAAGGGGCAATCTAAATATGCGCAACCGCTCAATGCGCTTCAGGAACGAACGCTTTTTCTCATCGTCAAAGCCGAAACGAACCCTTCTCTTTGTGACGAAGGAATAAGCGCCACGCCAACGCGACGTTCGGGTTCCATGCGGCAATCGTTCGATCGAGCGTGGCAAAGATGAAATCGGCTGGAGCATCCGCCGCCAATACGAAATCGGTTGTGCTACCGTTGGCGATGATACCCGTGGAAGAACCGGTTGGCGTTTTTTTGTTGTTCGGATCAGCAGGTAGGATGGTGACGGTCAAGGATTGTTTCGTTCCTGCGCCGTTGTACAGGGTAGCAACTCCCGTCGCATTGTCTTCAACCCACCAAGCGCTGCCGGATGCCCGTGACAGACCCCAGGAATTGACCAACTGCGGGTCGCTGGACTCAGCAACTCCTGGCGTGTTGGCCTGGAAGGCTGGTTTGGGTATAGTGCTGTCCAAACGAAACAGCTCCCAAAGAAAGAGCCATGGTAGTACTTAGGGCAATACCCCAAAACACATTCATGTAATCTCCTAGTTGTTATGAGTTCTCACTGTTCTCGTGCCCTCTTTTTGACACATTGCCAGATCGAGAGGCCGAAGGGTAACTGCGAATGGGACAAAGTTGGATTCTCGCGTTTTGATCTCCGCGAAATCCACAAGTAAGAACCCCCGATTCACAAGATTATCCTGGATTGATTCGGTGCTAACTATTTGTGAGGTCGGTATGACTTCATGGTCCTACCCGTTTGGCGCCAGAATAGCTCGGCATGCCCGCATCACAGTGCGACCGCCCATGGCTTCCGCGTCTCGAACTTCGGCATGAATCAGAGAATCTACCGGCTAATTGTGATTGCCCAAGGGATCGCTTCAACGATCGAAACGGGCTTGGACAGCTACTCATGAATGAGATTCTGCCGGCTGGGCGCCAGAACAGAGTCGCTACATTGTTCTCAAAGTTCATGAGAATAATCAAAATTCAATTGATTTCTATTCCCGTAATGGCTTTTGTGTCGTTGGTGAGTAGCGATTCCAGCCGGAACGACTGACTACAAGGTTCTCGTTATGAAGCTCGCTTTAGGAATAGAAGAGCTGGCGCTTGGCGAATCTGCTGCGCAAATCCTAGAAGCGCCCGGCGGTGGTAGCTAAGTTTCGATCTTCTAATGTCTATGCCGTGGCGCAATTCAAATTCTGTATGACGCCAATGAAAAAAAACTCCAACACGGAATAGATCCCAGGGTGCGGTGTTCTTAAAGAGCGAACAAATATGTCTTGGAGCCACGACGGAACAAACCACGCGGACGCCAGAGGTGTCGAGTATCTCGACGGCTTGTACAGCTAAGCACCGGTCTTGACTCGCAATCCTGCGGAAGCAGACGACTTAGTACAGGAAACCTGCGTTCGCGCGATACAGGGGATGGGAAGGTTGCGTGCGTGCGGGCAGCAACATGAAGGCTGGCTCTTCACTATCTTGAGAAATGTCTGGTTCAACCAGTTGAGAAAGTGGCGAAATGGTTCTCAAATTGTCGAGATCGAGGTTGGGACGGTGTTCCCAACAGCATCGTAGAGCCATCCAAAGACGCCTATGATCTTTACGTAAGCAAGGTGCAGACCGAGCAGGGCGAGCGGCGATTCAGGAGTTACCGTAGAATTTCACGAGATTATCCTCCTGCCGGATATGAAGACCTCTCATATCTGGAGACTGCAAGCATTTTGTACTGTCCTGTCGGGACCATGACGTCGCGTTTGGGGAGAGCGCGCGCCAAGCTTCGTGCAGCCTTTCAGAAACGTTGAAGAAGACCGATTCGCCGTCTGTGAGAGGCACAATATGAAGGGTTGTGGTGACTGCGGCGCGAACATCGAGCTTTATCTCGACAAGGAACTCGGCGGTCGGGAGCTTGAAGAATTTCGAGCTCATTTAGAGGAATGCGAAGTCTGTCGGGCGGAGTTTGAGGCGGAGGAGGAGTTATCCGGTCTCATGTATCGATCAAGGCCGTTGTACCGCGCACCGGGCGCACTGCGCGATCGAGTCCTGCAAATAACGGCAGAACCCCTTCCTTGGTCTAGTTATGCGCCTCCCCGCCTCCGAAAGCGTATCTTGAAGATTTTAGCGCGGCCATTGCAGTCTGCCACCCGTGGCGTTCACCATTGGCCGGTATTAGTAGCTGCAATTCTTCTCGTTGCTGCAGGACTTCTACCGGTGCCGAGAATTCTGCGGCAGGTGAGCGCCAACAGTTACGTTGAAGCAGCAGTTGCTGCCCACCGCAGTTCTCTGAACGGCGGTCTTCCCCTTGAGATCAAGTCCGAATCGCCCAGCATCGTCACCGCATGGTTTGCCGGTAAAGTGCCTTTCAATTTTCGCCTTCTCAGTTCGGCCGAGGGGTCGAGACATGAGCAAGTCTACCGGCTAACCGGGAGGACACCTGGCCAACTACAAAGAGGGGTACGCTGCCCTGGTTTTTTATGAGATGCAGCAGCAAACGATCTGCCTTCTGGTCGCTTCAAGCAAATCTGCTGTGACTGCCGGAGGAGAGGAGGTCCCTTCCCGGCGGGACCGTATTTCATTGCAGCAAGCAAGCGGCTTTCGCTGTCATCACCAGAAGTAATCACGGACTCACGTATGCTCTCGTCTCCTCTTTACCTGGCTCTGGACGGCAATCCTGCATGGTGTGCCACCAAAATATGGCGGACGGTGACCACTTTAGCGCTCATCGTATAGATGCTTTTTGGCGGGCCGTTGACGCACCCATCTTGTCCATCCCCACGATAGAAGGGTCAAAACGCCAACAAGCTCGGTACCTGGTGTAGCAATGCGGCTGGCAAAGCCTCATGTTAAATTGCTTGGTTGCAACCGTCCAGTGGATCGATTTGGGCACTCACCGCCGGGAGTGCCAGTCCAGATAACTAGGACCCCGCCGCCACTCCCGATGCCGAAACTGTACTTCACGGCGGAACCTGATCACGTTCCCGAGGATTGTTAGGTTACTTGACTGGCATTCTCCATTCAATTGGTTCAGGGCAACGATCAACAGGTGCAGCCCGTTGAGTATCGCCCTCCAGATGGAATGGACGTTTCTCGAAGTTTCACCATCGTGAGGTTGCGCTACGACTGGACTGTGCTTCATCCTCCCTGGACCGCCACCCTATGAGGGTCATTGGTTCGGGAATAAACAACTCAGAGAGGTGTTTTGTTGATGAGGCAAGCGAGAATCTCCCACCGCATCATTCATTGCACAATCCCTTGAGCTCACGTGAGGTTACTGTGATTCCCTATATCGGTCCAGAAATAGTCGAAGCCCTGAGAGCAAAACAGAGTCTTCCCGAACTTGCACCTCCGGTTCTTCCCAAACGCTCCGCGGCCGGTCAGAACACAAGCGAACCTATCGCATTTCCTCACACGCTATCCAGCCTCCATCACTCCAACGCATTAGTCGCCGTTATGGGGCTGCTCACACGATGGCTCTTGTGAGTTGCTCAAGCGCGAACGTGAATCTGGTTAAGGAAGGGAAGTTTAAGTCATGCAAATCGATTTGGCTCGATTGCCGCATCCAGAAGCAGAGAGAAATATCTGGAATAGACGACCTGCATTCGTGTTATTCCGTACGCGCACACATGTCGTCTGCAACAGACGGAATAACACGCAGGAAGAAGATTTATTCCCACATCCAGGCACGACATAAGGAACTTCCGGCTGGTTAGTTCAGGGCCGCCGATTCGCCACTCGCTGCGATAAACTCAAATTCAACTGCCACGCTCTCGTCGTCATCACCTGTGCCTGGCTTACATCTGCAACTATATGTCGATACCGCCTGGTCAGGGATGAAGCGGCCTTACGCGACGACACGAAATAGATCGCAATGAACAGTACTTGACCCTAAGATCTTGTCTTCGGCCAACCCACCTCGCTCTTCCCTTCCAATCGTGTGCGCTATGCGAACAGCATCTGGCGAAGCGAGGTATAGGGCGACTCAGCGATGCTCAGAAGAGGGAGGTGTGACGAGTTAGAGATATTCCGGTACATCGCGGAATAAACCAGTTGGAACGGTGTTGTGGTTTTCAAGAGGCCAGCCGCGTTCTCCTCTCAAACGCTTGCCGGCCGGTCGTGACGGACGGTATAACCATGTTTCTTGATGTATTGCTCGATATGCTCTTCAGGCCAGTTCCGCAGCCTCTAGGAAATATCAACCTCTCTCGAGACACCGGGAATGGTCGGAAAACATCCGACAAAACTCTGTCTCCTTATGCCAAGCGCTTGGGGATGGTTGCATTGGTCCTCGCCGTTGTGTGTATGGCGCCAGACTCTATCGCCCAAACGGCGAAAGAGTCGATCGATGTACCTCCTCACTCCAGACTTCTGCTACGGGCCATTGGGAGTGGAGATCAAGTTTACGGCTGCGTCGATGGCCGTTGGGCATTGACGGCCCCGGATGCCAAGCTCCTCAATCAGGATGGATCTGTCATTGGACGACACTTTGCAGGTCCTACGTGGAAACTTAATGATGGTAGTTGGGTGAAAGGAAGGGCCGTCGCCAAACAGATTGCTACCGATGCGACCGCCGTGCCGTGGTTGTTGCTTGAGTCGGTCGGCGGTGCTGGCAGATTGGGGACGGTACGATTTATCCAGCGTACCGGGACGCACGGGGGAAACGCGCCTGACGGTAGTTGTAGCGACAGCGCAATGCGCAGAGTTCCTTATACAGCGACGTATTCTTTCTATGAAGCGGGCCAATGATCAAAAAATTGCGCTCATAGCTAGGCATCGGCAGCGGCCTCCATCCTGAATCAGACTTCGAGAACACGTCGAAGTTATTTATTTGCGCCGGGAATAAAAACAGTGGCGCCGTGTTCAGTCTTATAGGGAAACCATTGAGGCCTTCTCTCCACTCTTCGCGTCGTGTCTACGACCTACATCAAGAGACCTTTCGCTGCAGGAACTCCTGCTAGAAATCAAGCATCCCGGATATGGATCAAGACTCAAGAACGTTTTTCATCTTCGCAGAGGAGTTTATTCGCGAGCCGTAACGGGATCGAAGGTTATTCCAATGACAAATGACTCTACCAATGTGAATAGGACTCGACTATGGGTCAGTCGCTGTTGTTTGTTTCCTTCTCGTCGTCCGGGCCCGCTTGTGTTGCTGACTCTGCATCTACAGAAACCTGCTTCAATTTGTCTCACTAACCAAAGAAAGGTTTTATGAAAATTCTTATCGCTTCTATACCGGCGGCCGGACACCTCAATCCACTTCTGTCCATTGCCTCGCTATTGGTGGAGTCCGGCCACGAGGTCGCCGTGCAAGTCAACGAAGACCTGCGTCCCGCCGTCGAAGCTGCCGGCCACCGCTTCCTCTCAGAGATTCCCAACGCTCAAACCTCACCAGGCTATTACTTCGATACGTACCCCGAGCGTATGCAGAAGTCGCCCGGGATGGAGATGACCGGTTACGATCTCGTCCACTTCTTTGCCCGCAACATCGCTGCCCAGTTCGCCAGCCTCAAGATGGCGCTTTACGACTTCCAGGCCGATCTCATCCTCGCTGACTCCATCTACTGGGGCACGCTCCCCATGCTCGTCGGCCCTCGGGACAAGCGCCCCGCCATCGCGCACCTCGGCGTCTCCGTCGTCAATATCGGGAGCGGGAAGAACATTCCCATGCGCCCCGACGAGACTCCGGAGCAACGCGAAGCGGAGCTCCAACTCCGCGAACGCTTCATGCTTCAGCCCGCGCAGCAGGCCGTCAACGCTGCCCTCGCCAGCCTTGGTTATCCCGCGCTTCCATGTTCCATCCTCGAAGGCATGACCGCACTGCCCGATCTCTATCTGCACCCTGGCATCGAGAGCTTCGAGTACCCGGACCCCAACTCGAAGGTGCAATACATCGGCGCGTTGCCCACGCCGGCTGGCCAGCCCACGCTGCCCGAGTGGTGGCAGCACCTCGACCGCACCAAGCGCCTCGTCCTGGTGACGCAGGGCACCATTGCCAACCGTGACTTAGGCCAGGTCATCGCCCCCGCGCTCGTCGCGCTCGGTGGCAGGGAAGACGTAACCATCATCGTTACCACCGGCGGGCAGTCAGTCGAGTCCATTCCTGTTGCCATCCCCTCCAACGCCCGCATCGCCTCGTTCCTGCCCTACGCGCAGATCATGCCGGAGATCGACCTACTCATCACCAATGGAGGCTACGGTACCGTCAACATGGCGATCTCCCACGGCATTCCGATCATCTCCGCCGGTCTTACCGAAGATAAGGAAGAGGTCTCTGCTCACGTCCAGTGGTCAGGCGCAGGGATCGACCTGCGCGCCAACCAGGCGACCCCTGAGGCGATCAGGCATGCTCTCGGCGAGATCTTCACGCAGCCTGGTTACCGTGAGCGCGCCCAGCAACTCTCGCTCGAGTTCGCCAGCCACGACGTCGAAGCCAAACTGCTCAGCCTCATCGAGGAGTGCGTCCGCGACACCGTCTGCGCGTAGCTCCACGCCAGACGTGCCTCGTCGCCGCACATCTTCCCGTGCAGCGGCGAGGTTGCATGTCTCGCTTCAAATTTGGAAAAGGAAAGCATCATATCTTCGACCTCCTTGAACTTCAGCCTCTCGAACTCCTGCCCAGCGATCTACTCCGTCCCCTCGGCGCCCTTTGAAGAGCTCTTCTGCCTCTTCGACCAGTACTTTCCCACGAACGGTGCACTAGCGGCCAAATCACCGGCCACACAACCGTCCAGCAGTGGCGTGACGCGCTCGATGCAGCACAGCAACATCACCCGCTGCTCTCTGCCGGCATCGACAACACCTTCAACCGGGTCCCACACTTTCGCCGCTTCACCGGTCAGCGCATTCCCTCCGGGTGGTTACATCGCCCTCTGCTCAGTGGCAGCAGGAGATCGCCGAAGAAGTAAATGCGCCTTTCGCTCCCGATGAGGCTCCTCTCTCCCGCGCTGTACTGCTCCATCAGGAGACGCACTGCACCTTCATCCTCTCCTCTCATCACGCTGTCTGCGACGGCTCCTCCCGTATCTTTCTCCTTCGCGACCTCCTCCTCGCCCTTAGCGGACATGCCCTCGAGGCTCTGCTACTGGCGCCATCTCGCGAAATTCTCGTCGGGGCGCAACAGCGCACCTCCAGCGAGCCCGGCCTGCCATCCTTCGCTGCTCAGCGCCCGCCTATGCCCGATGTGGAAGGAGTTAAACTCACGCCGGAAGAGACCACCGCACTCCGGCGCCAAGCTCGCGAGGAAGGCGTCACCATCCACGCCGCTATCTCCGGCGCGCTCACCATCGCAGGCAGAGCCATCGATGAAAGCTGGCGCAATAACCCGCTCCGCATCATATCGCCCGCTGAGATCCGCGACATTCTCGGCCTCAAAGATCAATGCATGGTCTCCTTCGGCGGCGGTGAGATCTCGATCGCGCCAAGCGGCTCGATGACGTTCCGGCACCTCGCACGGTTCTCGAAACATGGCCTCTCTGCCGTCAAGAGCACAGAGAATATATCCAGGATGATCGATCTCCAATCCACAGCCGTCTCCTCCAACCTCACGATCGAACACGCACTTCAACTCAAGCGAAATGGGTTCAACGCGCAGGTCATGTTCTCCAACCTCGGCCGTCTCCCATTCGACAGCACCTTCGGTCCCCTAAAGCTCGAGACCCTCTGGGCACCATGTGCACTCCATGGCATCGAAGGAGAGCAGCCCCTTGGAGCAGTCACCGTCAACGGCTCCCTGCACCTCACGCACACCAACCCCGCGCCAATCCCGGGCCTGCTCGCGGGTATGGAAGAAGAACTCCGCAAGCCTGCGCGATCTAACTCAATTTCAAAACTTGCCATCCCGAACGGATTCAAGCCGCTACGTCTCGCGAGAATGCGGTATATCTATGAAAATAATGGATCGACCATCACGACGCGGGAGCCCGGAACCTTTCTCGCTTTGCGGTTCCGAGCGGATCAGGGTACCGCGCTTCAACCGCATGGACGATTTTACGAGCCACTCTGATGCAGTACATCGCGCGTTGTGCCGCTATTGGAACGGAGCTACAGTAATAACCAGTACGGAACCTACGCCAAGCGAGCTCAAATGGTGGCAGTCGCAGGCGCCAGGCACTCAGTGTACGGTGTCGCACCCCAAGGAAGTCGCGGATGCAATTGAGAGTGCAGCGCGTGCGGTCTCGAAATAGCTCAGACTCCGCAGGGAGTCACATCCCGAGTTCCAAATGGAGTCTTTATCTTGACGAAGACGCCTTCCGCCGGCTGTCTTCACCACCGCTGATTAGCTTCGAGGCAACTTGCCGTGAGCAACAGGAACAGGGAACGCACGGGGAACAGTGAGAACACACCGTAGGAAACAAAGATTTCAGACCGCAGCAATATCCTCATGTTTGAGAAGGGCGTTGGTCTGGATCTGCGAAACGAACCGCAGCGGCGTGCATCAGCCAACTGATAGAGGCAGAAAGGATGTCGGCGATCGGCAGGATGACATGCTCGATATCCCACGATATGCGCCACTCGCTCACGGCGATCTATGCGAACGCCGAGTTCCTCGAGCGCCACGATATAGGTGCGAGCGTGCGGGCTGATCTGCTGCTCGAAATTCAAGAAGCAGTGCTCGCGATGACGTAGCGAATTGATTCATTATTGCAATTCGGTAGTAGCGGACGGAAAAGCCCGCTTGTCCATGCGCGCGTTTCCTTGGTTGTTGAGAAGGCCGTTGCGGCAGTGAAGTTTCATCCAGACGGGCAGAACGTGTCCATCACAGTCGGCAAGTTCCCGCCGGCGGAAGCAGACATCGATGCGAGGAATCTTGAAAGTGCCATATATAACTTGCTGCTCAATGCCTGCCAAGCTGCGATACGCTCAACTCACGTGCCTGAGGTGAAGGGTCGATCATTACCAATTGGCTCTATTGCCCTTCGACAGAGTTGTCACTACATCAACAAAGTGTTTTTGCGCTTCGACAAACGGCGGGTGGCCGCTCTTTTTGAGCGCAACAAACTTCGATCCCGGAAGACCCTGACCAACTTCCAGCGGATGCCCCTTCCCGAATATGCCCCTTAATCTCTACATCGTGGAATAAAACCAGCTCAGCCGGGTCTTTATAACAGGACACAATTTCGTCACTGAACATAAGGCGAGAATCATCGCCTGAGTCGTGCTGTGCTGCGGCTAATGTGAGTAAAAAAAAGGAGCAACAATGAAAATTGGCTTTGTGAGCATGCCCTTGTCAGGGCACTTGAACCCCATGACGGCGCTCGCGCGCAGACTGCAATCACGCGGCAATGAAGTCGTATTTTTTGGCGTTCCCGATGTCGAACCATTCGCTCGCGCTGCGGGTCTCGACTTCGTGCCCTACGGTGAAAAAGAATATCCTGTTGGTTCTATCGACAAGGTCTATAGCTCCGTGGCACAGCTGCATGGCTTTGAGGTAGTGCGGCATTCGTGTATGGATCTAAATCCTGACCTCACCCGAGTGGCCTTCGACTACCTGGCTGAAAAATTAGCAACGACAGGTGTTGAGGCTGTGGTAATCGACACTATCCACTTCTTCATCGAGCTTGTTCCTCTAAGCATGTCCATACCTTATGTACACGTTTGGAATGTTCTTCACCTCGATTTCTCTGGAGCAACTCCAGCCTCTCTTTTCAGCTGCCCGCTTGATACTTCTCCCGAAGGTCTTAATCGAAACGCTGCGAATTTACATAAAATAGGCGCGATACTTGGCCCGATAGCGGAAATCGCGAGGTCTTATGCCGAAAGGGTTGGGCTCAAGATCGACTGGAATGATCCTGCTGCGACTGTTTCCAAGCTGGCTGTGATAACTCAGACGCCGAAGGAATTCGATTTCCCTGGAATCTCCTGGCCTGCACAGTTTCACTACGCTGGTCCGTTTCACGACGATGAAGGCAGGGAGCCAGTACTTTTTCCATGGGACAAATTGACGGACAAACCTCTTATTTACGCTTCACTGGGGACACTGGTGAATGGTCTATATGACGTGTACAAACACGTTCTTGAAGCGGTTGAGCCCCTCGAAGATGTTCAAGTTGTACTTTCTATTGGCAAGAATA
>JAOAPF010000477.1 GCA_025462755.1 Edaphobacter sp.
GCCGATGCCGTCGCCTTCGGAAAACTCTTCATCGCAAATCCTGACCTGCCCGCGCGCTTCGCCAAGGGCCTTCCCCTCAACCGCCCCAACGCCGCCACCTTCTACGCCCCCGGCCCCGAAGGCTACATCGACTACCCAGCCCTCTAATAATCAAGCCGCCGTCAGACGAACGGCGTCTTTGCTTCCAAGAGGGTGCCGAAAAGTCGTTGTTTTGAAAGGGCACGACTTTAGTCGCGCCGCAAGTGCCATCTATTGAATGCGGCTTCAGCCGCCGAGGGAATCTTTCCACGCCAAAATAGACTTTTTCAGCATCCTCTTCAGCCCCTGGGGTATGCCTCTCTATCCCGATGTCAAACCCTCCTTCGCCCAGACATCCACAAGCTCACCCAAACCCCGATTAACATTCCAGCATCTCACTCCGAATCAGGAACTGGAGAAAACATGGCCACTCAAACTGCAGGCGCCCCCACTACCTCCTTCACCCGCGAACAACTCATCGACCTCCTCAACGAAGACCTCGCCCGCGAATATCAGGCCATTATCGCCTACGTGAATTACTCTCAGGTTCTAAAGGGTGCCCAGTACATGAACATCGCCGGCGAGCTTGAAGTCCATGCCAAAGAAGAGCTCGCCCACGCCCTCGCTGTCGCGAATCATATCGACTACCTCGGCGGCATGCCCTCCGTCACCCCAAAGCCAGTCAAGACCTCTGAGAAGGCTGAGGACATGCTCCGTTTCGACCTCGATAACGAGCATGAAACCATTCGGCAATATCGCCGCCGCATCAAGCAGTGCGACGAACTAAACGAGTTCGCCATCGGCGAATCCATCCGCGAGATTCTCATGCAGGAGCAGGACCACCTGATCGCCCTCGCCACCGCTCTAGGCATAGACCCGCCCAACCCGGGCATCGCAGACTAACAACGCCAGACCGGCAAAGGCGCTGGATTACCCGCTGGATCCGCAGTAAGCTTTGCCTTCTTTAGGTAGTGGCACTACCGGAGATATAAGCCTCAAGATGACGAATCGTCATCTCCTGCTCCGAG
This sequence comes from Edaphobacter sp., assembly GCA_025462755.1. Classification (GTDB taxonomy): domain Bacteria; phylum Acidobacteriota; class Terriglobia; order Terriglobales; family Acidobacteriaceae; genus Edaphobacter. The sequence continues at coordinate 1,047 of JAOAPF010000477.1, forward strand.
ATCACCCAGTTCACAAGATCGCCGATCGAAACCACTCCGAGCACAGCCCCATTCTCCACCACCGGAAGATGCCGAATCCGGTTGTTCGTAATGATGCGCATGCACTCACCCACCGAATGCTGCCGCGTCACCGAGATCACCGGACTGCTCATGATCTCCGACACATGCGTCTCCTTCGACAACCGCCCCTGCAGGATCACCTTCCTCGCATAGTCGCGCTCCGAGATAATCCCCAGCAGCACCGAGCCCTCCATCACCAGCAGAGCGCCGACCTTCTTATCCGCCATGATCTCAATGGCCTGGTACACGGAGGCATCGGGGCGCACGGACGCAATCTGCCCGTTCTTCTGCCTCAAAACCATGCCAATCGTCGTCGCAAAATCAGTCATCAGTCACCTCGGGCTCGAATACTACCGCCAACGAACAACAGCGCGCAAATGCCCTGAAAACAGGCACAGGCCCGCCAGCAGTATCATCAATTTATGCAGACCTTCGACGACCTCCTCCGCGAAGCTGAAACCGCCCATGGCCATCTCTGCGCCGGTCAGATCCTCGGCGTCCGCCTCGCCATGCTAGGCTGCGAGCGCCTCGGCATCGACGACCCCAAAGGCCTCGTCAACCCGAAAGACCGCAAGCGCCTGGTCACCTTCATCGAAATCGACCGCTGCGCCACCGATGCCATCGCCGTCGTCACCGGCTGCCGCCTCGGCAAGCGCGCCATCAAGTTCCGCGACTGGGGCAAGATGGCCGCCACCTTCGTCGATTTGGCCTCTCCTATAACACCAGCCCTAACCTCGCCCCGGGCACCGCAAGCCGACACCCCCGTCTACAAAGCCATCCGCATCGCCGCCCTGGAGTCCTCCAAGCAGCGAGCCCGCGACCTCTACCCCCAAATCGAAAACAAAAACCAGCAGCAGATGCTCGCCTACCGCGAACTCCCCATCGCAGAACTCTTCAGCGAAGAGTGGGTCGCAGTCCCCATCCACCCCCGCGAAATGCCCGGCTACAAGTCCGCCCGCATCACCTGCGAAGTCTGCGGCGAGGGCATCAACTACGACCGCGAGATCCATCGCAACGGCAAGATCCTCTGCGAAGCCTGCGCCGCCCCCGAGACCCGCTACTACCAGCCCCTAACGCAATAACGGGTGCCCCATGATCCCCGAAGGGTATCGTGGGGTAACAACTCACCCCAAAACAGCAAGGCCGGCGCGGAAACCTCTCCGCAGCCGGCCCACTGAACCTCGGCAAATCTAAACTTCAAAGACTACCGGCGGTCACGATCCCAATCGCGGTGATCGTCACGGTCGCGCCGATCGCGATCCCGGTCGCCATACCCGTACCCGCGGACGTACCCGTTGCCGTAGCCGTAGCGGCCATAAGCCTGCTGCCGCTCCCAGGCCTCATGACGCTCCCGAGCCTCGTGCTGAGCCCAGGCCTGCTGCCGCATGTACTCCTGCTGCGCTGCAAAGGCACGCTGCCGGCAAAGCTCCTCATACCGCTGCCGAGCATAGTAGTCAGCCGGATCGTAATAGCCGTAGTTTGGCGAACCGAACTGAACGCCAATCGCAATCCGCTGTGCCTGGGCCTTCGACGGAGCTGCCAGCACCAACGCACCTGCCAGCAAAGCACCCGTTACGCCCTTTGTAATCAATCCTTTCACGTTCTTGAGTTTCATAACAACCTCCTGCGTACGTCTAACTGAACACTCATTCATTCCAAAAGTTGCGGGCAATTCCCATTGCGTCGTCCGTCCGGCCCTGTCCTGCATCTATTTTAAAAGTGACCTCATGCCGCAGCCTGTTTCCGCCTTTCTCCGCCAGGGCCTGATGCTCAAGGCAGCCATTGCAGCCTGCCTCAAAAAAGCCTCGCCCAAGCGCGTCCACCGTCTCCGTTCCACCACTCGGCGTATCGAAGCCACCCTGGAACTCCTCGTTCTCTCCGCCGGAATCCCCCGCATCGACAGGCAATCCAAGCCCCTTCAGCGCTCTCTCCGCAAAATCCGCCGCGCAGCAGGCGAGGTGCGCGACGCCGACGTCCAATCCGATCTCCTTGACGCTTACAATCGCACCCCCGACTCCAAACGTCTCCGTAAAGACCTCTCCGCCTGCAGAAAAAAAGCCGAGCGCAAGCTCATCAAACGCCTCGAGCAGGAACAGAAGAAAATCGAGCTCAGGCTCAACAATCTCGAAGCCATCCTCAGCCCCGCCCTCGATCTCAATCTCAGCGGCACAAAGCTCATCAACGTCACCCAGAGCTGGTTCGCCGAAAACACCCGCGGTCTCGACCCCCACCACGATCAGGATCTTCACACCCTCCGCAAAGTTTCGAAAACCGCACGCTACCTCGCAGAAACCGGCGCCGACGCATCCAAAACCATCGCCAAACTCGCAGAACGTTACGAGTCCGCGCAGAAAACGCTCGGCGAATGGCACGATCACTTTCTCCTCCTCCACGAGGCCCACACCCGCCTCCCGCCGGACAGCGAAACCATCGAGCACATCCAGCAGGATACGGAACGCCTCCACCAGCGCGCCGACACCGCGGCCGGCCATCTTCTAGCCACAGCCTGACCGGGTGCCCCATGATCCCCGAAGGGTATCGTGGGGTAAGTCACTTCATAGCACCCCCAAACCACCCCCGACGGAACCAACCCAACCAGGCAACCCACCACCCCACCGCAAATGGTGTACACTAAACCCCACATGACGGTCTCCCGCCAACTCGCGACCTTGCACCTCATGCCAACCCGCTGTTGTTGTAGCTAGTCCCTCCTGCGCCATACCCCCTAATTAATTCAGCCAGTCACC
>JAOAPF010000493.1 GCA_025462755.1 Edaphobacter sp.
ATCGCCGAGTACACACAGAAGTACGAGCGGGCCTTCTTCGAAGATCTCGACGCCCTCGGCATAGAGCGCCCCGAGCACATCTCGCACGCCACCGCCTGCATTCCCGACATGGTCTCGCTCATCGAGCGACTCGCGGCCAAAGACATCGCCTACCAGGCCGAAGACGGCTCCTGGTACTTCCGCATCGCCCGCTTTCCCGAGTATGGCAAGCTCTCCAAAAAAGACTTCGACGGTATCGAAGACGGTGCCCGCGTCGATCTGGACGAGTACGAGAAGGACGCCGCGCGCGACTTCGCCCTCTGGAAAGCTGTCAAACCCGGCGAGCAATCCTGGGACACTGCTCTCGGCACCGGCCGCCCCGGCTGGCACATCGAATGCTCCGCCATGGCCACAAAATTTCTCGGCGACGACATCGACCTTCACGCCGGCGGCGAAGACCTCATGTTCCCGCACCACGAGAACGAGATCGCCCAATCGGAGTCAGCCTCCGGCAAGCCCTTCGTTCGCCACTGGATGCACGTCCGCTTCCTGCTCGTCGAAGGCAAAAAGATGTCCAAGTCCGAGGGTAACTTCTACACCCTCCGCGATCTGCTGCTCAAAGGCTATCGCGCCTCCGCGATTCGCTTCCTGCTCATCTCCGTGCCCTACCGGCACCAGATGAACTTCACCTTCGATAGCCTCATCGAATCCACCAACGCCGTCGACCGTCTACGCACCTTCCACCAACGCATTCTGAAAGGCGGCTTCCCCGAAGGTCTCAACGCGGACATCGCAGCCGCAACCGTCAAGGCCGAACAAGACTACACTGCCGCGCTCGCCAACGACCTCAACACCGCCGAGGCCCGCGCCGCCATCTTTGATCTCGTCCGCGCCGCCAACTCCGCCGCCGATGCAGGCACCCTACGCGCCGAAAACGCCACCGAGATCCTCAAGGTTCTCGACCTCTTCGACGGCGTCTTTGCAGTCCTCAAAGACAACGACGCCGCCATCACCCGCGCCGCGCTCGCCTGGGCCGAAGCCGAAGGCCGCATCAACGAAGCCGCACCCGACCTGGTCGCCACGCTCTCGTTCTCGGACGCCGATATTGACGCCCTCGTCGCCGAACGCACCCAGGCAAAAAAGACCCGCAACTTCGCCCGCGCCGACGCCATCCGCAACGACCTCCTGGCCAAAGGCATCCTAATAGAAGATTCCAAGGATGGCGTGCGCTGGAAGCGCAAATAGTCACCTACACCTATACCCCGACATTATCTTTATCCTGCCTCGAGGCCCATGAACAAAGACCTTCTCCCCATCGAAGCCGTCGTCGAAAAACTCAACCTGCCTGAAAAATACGTCGAACGCCTCGGCCCGTACGGCGCGAAGCTCAAGCTCGACCTCCTCACCGACCCTTCCTTGCCTGTACGCGGCAAACTCATCCTCGTTACAGCCACCACCCCGACCGTCTCGGGCGAGGGCAAGACCGTCACCTCCATCGGCCTTGTGCAGGGCCTGGAAAAAATCGGCAAGAAAGCGATCATCACCTCCCGCGAGCCCTCGCTCGGCCCCGTATTCGGCATGAAGGGCGGAGCCGCCGGCGGTGGCCGCTCGCAAGTCGAGCCCGCGGAAAAAATCAACCTCCACTTCCACGGCGACTTCCACGCCATCACCTCCGCGCATAATCTGCTCGCCGCGCTTATCGACTCGCACCTCTTCCACGGCAATCCCCTCGACCTCGATCCACACGCCATCACCTGGCCCCGCGCGCTCGACATGAATGACCGTGCCCTGCGCCACATTATCGTCAGCTCTGGCGGAAAACGCGACGGCGCCAACCGCCACACCGGCTTCGTCATCACGGCGGCCAGCGAGATCATGGCCATCCTCACGCTCGCCGACAGCCGCGAAGACCTCCGCCGCCGCCTCGGCCGCATCGTCATCGGCCAAACCCGCTCCGGTAAACCTGTCCTCGCCGAGGACCTCGACGCCACCGGCCCCATGATGGCCCTGCTCAGCGAAGCCATCCTCCCCAATCTCGTCCAAACCACCGAAGGCACTCCCGCTCTCGTCCATTGCGGCCCCTTCGCCAACATCGCCCACGGCACCAGCTCCGTTCTCTCGCAGCAGATGGGCCTGCGTCTCGCCGACTACGTAGTCAACGAAACTGGCTTTGCCTCCGACCTCGGCTTCGAAAAATACATGGACATCGTCAGTCCCAGCTCCGGCATCAAGCCAGCCGCCTGCGTGCTCGTCACCACCGTGCAGTCTGTCCGGAACCAGGGCGGGGGCGACCTCGAAGTCGGTTTCGCCAACCTGAAAAAACACATCGTCATCGTGCGCGGCTTCAACCTCCCTGCCATCGTCGCCATCAACCGCTTTCCCAACGACACCGACGAAGAACTCAAGATTCTCGAAGAATACTGCGAGGCTCAAGGCGCAGCCTTTGCGCTGTCAGAGGCCTTTACCAAGGGAGGCGAAGGCGCAACCGCACTCGCCAAAAAAGTAGTCAGCGTCATCGCGTCCAACCCCAGCCCCGCGCTCCAAACCACATACACGCCTTCCGCCTCACCGCTCGAAAAGATCACAGCAGTCGCACAGAAGGTCTATGGCGCAGCCACAGTCGAACTCAGTCCCAAGGCGGAAGAAAAACTAGCCCGCTTCACACAATGGGGCTACGCCGATCTCCCCGTCTGCATCGCGAAGACGCAATACTCCCTCACCGACGACCCCAAGCAGATGGGCGCCCCCACCGGGTGGACGCTCCACATCACCGACGTCGTCCTCTCCGCCGGAGCCGGGTTTCTCGTCGTCATCTCCGGCAGCATGATGCTGATGCCCGGCCTTCCCAAGGCCTCCCGCGCTCTCACCATCGACGTCGACGCCTCCGGCGAGATCATCGGCATGTAATCTCGCTCTGCCATCCAGGCTGCGGAACAGATCAAGCCTGCTGCCTTACCGCCATATCTTCGTCCACCACATTCGCCTTGCCGCTCTTCATCTTCGAACTCGTCACCAGAAACACCGCCAGCAGAGTCGCACCCATCCCCACACACTCCACCGCGACAAAGCGCTCGTGCACGAAGATCACTCCCAGAATGACCGCAATCACGGGATTGATATAGGCATACGTCGCCACCTTCGACACCGCCACGTTGTCCAGCAGGTAGATATACGCCGTATACGTAATCAACGATCCAAAGACCACGAGATAGAAAATCGATCCCCAAGCCTTCATCCCCCACTGCGCACCATGATAGCCACCCGACACCAGCATCATCCCCAGGTTGAACAACCCGCCAATGACCATCTGCCACCCCGCCGACGCGACGCCGCTGATGCGAATCGTCGAGCGCCGCGAGATCACCGAGGCCGCAGTCCAGCACAGAGTTCCCACCAGCGTAACGAAAGCAGCGATGATCTCCCGCGAGTCCCCATGCAGCCCTTGTCGAAGCTTCGGCCACAACAGAAACACCATCCCCGCAAAGCCTATGAATATCCCGATCCACCCCTGCACCGGCAGGCCTTCTCCCTGCGGCAGCACCGCCTCGATCAGCGCGGCATACAGTGGAATAGACGCCACCAGCAGCGCTGCCAATCCGCTCGGAATGTACTGCTCGGCCCACATAACGGACGTATTGCCGCACCCCAGCATCAGCACTCCGATGATCGCAAGTCTTCTCCACTCCTGCGCGCTCGGTCGCATCTTCAGCTTGAAGATCGCACTCAGCGCGAGCATGATCGGCCCTGCAATCAAATACCGCGCACTCGCCAGAACGAACGGCGGAAGCACCTCCACGCCGTAGCGCATCGCCAGATACGTCCCACCCCAAAAAACATAAACGCAACAGAATGAAACAAGAACACGCGTGCGGTTCGCGGAGGAAGTGGAGGGCATTTCTCCATGGTATCTCGCTTCCCGCTTCCCATTTTCGGTCCCCCGACGCAGTGCTACGATAAGTGAATGATGCTCCGTTCTTCGGCATTCTTTCTGCTTCTCTTCGTCTGTGCGACAGCTTTCTCTCAAACATCCGATTTACCAAATCCCAACATCCCAAAAAGCTTTCACGATTCAGCTCTCAGCGTCACCTACTTTTACCCCGGCCGCTTCACCCCCGACCCCGAGAGCATCGCTCCCAAGCCCGGCACCGACGGCGCGCCCAAGTGTGCCCACTCCACCCTCTTCGCTAATTCCGTCACTCCGGTCGACACCTCCTCCTTCGTCCTCTCGACCATCGACAACACCTGCCCCAACGTCCTGCGCGGAGCAACCCTCCTCGGTCCCTTTATCCGCGAACAGATTCTGCGGCAGCTCAAGCAATACGGCGAACCCACCGTCACCCAGGAGCCCACCCACTACAACATCGACGGCCACCCCGCCGCGATCGTTCTAGCTTCGGTTCCCATGCCCGAGACTAAGGGCACGATCCCGACCACAACCTACGCCGCCAAGGCCTGCGTGCTTGGCAACATTCCCGTCAAGCCGAAGAAGAAGTCCGACCCGGTCGAACCCACCCGGCACGTCCTCTGCTTCGACTTCACCACGCTGCACAAAGACCTCTACACCCTGCTGTTCGCCTTCTCCATGCAATTCGACAGCGACCCCCCTCAGCCGATGGTCCCCGGCAGCGTGATCCGCTAGCGTAATCGTTTGCAGATGACAAGCTGCTATGAGAGCTGACACCCAATCCGTCTCGCGAGTGGACATCGAGCGTCTTTGGGATTCCATTCGAGATCAAACAGCCGATCCGCAGGTGGGAATCTTCGGACCATCTTCCATCAGCTGGAAGGTCAATCGCGAGTCTGCCTTATTTCTGGGGGCTGGACGGGCTGCGTTGCTGCAGTTGGCTCACCCAGGGGTCGCCGCCTCGCTTGATCGCTACTCCAATCTCCGAAACGATCCCCTCGCCAGATTTCACAACACATTTCGGGTCGTATTCACCATGATCTTCGGAACCCTCCAACAGGCACTGGCAGCATCCCGGTATCTTTACCAGCTGCACACGAGAATCAAGGGAGAACTCCCCGAGAGCGTCGGCGGATATCCGCAGGGCTCGCCCTACGAAGCCAATGAGGTAAATGCACTCCTCTGGGTGTACGCCACGTTGATAGAGAGTGCACTCCTGGCGTACGACAGCGTCCTGCCGCCGCTTTCTCCCACCGAGCGGGAGGCTTACTACACCGAGAGCAAGACCCTTGCTGCGCTCTTCGGCATTCCGCCTGCTGCCATGCCCGGGGACTGGGCCGGCTTTGAGGCTTACAACCGAGCCATGCTGACCTCAGACATGTTGGGAGTCAATACGCTCTCTCGAGAGATGGCACACCGTGTCCTGCATGGACGCGGATCCTGGGTGCCGGTTCCTGACTGGTATCGTGCGCTTACTGCTGCCTCAATGCCCGAACGGCTGTGCAGCGAATTTGCGTTGGAATATGGCAAGCGAGAAGAAAATGCCGCGGCGCGGGCACGGCTACGGCTCCCGAAAATCTACCGCCGGGCCCCGGCGGTTTTGAGATTTGTAGGTCCATATCAAGAAGCAAACGCGCGCCTGCTCGCCCGTCGCGTGAACTTGCTGACCCTCACCAGCAACCGGTTCTGGATGGGACAGCCACGAATGATGTTCGCGGAGCCTGAGCTCTAGGCGAAGCCCCCTGATAAAGGGCGGGTACTCAACCCGACACAGCAGCAAGGTCTGACGCGGACGATTTCCTCAAGCTTGCTTAGCGCTAGATCTGCGAGCAACCCAGCGGGCTAAGATAAAGATTCGAGATGTTGCTTACAATCTCCGCATCGGTGTTTCCCGGGCGGTGAGACAGCTCTTTCCACGCAGGATCTGCCGAAAACGCTCTCCACTTTTCTGCCAGCTCAGCGGTATCCGCAAAGGTCAGCATGTAGGTCAGGCTGGGCATCCGCGAGCCGATCAGCGTATCTCCAAAGAACACAGGCGTCAGTCCGGCCCGCGTAAAGATCGCAATCTCCGCCTCATTGAACATCTGGACCTTGCGCGCATGCGCCACCTGGCTCGGGCTCTCGTAGGTGCGAAGCTGAAAGATTCGTTTCTCCTTCTTTGGCGCCACTGCCTTCGGCCAGCCTGTAAACGCCGACAGCAATGTTCTCTCTGCTCTCACAAACGCTGGCGCGGAAGCGGGCGCGTCCCGGAACCCCGACGCAGCCTTCACATACTCAAGGTTTTTTCCTAGGCGTGTGTCTAGCGTAACCAGTGCCTCCGCCGAACTCGATGGAATCAGAACGTAGTATGTTGGCGTCTCCGGACCGATGTCCAGCTTGAACGCGCCAACCGGAGCCATCTCCAGCCTATTAAGCGCAGGAATAAGCGCCCTCTCGAAATAGCTCTGTGCCAACGCGATCTGCGGCCCTGTTCGCAACGTATAGGTCCGCAATTGATAGAACTCCACCTCCGCCGTCTTTTTCTCAGGCTCCGCGCCGAACGCCCCCTGCGAAGCCAACCCCGCTGTCACCAATGCCGATCTGACGAACTGTCGCCTCTCCACCGCTTCCTCCATGTTGTTCGTTCATCAGCTTACGCCAATGACTTGTGTTTCCCGGCAGGTCAGTCCAGAAAGTGTGAATTTCTGAATCGTCCATTTTGCCTTGCCAGCCCGAGCCTTCTTTGTAGATCCCCTGAAAGCAAGAGGAAGGGCGTATCAACCTATCCTTCCACAAAGACGGGTAAAGTAGTTGAGGTCACAGCTGAGTGGTCAACAATTCGTTTCTGCCATGATCGAAGGGGAAAATAATGCAACTGATCCCGAGCCTTGAACACTTGCCACGGCTTACCTTTGTTCCATTCGCTAACCGTTTGACTTACCTGTCCCTGGTTGCTCTGGGGGTTTCCGCCGCTTGCGGCTACGCCCAAACGGTTAAAAAAAGCGATGTAGAGGCCACGGTTGTTGTCGAGCCCTACGCTCCCAATATTGTGCGCGTGAGCATCGGTCTGCTTAAGCCCTATGCTGAGGCAGCCGCCGGATACGGCATTACTGCGAAACCGAATGCCACAGACTGGACCCGCGAACGGACTACTCACGGTGAAGTCCTCCATTCGTCGCGCATGGTCGTTACGACAGCTCTTTCCGATGGCACGTACAAACCCACGGGCACACAAGCGGACATCGCAAAATTCTTCAATGGCTCGACCCCGGGCGTCAGTCTCTCAATCAAAACTCCGGAGGGCTCGAACATTCTCCAGATGAACAACTGGGAGATGTCCATCCCCAACCACAAGGATGGCGACTCGCAGATCCTCAATGACCGCAGGCCTTCCGACCCACCCTTCTTCCGAGTTGGCGCCACCTTCGCCGCACCTGCTGACGAGCACATCTACGGCCTCGGTCAGAACCAGGAAGGCTTTCTCGACCGCCGCGGCCATGTCATTCGCTGCGCACACGACTATGACGCGCCCTCCGGCCAAAGCGTATGCGTCCCATTCGCCGTGTCCAGCAAGGGCTACGGTTTGCTTTGGGACAACCCAAGCAGGACCACCGCACAATTCGGCTTCAATAACGCGAACAAATGGACCTCCGATGTCGGCCAGCGCGTGTCCTTTTTTGTTATCGCAGGTAAAACCTACGACGAGATCTATTCGGGCTATCGCTCGCTCACCGGCGACACGCCCATGCTGCCTAAATCGGCATACGGCTACATCCAATGTAAGCAGCGCTATTCGAGCCAAGCTGAACTTATGGCCGTTGCTCAAGGTTATCGCGACCGCCACCTCCCAATCGACACACTGGTCATCGACTGGTTCCATTACACCAAGATGGGTGAGATGGATATGGATCCCGCGATGTGGCCAGACCCGATCGGGATGAATAAGACTCTCCATGGAATGAACTTCCATACCATGATCAGCGTGTGGCCCCGCTTCGTTCCTGAAGACCGCTACTACAAGACACTGCTCAAGAACGGTTGGTTCGAGCATTTGTCCGACGGAACGCCAACCAATGGGTTGCCCTACGATCGCGCGGGCTCCGACATCGACACGACAAACCCGAAGGCAGCGCGCTGGTATTGGGACATCATCAAGGAGAACTATGTCGACAAAGGCTTCGACTCGTTCTGGGCAGACGAAACCGAACCGGACCTTCCCCCGAACGGAAGCTACTGGGACATAGGCCCCGGAACGCAGTTCTTCAATGTCTATCCTCTCTTCCACACAGCTGCCATCTACGACGGTTTCCGCCGCGATCTGAAGACCCGGGCGCTCATTCTCGCGCGCGACGCGTACACCGGCGCACAACATAACGGCACAATCTTCTGGTCATCGGATATCAGCGGAAACTGGGACACGCTGAAACGCCAGGTGCCTACCGGGATCAACTTCGTCGCGTCGGGCATGCCGTACTGGAGTACGGACATCGGCGGCTGGCAGTATCTGCCCCACTCCCATACGCCGGACCGCCCGCCTCTGCTCGACCCCTCCGACGCGCGCGCAAATATCGGTCACTACGACGACTATCCCGAACTCTACGTTCGCTGGTTCCAGTATGGAGCGTTCCAGCCGAACTTCCGTTCCCATGGCAGCCGACCGCAAAACGAGGTCTGGTCTTACGGAAAACAAGCCGAGCCCATCCTCGAGAAGTACCTTCGTCTGCGCTATCAATTGATGCCCTACATCTACTCGCTTGCATACGCCACTCACAAAACCGGTGCACCGTTCATGCGTGGCCTCTTCATGGACTTCGGCGCCGATCCAGCGGTCGCGAACATCGGCGACGAGTACATGTTCGGGCCCGCCCTGCTGATCGCGCCTGTAACCGAGCAGGGAAGAACCACACGCCAGGTTTATCTGCCTGCGGGAACTGACTGGTACAACTTCTGGACGAATGAGCGGCTCAGCGGCGGCCAGAGTGTCACCGTGAATGCTCCCATCGATATCATTCCAATCTTTGTCCGTAGCGGTTCCATCTTGCCACTAGGAGAACCGATCGAGAGCACTAACGAGGAACAGAAGATCGCGACGCTGCGAGTGTATGCCGGCCCCGACACTGACTTTGACCTCTACCGCGACGACGGCACCACCTATGACTACGAACAGGGTAGGTCGGAGATAACCCACCTTCATTGGTCTCAGGCCACGGGCGCTTTGCAGCTTTCGGCCGCACCTCTGCCTGCCGGTTCCTCCGCAGAGGTCCAAATCATCGGAGGTAAACCGTTGTGAGAGCTTTGGCCAATGTTGCTGAATCCACACCCAACACGTCGGCGACCCAATACTTTCAGACAGCTTTGGAGTCGATGGATTTTCAGAGCGCATCCTATAGATAAAGGTGCTGCAGCACGACCGAGCGTAATCCGCGCCCGATTTTGTGCTGAAGCAAGGACAGAATGCTGCACTCGGCGCGTGCTGTCGTCGCGAGACGGGTGGGGTGGAGGCGACGAGATCACGTCTTCGTCGCATTTGGGGTAATGGTGTTACCGCAAGGAATGGGACCTGGAGATTCGATGGAACTACTCCCCGAGAATGGACTACGAGGCAGCCTGCCGGATTATCCGCGGCCTCAGCTTCAACGCGCTGCCTGGATCAAGCTTGATGGATATTGGGATTTTGCGATCGATCGGAAAGCCGAGGTGTCCGGGCCGGCGGCGGTGACATGGGACGCAAAAATCATGGTACCGTTTGCGCCCGAGACGGCGGCCAGCGGGATTGGGGACACCGGCTTCTACCGCGCGGTGTGGTACCGGCGCAGCTTCGAGCGTCCCGAGTTGAAGACTGGCGAGAGGCTGATCTTGCACTTTGGGGCTGTCGACTATGCAGCGCGCGTGTGGGTCAATGGGGTGGAGGTCTGCCGGCACCAAGGGGGCTATACACCCTTCTCGGCGGACATCACGGATGTGCTTGCGAGAACTGGATCGCAGGAAATTGTGGTGCGCGCGGAGGACGATCCTTCAGACCTGGAGAAGCCGAGAGGGAAGCAGGATTGGAAGCTGATGCCGCATTCGATCTGGTATCCGCGCACGACGGGAATATGGCAGACAGTGTGGATGGAAGTGGTGCCCGCAACGTATGTGGAGTCGCTTCGATGGGAGTCCAGCTTGGAGCACTGGGAGATCGGGCTGGAGGCACACATCAAGGGAACGATTCCCGAAGGATCAGGGCTGTCGCTGATAATGCGCGCTGGTGACCAGGTGCTCGCGAAGGATCTGTACGAGTTGGTGGGAGTGGCTGGTGGCTCGCTTGCGGCGGGTGAGATACACCGTTCGATCGCACTCTCCGATCCTGGCATCGACGACTTCAGAAACGACTTGCTGTGGAGTCCGACGAAGCCGACGATTATCGATATCGAGCTGAACCTGCTGGACCGGGATGGTCGCATAGTGGATGCGGTGAAGAGCTACACCGCATTGCGTTCGATCGCCACACAGGGTGACCGGTTTATCTTGAATGGCCGGCCATGGCCGCTGCGCTTGGTGCTTGACCAGGGTTACTGGGAAAACAGCGGACAGACTGCGCCACATGATGACGCTTTCCTGCGTGACATTCTGTTAGTGAAAGCGATGGGGTTTAATGGTGTTCGCAAGCACCAGAAGATAGAAGATCCGCGCTTTCTCTATTGGGCTGACCATCTGGGGCTACTCGTGTGGGAGGAGATGCCGAGCGCCTACAGGTATACGGAGCGCTCTGTGGAGCGGCTGACACGCGAGTGGATGGACGTATTAAAGCGCGACTGGAGTCATCCTTGTATCGTAGCGTGGGTTCCGTTCAATGAGAGCTGGGGTGTCCCGGACCTTCCGGACAGCCCGGCGCAGCGACATTATGTGCAGGCGCTCTATCACCTGACGAAGACGCTTGATCCTACTCGACCGGTGATTGGAAACGATGGATGGGAGAGTGTAGCGACCGACATAATTGGCATCCACGACTACGACGATCAACCGGCGCGTATGGCGGAGCGCTACGGCGTGGATGATGTGGAGACCAGGCTCTTCCAATCGGAACGCCCTGGCGGACGCATGCTGCGGGTGGGAGAGAAGGGGGCCGAGCAGCAACCGATTGTCTTGACGGAGTTTGGAGGCATCGCTCTGCGGCGGCCGGATGACCCGACGTGGGGTTATAGCAGTTCCCATACGGCCGAAGAACTGATCGAGAGGTACAGCGCCTTAATGTCGGCGATTCGCCCGATCTCCTCACTGGCGGGGTTCTGCTATACGCAGCTGACGGATACATTCCAGGAAGCTAACGGCCTTCTGTACGCAGATAGAACGCCGAAGATGCCGTTGGATCAGGTGGCACTGGCGACCATAGGGTCAATGCCAGACCGCGACGAGCCTTGGGTCTTACTCTGGCGAAAGCGGCTGATGGAGCTTCAACACTAGACGTGGCTCGGTGAGCTATCCCAACTATGCCGGACCATGCAGGCCTCCGTTCGTTAGATCGCCTGGCTTAGTTCGGCTCCGGGTTTGAAGAGGGTTGTGGCGCGTGTGATCGATTGGGTGGTCACAGTGCTCTCCTCTTCGGCGATGTTGCGGGAAAGGTGCAGCGCCTGCGCCACGACCTGATCCATGTTGAAGTACCGGTAGTTGGCTAACCTTCCGCAGAAGTAAACCCCGGTTGCGGTCGCCGCGAGTGCGCGATACTTTTCGTAAAGCAGCGCGCTTTCCGCCCTCGGGATGGGATAGTAAGGGTCACCCTCAGCACGGGGATACTCATAGACGATGCTGGTTTTTGCATGCTCCTGGCCGGTGAGGTACTTGAACTCCGTGATCCGTGTGTAGGCGTGATCATTAGGGTAATTGACCACTGCGGCGGGTTGGAAGCGAGCCTGGTCGTGCGTCTCGTGCTCGAAGTGCAGGGAGCGATAGGGAAGAGGGCCGAAACGATAGTCGAAGAACTCATCGATGGGACCGGTGTAGACGATCTTAGCCTTTGGAAACTTGCCTGCGAGACTTCGATAATCCGTGGAGAGCAGAACAGATATATTCGGATGGGCCAGCATGCGCTCAAACATGCGGGTGTAGCCCTCGAGCGGCATCGCCTGGAAAGTGTCTGTAAAGTAACGGTCGTCGTGATCGAAGCGAACGGGAATGCGTCCCGTAACCGAAGCGTCGAGCTCCGACGGATCAAGCCCCCACTGCTTACGGGTGTAGTTGCGGAAGAACTTCCGATAGAGCTCGACGCCTACCCGCGAGACGACGTTGTCTTCGGCGGTACGGATCGCGGCGGGTACTTCGACGCGTTCCGCAAGAAACGTCTTCATACCGTCAGAGTCCAGCTGGAGCCCGTAAAGACGATTGATGGTGTCCAGGTTGATGGGAATGGGAAGGAGTTTTCCGTCGACCTGGGCCAGCACCCGGTGCTCATAGCCGCGCCATAGCGTGAACTGCGAAAGATAATCGACGACCTTTTGCGAAGAAGTATGGAAGATGTGCGGACCGTAGCGATGGATGAGAATCCCGTGCTCGTTGGGGCAATCGTAGGCATTCCCGGCGATATGCGGACGCTTATCGATGACAAGGACACGCTTTCCAAGTTGTGACGCGATACGCTCCGCAACGACAGAACCTGCGAACCCTGCTCCCACTACGAGGTAGTCAAATTTGCCTATTGAGAAGGACGACAGTTTCCTCAAAGAGGTAGAGAGGGTTGCAGTGGACGATTTCTCGCGGGCTCTGCGCCTGTCACGCGCAAATTCGATCTCGGCACACATGGCCTCCCATGTGCGATCCCAGGAGGAGTCCGCGAGCTTGCGCCTGACGCGTTCGTCCCAGTCTTGATCGGTACCCGAGGCATTGATTGCCCGGTCGATTGCAGACGCGAAGTCTTCAGCCGTCGCCGCGATCTCAACGAGTCCGGTATCTCCGTAGGTGGTGACGACATCGCGAATCGGCGTGGAAATGACACGCTTGCCCGCGGCGAGATATTCCGGAGTTTTCGTGGGAGAGATAAAGCGTGTCGATTCGTTCATCGCAAAGGGCAAAAGCGCGATGTCCCATCCGGCCAGATAGGCAGGCAGATCGGAGTACGACTTTGCGCCGAGATAGTGGATGTTGGCCTCACGTGGAAGAAGTGAGGGATCGATCTTGACCACGGGGCCAAGAAAGACGAATTGCATGTTGGGACGCAGGCATGCCAGTCGGGAGATGAGCTTTATGTCGAAGCGTTCGTCCAGGACACCGAAGAATCCTGCGCGAGGGCGCGGGATTGCGGCTTGATCAGCGGGATCAGATGTCAGACTTCGCGCCTTCGAGAAGTGGGAGACATCGATGGAGCTAGGGAAGGCATGTACGTTTGCGTGGTGTGATTTCTTAGCCTCGTAAATGGAGCGGCCGCCGGTGAAGACAACGTCAGCGATGCGAAAGAGTTCTCGTTCTCTCTCGACAAGCTCTGGCGGCGCGCCGCAAAAGGCGGAGAGCTCGTCCATGCAGTCGTAGATCGTGACCTCGGGACGGAGATGAGCACTGAAGCTGAGTGCCATTGGCGTGTAATACCAGATGTCGAATCGATGGAGGGAGTGGGCGCCGAGAAATCCGTCGAGTAAGGCGCGCTGGGCCTTGACCGGATCCACGCCTTCTCTGAGATGCGGACGGATGACGGTTACATGCGTGTTCTCATCGGCGCAAAGAAACTCCAGCCTCCCCGCGGCGGGAGGGCAGGAAGGATCATCGATGGCGTGCATCCATGGCTCCTCCCAGAAATAGACTGGGCGAGAATCAGCCGCGCGCGTGAGAAGGTGTTGCGGCCTTTGTGTGACAAAGTGCCACCGCAGATGGGAAAAGACGACGAGATCTGGAGCGCCAACCCCAGTGCAGGGACTTATGGCGGACGTGTCATTAGGCAACGCGGACGGGAGCTTTCTTTCCAGCATCCGCTGTAGCGTGCTGTCTTCCCGTTCGCGTGGACGAGTTTCCTTATACCGTGCTAGCGCGGACCATGGTGGCATGGGGTGTCCTCTACCTCGGAGATAGTGCACATGTCGCAACGGTCAGGGATGTGCCTTGCAGTTCGTACCGGAGCGGATTCGCTCACTACTGCATGTGATGCATTAATTCGCCTTCGCGATGTGACGAGAGGGCAGCGGCGGAAAATCAAGCACAGCAGGTGAAGAGCAGTGGCACGACGGAAGCAGGAATCGGTTGCAACCCAAAAGGGCGCGGAAGCTTCCTAAGAACACACAGATCGTGCTGGTTGCAAAATGAAAGTGAATGCAGCCTAACGGACGGGAACTTATTGAACTGGAATTCGGTTGGCGAAGACCTCGACCAAGGAGAAAATTTTGTTTAACCGACAAACACCATTGGAGCTATGGGCGGGGGTCGAGTGCACGATCAATCGCGTTGGCGACGCCTTTCACGATCAACATACGCGCTCCGGACATCGGGAACGGGCGTTTGCGGACATGGAGATGTTTGCTGAACTCGGACTCCGGACGCTGCGTACAGCCGTGCTTTGGGAACATGTGGAGCGGGAGGACAACTGGAGCTCGGCAGACCGCACTTTGCAGGCCATGGAGCAGTTCGGAATTCGTCCGATCGTCGGCTTGCTTCATCACGGCAGCGGGCCAACGTGGACGAACCTGTTGGACCCCGAGTTTCCTGAAAAATTCGCTTCGTTCGCACTACGAACGGCGCAGCGGTATCCGTGGGTGCACGACTACACGCCCATCAACGAACCACAGACGACGGCCCGGTTTTCGTGTCTCTACGGACATTGGTTCCCGCATCTTCGATGCATGCGCAGCTACACACGCGCGCTGTTTCATCAACTGAAGGGAATTGTGCTTGCCATGCGTGCGATCCGCTCTGTTCAGCCAGAAGCCCGGCTGGTCCACACCGAGGATGGCGGCTCGACGTTCTCCACGCGCGCGCTGCAGTCATACCGTGATGAACGGGAGCGCCGCCGCTGGCTAGGTATGGATCTTCTCTGCGGCAGGGTCACGCGCGATCATCCACTCTTCGCATTTCTATTGGAGCACGGGTTGGAGGAAAGAGAAGCTCTCTGGTTTTCGGAGAATCCCTGTCCGCCCTCCATGGTGGGTCTCAATTACTACGTTACGAGCGATCGCTTTCTGGATCATCGCGTGGAGCTGTATCCTCCACACTTCCGAGGCGGAGATTCCGGTCTGGAACCTCTGGTGGATGTGGATGCGGTACGCATACGTGCGGACGGAATCAGCGGTGTCGGCGCGGTGCTGCGCCAAGCATGGGAGCGATACCACCTGCCGGTCGCGATCACCGAGGCGCACCTCGGATGTGAGCCGGAGCAACAGATCTGCTGGCTTGCCGAGACATGGCGCGAGGCGCAGAGAGCCTGCGAAGGTGGAGTGGATGTACGGGCGGTTACAGTATGGGGGCTGCTCGGGCTCTACAACTGGAGTGACCTATGTACGAGGGACATTGGTGTATACGAGCCAGGCGTGTTCGACGTTTCGAGCGGTTCTCCGAGGCCGACGGCGTTGGCACGGCTGGTACGGAAGCTTGCGTCTGGCGAGGGCATGGAAGAAATGAGAGTATGCGGCGGGTGGTGGAACGGTGATTCCAGGCTCACACTTCCCTCTCCCCAGGAGGAGAGCACGTTGGCTGTTCAGTGCTGACAGATACAAGGGGAGGGCCGGAGCTCTACCGGCGAATGGCGTAGGATTTCGGCGGCGCCCTCAGAGCGCTAGCTTTTCTACGAGCATTACCTGCGCTGGATGAATGGGGATCAGTTTTGGGGATTGGTCAAGCGTGCTATTGAGGAGATGGGCTATGAAAACGGCACGCAGAACAATCTTGAGTGTCGCTTATCCGTTTGCGGAAGTAGGGTCCGGGGCGGTCGGTGGCGCCGAACAGATCTTGGGAACACTCGAAAAGGCGCTAGTGCGAAGAGGCTTTCAGTCCATCGTCGTGGCGCACGCCCGGTCCGAAGTCGCGGGCGAGTTGCTCGGCGTGGCGGTGCCTGACTGTATGTTGAACCCGGAGGCACGGGCTGGAGTTGAGCTCAGGCTTCAGCAAGCGATCGATCGAGCGTTCGCGACGAAATCGGTCGACCTTGTGCACATGCATGGGATTGACTTTCACCGTTACAGGATCCCGCAGCATGTGCCCGTGCTGGTGACCCTGCATCTACCGCCAGCCTGGTATCCGGCAGAGATTTGGGACCTGCCAGCGAACTATCAACTCCAGTGCGTCTCGGAGAGTCAGCGGGCGGCGTGTCCTCGGCGTGCGCACAAGCGGCTTGTCGTCGTCCAAAATGGTGTGCCGTTACCGGCCCCAGCGGCAACTCGGCGAGGCCGTGGCAAATATGCAGTAATGCTCTCGCGTATCTGCGCGGAGAAGAACCTGCATACCGGGATGGATGCAGCGCGCATGGCGGACGTCCCAGTGATTGTGGCCGGCAAGGTGTATCCCTATCCGGATCACGTGCGGTATTTCGAGGAGGAGATTCGCCCGCGCATCGGCAAAGGAGCGCGTTTTGTCGGCCCCGTCGACGGCGAGGCGAAGGCGCGGCTGTTGAGCCGGGCACGATGCCTGCAGATCCCTTCGCTGGCTGAGGAGACGAGTTCCCTAGTCGCGATGGAGGCCCTCGCCGCAGGCACGCCGGTCGTCGCGTTGCCGTCAGGAGCGATACCGGACATCGTGGAGGATGGTCGGACGGGGTTCCTGGTGCGAGATGCTGAAAGTATGGCGACGGCAATCGCGAGGGCCGGAGAGATCGATTCGCAACTCTGCCGCGCCGTGGCAAGAGAGCGGTTTTCGGCCGATGCGATGGTAGCGCAGTACCTGAAGCTCTATGCAAAACTGATCGGATGAACCCTCACCCAGCGCTTCGTTTAGCGGTGGGGGAGTCTCCACGCGCGGGTGATCGTGCTCCGATGGACCAGCCAGAGTAGATCCACGAAATCGTACTCTGGCCAGTGCTCGATCGTCGCGTCGATACATCTTAAGAAGTGTGATTTCAACTTTCGCCTTGTTAAGCATTCTCGTGACGACCGGCGCTTTGTTCAGCTTGCTCAGCGTTCGTGTGTTGCGTCTGCCGACGACCATCGGCACGATGGTGCTTTCGTTGAGCACGGCAGTGCTCCTGATTGCGGCGGGGCAGCACGCGCCGATGCTGCACGCGATGGCCGAACACGTAGTCGGGGAGATCGACTTCAATAAGGTAGTGCTGCACGGCATGTTGGCCTTTCTTCTGTTCGCAGGTGCGCTTCAGCTTGACCTCGAACGGATGTCAAAGCAGCGAGTGCCTGTCATTGTTCTTTCAATCGTCGCGACCGCACTCTCCACGGTTTTTGTTGCGCTGCTTCTCCGATGGTCGCTGAGGCTGATACACATCGAACTAAGTGTGGCAGGTTCGCTGCTGTTCGGAGCGCTGATCTCGCCGACAGACCCGATTGCCGTGCTGGATATGTTGCGCCGTGCAGGCGCTCCGCCCGAGTTGGAGATACAACTTGCGGGGGAATCGCTATTCAATGACGGCGTGGGGGCAGTGCTCTTTCTGGCGCTGCTGGGGGCCTCAACGGGTGGTTCATTTCCTTCGGTGACGTTGTTCGGGTGGCTGCTGCTGATAAAGGCAGGCGGTGGAATTGCGCTGGGTGCAGTACTCGGATATGTGACGCATCGCTTGCTGTGCCTGGTCAATAGCTATCGAGTTGAAGTGCTTCTCACGCTGGCCCTGGCCATGGGCGGGTATGCTCTGGCAGATGCGTTGCAGCTTTCGGCGCCGCTCGAGGTCGTCACTGCGGGTGTGCTGGTCAACGGGCACTCGCGTGCGCTAGCCATGTCGGAGCTGGCGCGCGAACATGTAGAGCGCTTCTGGGAACTCGTCGATGACTTCCTGAATGTTGTACTGTTCCTTCTACTGGGACTGCAAATTCTGGTACTGCCGTTTACGAGGCTGTATCTGGTCGCCGGAGCCATTGCCATTCCAGTCGTCGTGATGGCTCGTTTTCTAAGCGTCGGGATCTGTGTTCGAGTGCTCGGCTTCTTTCGCGAACACCTACCGGGGTCGATCGCAGTACTGACATGGGGCGGTCTGCGCGGCGGCCTGGCCGTGGCCCTTGCGCTTTCACTGCCGCAAGCGCCCGGTTTCGACCGCAACCTTCTACTTATCGCAACCTTTGTTGTGGTCGTCTTTTCGATTCTTGTACAAGGCCTCAGTCTCCCGATATTTATCCGGCCGTTGACCCGGAGTCAGCACGCGATCGAAAGTTGAGGATGGGCACGTGCGCGAGAGCAAGGTGAAGCACTAACGCTAATGCCTTGCGAGTGCGCTCCGGGCAATGGAGATGCCGTAAGTTGGCACCTCCTTCACATGCCAGAATTTCTTGTACGCCTCGTTTCCGCGCAGCATATCGATAAACTCAACCCCTTCATTCGCCGCGTATTCGGATGCCATTGCAGTAATGAGTGTGCCGGGCTTGATCTCCGCGTAGGCTGGCGAGTAACCGATCAAGTAGAAGTATTCTGTACGAGACGAGCGCGTGGGCGGGTCCACAAGCGCGTAGAGCGAAGCAATCGGTTCAGCGTCAAGATAAAGCACATACAGCCGGAGGCAACCTGCAGCCTCCAGGAGCGGGACAGCTTCGAAGTGCCAGCCAAGTACGTTCGGATCTGAAAGCACACCCGCCTCGCCTGATTCTCGCCAGCGTGCTGAATGAAGGTCGACGAGAACTTCGAAGCAAGATTTGCATGAGGACGCATCGGCGAGATGCAGGCGAAGAGTCCCGCGTCCCAAAGCGGCACTTCGGAAGTAGCGAACGTCTGACCGTACTTTTCTCGGAAGCTCTGCCATTGGAAGTGCTGGACAACGGAAGCAACTTTCCCCGGCAATCTGTTCCACCGCTGGCGCGCCGATCCGTATCGCCCCGGAGTAGATAGGCGAGTGCGGGAGCACTTGCATCAGGTGAGCGACATCCCAGGTGACCCCATCGGCTATTGCGACCAGGCCTTCGCAAGCTTCCGCCGCTGTACATTCACGGCTGAACAAGCCATCGAGGTAGTCCGACGTGCCCGCCCCAACCAACAGGAGTTGGCGCTCGTTCTTTGCGCTATCGAAGTAGACGTAAAACGGGAGCAAGCCTATCAGTCGGCCGCCCTGCCGTATGCAGACGATATGAAGATCAGACTGGCCGAAATGATGCCACCACGAAAGGAGCCACTCGGGCCTCTGAAATGGCGTCGCGTTCGGATCCCGCTGCCAGAGTTCAACCCACTCTGGCACCAGAGCATTGACTTCCGCAGACGTGCGGATGACTTCTATAGCAGCCATGCGGTTTGGATGCGTTCAGCCTCGCGCTGCAGCCGAGGACATTGAACATGGCACAGCTGAGCTCGTTCATGTCATACGCGAACGCCTAAGGGACGAGGAGTTCATCAGGCCCTCGTTGAAGCAGGCGGTGTCTCTCTCTCGCTCTCTCTCCTGGTCGTAGACGAGGCCCCACTGCATAT
The DNA here is from genome assembly GCA_025462755.1 of Edaphobacter sp. Taxonomy (GTDB): domain Bacteria; phylum Acidobacteriota; class Terriglobia; order Terriglobales; family Acidobacteriaceae; genus Edaphobacter. Next base: position 19,355 of record JAOAPF010000493.1, read on the forward strand.
CACAGTGGGGCCATGACTTCCGCCCGGCCCTTCCTGTCGGTCGGAGACGCCCGCGTCCAACCTGGCGATCCACCTGTGCTCGCCCTTACCGCTACCGCCACAGAACAGGTCAGCAGAGAGATACTGGAACCCCTTCACGCCGAGATGTCGCCGCCGTCAACACCGGAACCGAGCGAAAATCTATTTCTATCCGTCCACCCAGCGTTAGCCACGATGCACCAAGCCGCGATCCGTCTTGCTTGCCATTACATTTCGCCCAAAACCTCTATGAAATCCGTTACTTGTCGCGTCAATCGCTCGAAAAGCCGCCAAACTCGCATGTCAAGCCCCGAGCTCTCGAAAAACAACGCCAGAAATTCCATAAACTGCCCAGATTGAGGAACGTGCAAGGAAAAAGATTTATCCAACAAGTCTGGCATTTAGTTACACCAAATCCGTTAAAATAGAACATAGGAACAAAGAAGTTGAGAGACAGCGGTCCGGCCAGAAGCGGGGCCTTGGCTTTTAATCACGAGAAGGGAAGATCCGGAACCTGAAGTACGGACTCAAGTCCCCTCTTTCGAAGACTTTGCACCAGGAAGTACCCGGTGGGGGAGAGGCCCAATGCATCACACCATCGACGCGCCGACCGAAAAACCCAAACGCTTTCCAGCGCCGCCAAATCTGCACGAGCCCCGTCGCTACCGGTTTCAGCCTGACTAGAATTTCCTATCTCAGCCAAGCCCACTAACTGTGCGGCAATAAGAAAACAGCAGAGGGCGAGAACATATCTCGTTCTCGGCCTCCGCTGTCGAGTCAACTAATGCAGCGTTAGAAAATGATCTTGCCCGCGAGTTGCACATTGAAGGGTTCGCCCGGCCCGATGCCCGGCGCGCCGCCATTATTGCGAGTGGTTGTGCTTCGTCCAAATGTGGAGGAAGACAAGGTCCCGACGCCGGGGTTGGCAAGGTTAGTCCGGTTGAACAGGTTGAACATCTCCGCCCGCAACTGCAGATTGATGCCTTCGTGAATGATTGTGTTCTTCACGACAGCCGCATCCACAGTAGCGAACGCAGGGCCACGGAACACATTGCGCTGCAGCGTGCCGAAGCTGCCCGCAGGCGCAGGAGTAAACGCCGCCGACGTGAACCACTGTTCATATGGCGCGCCCGAACTCGGAGTGATGAGTGTCCGGTTCACTCCGGCCGTCGGATTGCCGATCTGGTTCGGACGGTCCTGGAACTCGCCCGTACCGCTGTTGTCCACACTGCCCAGCTTCACGGCCACCGGCGTGCCCGTAAAGGCCGTGATGAACGCATTGCCCTGCCAACCGCTCGTCAGGAGCTTCATGCGATCGGTAAACTTCGGCACCTCGTACACAATGTAGCCATTGAACGTATGCTTCACGTCGAAGTCCGAATTGCCGTACTCGCCGCCAAGGTTAGTCGAATCCTGCGGAGCCAGACCGCGCGTGCCCGAGATAACGTCTAGCGCGTGGCCGTACGTGTACGAGCCCTGTGCCGTCAGTCCATGGAAGTTGCTCGTGCGCAGCATCACCTGCGCCGAGTTGTAATTTGAAGTTCCTTCGCTCTCCACCTGGTTGATCGCTGCAATGACCTTCGCGTTAGGAATAATCGTGCTGCTGTAGTACGGCCGTCGTGGTTGCAGTGCCGTTGCCGTTGAGCCGGCACCTGGTCTCGCCTGGTTGATATCGATCAGGTCGAACAGATGCCGTCCGAGCGAACCTACATATCCAACCTGCAGGATCGTGTTCTGGCTGACTTGGTACTCCATGTTCAGATTGAAGTTCTGAATGTACGCTGTCCGGAACGAGGGACTGATCGTAGCCAGCCCAAACACCGTCGGCCCGCCGGCACCGGTGGTAAACGGATCGACTCCCGTCTGCCACCGGTAGAAGCTCGGGCTCACGTTTAGCACCGGCGTCGCACCAGTAGGATTGGCCTGCACCCCCACTGCACCGCCATTACCCGGACGATTGTCAAAGAACCCATTGAAGTTGATCGCGTCGAAGAAGATTCCATAGGTTCCACGAATCACCAGCTTCTGGGCCGGGTTATACGCGAATCCGAAGCGAGGTGCCAGGTTCGATTTGTTCCCCGGATAGATCGAGCCAAGGCCGCTGGTTTCGTCGAGCACCAGGCCGAAGTTGTCAGCCCCTGTCGCACCTGGACGGAAGTCTGAGAGCACACCCGGCGAATAGAACGGAGCGTTGTAGTCGTACCGCAAGCCATAGTTCAGCGTCAGATTAGGCAGCACCTGGAACTGGTCCTGTGCAAACAAGCTGAACGTGTTCTGGTAGATGTCACGCCGCAGAACGCCCTGAGTGAAGCTCGATGATGCAACATAGCCCGCCAGGTAATCGGCCATGTCCTTCACATCAGCCGTTGCCGGGTCGTTGCAGGGAAGAGTCTTGTCGGTTTCGGTAGTCTTGCAGGAATAGGGAGTTGCGCCCGCAGGAAGTATTCCACGAATCGCATCGTTTTGCGTTGCCTGGCCCGTAAAGGTAAACGTACCGCGCGTGTTGCGCTGGTACTGCAGGTCCATGTAGTTCCGTCGGTATTCCCCGCCGAACCGTACCTGGTGCTTACCGAAGATGTACGTTGCCGTGTCCGTAAGGTGGCCCGTGTAGTCCTTGCGGCCAAGCGGCTGCGTCACGCCCGTCTGATCGAACGTTGTAGAACTGCCAAGCGTAATCGTCGGAGCACCATACAGCGAAGATGTCGTCACCCCCGTGTTCAAACCAAGAGCAGGCATGTTGAAGCTGTGGTTCTGGTCGTTGAAGGTTTGATTGAAGACGCCTACCGCAGCCAGCAACTGGTTCGAAGCATGGGCCGTGATCGCCCAGTTATGCACCGCCGTAAAGTTCTGCGTGATGTCCGGAGCCACCTGGTAGTAATCGAACACGTTCGTGCCCACTGCCGCGAACTGGCGCCCCGTGCCGATGAAGCCGCGCACCGACAGCGTCTGCCGCGGAGTGATCGTCCAATCGATCTTTCCAATCGAGTTGTAGCTATACCCGCTCTGCGGCTTTCCATCCAGAAAATTGCCCGAGCTGGCCGGTCCTGCGGGTTTGTTCCCCTCCGGCCAGATCGTCAGCACATTTAACGACAGTGGATTCACCGGAATCCCGTGCTTCGCCAGCAGTGACGTGCCCGCTTGCACATAGGCAGTCGTGGGCTCCGTCGCCGCAGCGCTGTTCTGGATCAGATACTTCTGCTCCTCATAGTTCACAAAGTAGAACAGCTTGTCCTTCATGATCGGTCCGCCCACTGACCCGCCAAACTGCTGGTTACGCAGTTCCGGCTTCCGCTGCGTCGAAAGCAGGAACGGGCTCTTCACCGCAAAGAACTCATTGCGATTGAAGTAGTACGCCGAGCCATGAATATGATTCGTTCCCGACTTGATCGCCAGCGAGATCAGTCCGCCGCCGTTACGTCCAACCTCTGCATTCCCTTGCGTCTGCACCGAGAACTGGTCGATAGCATCAATCGGAATCGTCACACCGGCAATCGATCCCACTCCGCCCTGGTTGGCCGCTGCGCCGTTCTGCCAGATGTCGTTGTTGTCAGCGCCATCGATCTGCCAGTTGTTCTGGTTCGTTCGCGTTCCGTTCAGTGATCCTGCACCGTTGTAACCGGGGACAACCTTCACTAACTGGGTAAAGTCGCGGCCGTTCAGCGGAATGTTTTGTACCGCCTTCTCGTTCACGACGTCTGCGTTCGTCGAGGACTCGGTGTCTAGTGACACCGCCGCAGCGTTCACCTCAACCTGCTGGGCCGACGATGCGACAGGAAGTTTAATCTCGAGCGAATAAATCTGTCCTGGGCGCACCACGACTTTGTCGATCTTGGTCGTAGAAAATCCTGGCGCATCTACCACAACGTTGTAGGTTCCCAGAGGGAGATCCTGGAAGCTGTAATCCCCCGAGCTGGTCGAAACCGTCTCGTGCTTAGATCCGGTCTCAGTGCCAATCAGTGTGATCTTTGCATTCGCGACGACTGCGCCGGTGCTGTCCTGAACGGTTCCTGCAATACCGCCTCGGAACGTCTGGCTCGATAAAGACTGCGTGATGGTTAACGCGAGCATCAGCAGAGAGAGGTGGAGGTACCTTGACGATAGCTTCATGATGGGGCTCTCCTGTTTCATTTGTATGTTGAAGAGAAAGGAGGTTCGGCTGCTCTGAATAGAAAGGGAGACACTTCAGGCAAAGTGACCGGCAGAACCATCTGAGCGGAATTGAGGCAAGCTCAAAACCGCGTTTTCTGGAAATAAGTTGTATAAAGAAAAGGATAGAAGCTGGAATAGGTGAAGACAAGGTTAAAGTGCTGATTATTGGCACTTTTATTTACGAAGCTCGGTCCGGAGTGTTCATTGCCAGTTCCTATAAAAGACCTGCTCTACGCTTAATAAGAATATCTGTGTCACGCTCGGCACCTCCCCGAATGAAGCGTAGGTGTATACAGACCAGCGAGTTGGACGTGGGAAGGAATACAAACAGAGTGTCGGCAAAGGGTTTACTTGGCCACGATGAAAAGACGAACCGAGATCGAATTCATGCGAGGCAAGAGAGAGAGAGAGGAGCGGGCTGACCGTGTTTCTGTAAATAGATTCTCATCTGGTAAGACTTTCGCCAAATCTCGAAATGGCCGTATTCCGGGTTGCTCAGGAAGCCTTGATGGATATCCGGCGCTGTACACGAACCAGCGAAGCTTTCGTTCGGATTCATCTCAAGCTGACATCGCTGCTGGTCGAAGTAGAAGATCGCAGCCAAAGAATCACAGATTTTCACCTCTGGATAGGCAAAGGATGGGATTAGGCTCGAGGGAATGGGGAAAGAGTCCGGCGTCTTTCGGGCAATTTGAGGTCGGATCAGGAAAAAATGTAACCACTAGAAAGGCAACCTTTCCGGTACCGAACACAACAAAGTAGGAGCAAGCCCGCACGCCGAAGCCACCCATCGCAGAGGTTCCTTTATGGCTCATAGCTGCTCCTTAATCAGTGTTCTAATAGCCGACGATCATTCGCTCGTGCGAGAAGGAATGGTAGCGGTCATCAACCGTCAGCCGGATATGCAAGTAATCACCGAAGCTAGCAACGGACATGAAGCCGTGGAACAATTCCTGTCTATACTCCCGGACGTCGGCCTTCTCGATCTGCGGATGCCCATTCTGGATGGCATCGAAGCGATCCGGTTCATTCGACGCGACGTTCCGAGTGCGCGGCTTGTAGTTCTGACTTCCTATGAGACAGATGAAGACATATACCGTGCTCTGCGAGCGGGCGCACAGGGCTATCTTTTCAAGTGCTGCGCGAAAGAGGAGTTGCTCGAATGCATTCGTGCCATTTCCCGCGGCCGCTCATGGATTCCGCCGGACGTAGGGGCAAAATTGGCGAAGCGGGTTGTCGCCCCCGACCTGACCAGACGAGAGACGGATGTTCTGGAAGCGCTTTCCATCGGAAGAAGCAATAAAGAGATCGGAGCGCTCTTCGACATCAGCGAAGCGACGGTCAAGGTACACATGACCCATATTTTAGAGAAGCTCCGGGTCTCGAGCCGCGCGGAAGCAATCAATGTTGCGACAGGCCGAGGGCTGGTTCGTTTGTAGCCGCTGCCTCCCTGCCATTAATCTAATGCAGGTCCGCGGATCTACGCGAACAGAATCCCATCTCCCCGGTCCTAACCCGACAAGGTCGTAGGCGCCGAACTGCGCGGCTGTACTCCCGCAACTACCTAATCCAAAGGTCGTAGAACGTTCTACCGACTGAAGCCAAGTCCCCGGTAGAGCGCCCTTCGGATCACGAGTTTATCCTCCCGTGTAATTGTTTTTGTGACTTCCTCTCGCTAGCATCCTGGAATGAAATTGAGGAATACATGATGACGATAGCTGCTTCGACCCAACTTGCCACTCCAGTAATGGACCGCGATCATATTCAGGGAAATAACTTCGCAGCAGTCACTTTGGTTGAATACGGCGACTACGCCTGTCCCCATTGCAAAGAAGCGCGCTCGATCGTCAAGCGGCTCCGGGAAACTCTTGGGGACCGGCTGCGTTATGTCTTTCGCAATTTCCTGACTTTGAGCTCTTACTCCAGGGCGCACCGTGCTGCAGAGGCGGCAGAGGCGTCAGGCGCTCAGAACAAATTCTGGGAGATGCACGATTTTCTCTATGACAATCAGCTCGCTCTTTCGGACAAACACCTTCGGGTGTACGCCACCCGAGTTGGCCTAGACATGCAACGTTTCAATCTCGACATGATGCTCCATACTCATGCCCTTCGTGTGCACGAAGACGTTTTGAGCGCCGGCCAGAGTGGCGTCAGCACCGCGCCAGCATTCTTCATCAACGATAGCCGGCATGTAGGACCCTGCAATTTCGAGGCACTGCGGTCCCATGTTGAACAGTTCAACTGAAGACGGTCTTCCTGGAATTGTCGCGTCAAGGCTGCCCAGGCGCCTCGATATTCTCTCGGGTTAGCCGATGGGCGATTCTCCAACAGAGCAAGCCAACAGCAAATCACCTAGAGAAAGGAATGTCCCATGGCAAACGAAAACGAACAGAGCTCCGCGACACAAGCAGCGAACAAGCAAGAACAGAGCTCCGCAACACAAGCAGCGAACAAGCAAGAGGAACTTTCTTCTCAGGGGGCCAGACAAGGGTCCGGGTTGGCCCGGAGCGGTGGTGACGACGCCATCGCAAGACGTCGCCGGTCGGGTCAGTTGGGCCTTTCCCTAACGCCGTTCGACCTGCTTCGCATGACTCCGTTTTCTCTTTTGAGAAGAATGACGGAAGAATTCGATCGCGCCCTCCAGCCACTCTTATCCGAAGACCAGGCAAGCGCCACTATCGCCTGGACGCCGACGGTCGAAGTCTCCGAACAGGATGGAACTTACCGCATCCTTGCCGAACTTCCAGGGCTGTCTCCGAATGACGTACGAGTGGAGGTTGAAGACGATGCTCTTGTGCTTCAGGGTGAGCGTCAAGTCGAGCGCGAAGCGAACGAAGGAGGCATCCGCCGGAGTGAACGGCAGTTCGGGTTCTTCTATCGGAGAATTCCGTTGCCGGAAGGAGCAAAACCAGAAGAGGCAAAGGCAAAATTTCACGACGGGATACTGGAAATCACTGTTCCGGCTCCGGACCGACAGACTAAACCGCGGCAGATCAAGATAGAGGCGGATAGCAAATCCTCTTCAAGGGAAACGAAACAAGCCGCCTGACTGAGTTAGCTAACGGCTTGCTGAGAGAAGCTAGCTTGGTCGTGCTTGGCAAGTCGCTGCGTGAAGTCAACGTGGATCGGATAGGCGTTGCATCGTCCATTTCTCATCTCGCGCCAACTTGGGCGAAGAACCGGGAGTTCATCATTAAGGAGCGCAACCATGCGCAACGAGACGGGGTCCAACTCGCCACTCACGAAGGCGGCGCTCACTATCTTTGCCGCGTTATGCCTGCTTGTTATAGGCGGCTGCAATACGAATAAGCCAGACGACAGAACTGGTACAACAACCGAACCTTCGAAGACCTCGTCGCCTCCTACGACCGATTTCCAAAAACAGCATCAGGAAGCCGAACAGAAGTTTCGCCCTGACATTGAGACCCAGCGTCAACAAAATGAGAACGAGGCAAAGCAAACGCTTGACCAGGATGCAATTGCTGCTGTCGGGCTAACCGGAGAAGCAATCAAATCGATTGCAGCAAACAAAAAGGACGATGCCCTGGCTGCGATCGAACGTGCTAACGGGAAAATCAACATTCTGCTTGCGAGGAATCCCGCTACGGCGCTTATCCCCGTCACTTCAGATGTGGTGGTGATCGATACCGCTCCCGCCGATCCAAAGGTGATCGATCAAATCGTTCAACAAGCTACAGATGCAACAAAACGCAGAGATTTACCGTTAGCTCGAATACTATTGGCATCACTTGTCAGCGAGTTACGCATTCGCACTACATCTCTTCCGTTAGCCACTTATCCCGCGGCTTTGCAGCAGGCAGCTAAGCTCTTGGATCAAAATAAAAATCAGGACGCAGGCAAAGTTCTCCTCACTGCTGTCAATACGCTTGTGGTGGTTGATCATGTCATACCGATCCCCTTGCTACTCGCGCAGGCAGCAGTCGATGCAGCCAACTCTCAACGCCAGAACAAGGACGTAGCACTTACGTTGCTACAGACAGCCAGGAATGAAGCTAACCGATCACGACTGCTTGGTTATCTGACTAGTGATGCCGAATACAAAGGCCTGGATGACGAGATCTCAAAGCTTGAATCAGCGGTCAAGGGTACGGGTGACACTAGTTCTATGTTCTCCCACCTTCGCGACAGGATCTCCGCCTTCCTGAAGAAGCACAAGGAACATGAGCAGCATTGATTCGGGTCGCCGGAAGAGCCTAAGAGTCATCCGGAAATCCGCCACCAGGAAGAAAAGATCCTACGGGGTAGCGCGGTCTTCGGTCTGATCTGCCTCTACAACCATCGAAGTAGATCGAAGTGTTGCCAAAGACGATGGGTACTCTACTCATCAAACGGAATGCTTTCCCACAACCTATGACGAATTGTTTTCAAAGGCGCGCAGCCCTAACATCTTCCCGAAGCAACAAAGCCCCATGCCTTATCGAGCATGCGAATCAGAAGGAGAGTTGAGATGACAACAGCAACGCTTACTCGTACTGACCAAGAGATTCAGGCCGATGTGCTCGCCGAACTTCGCTGGGATTCTAGTATCCAGGCCAACGAAATCGGTGTTGCCGTCAAAGATGGTGTTGTCACCCTTACGGGGACGGTGGATACTTACCTGAAAAAGTGGAGAGCCGAGGAGGCTGCCCATCGTGTAGCCGGGGTTACTGCCGTAGCCAACGATATAACGGTACGTACTCTCGGAGAACGTACCGACACGGATATCGCTGCTGCCGCGGTCTACGCACTGAAGTGGAACTCAAGTGTGCCCGCCGACAAAATTCAAGTAACGGTCGACAAAGGCTGGGTGACCCTAAAGGGTGAGGTGGAGTGGCAATATCAAAAAGAGGAAGCTGAACGCGCTGTACGGCAGCTCTGGGGCGTCAAAGGTGTAAGCAATTTGATCGCCGTGAAACCCTCCGCCTCGCCCACCGATCTGAAGAAGAAGATTGAGGATGCGCTGGTTCGCTCGGCAGAGGTGGACGCGAGCAACATCACCGTTGAGGTGCAGGGAAGCAAGGCAATTCTAAAGGGTAAGGTGCGCTCCTGGGCCGAGAAGCAGGAAGCTGAAAGAACAGCTTGGCTCGCTCCTGGGATCACATCTGTCGATAACCAGATCAAAGTTTCCTTTTTCTAAGACTTCTCGACGTCAAGTTCTCGCCAGGCCATGCGCCGACGAGGCATACCTACACAAGGTAGCGACGACCGCGGAATCAACTCGGTGGTGCCCCTACATCACCCACACGGAGGAGGCTCGATATGCGGATCGATTCGATATCAAGAACTAATGTGGTCAAAGCGGTCTTAGTGGTGTTCCTCTTGCTTCCAATGTCAGGACGGGCTTTCGCTCTCCCGGAAGAAAGCCAGCAACTAACCCAGCTTCTGAGTCAGGCCAGGGACGAGGCCGCTGAACTTGCCAAAGACGCTGATGAGATGGAGTCGCTGATTCGGAACGACGTGAGTTGGCAGACTCATGCGGAGATGCTCAATCGGGTCAAAGACCATGTCAACAACATGGCACGCATCGTAGCCAAACTAAGTGATGCCCGCTCTTCCGGTTCCGATTTGCAAGAGCAGGCGGTCGACCGAATACTGCCTTTACTCAAGGAATTGGCAGCCAACACAACAGCCGCGATTAATTACTTGAACCAGAACCAAATTCGACCGAAAACCGAGCCATACACCCAATATCTGAAAGATAACGCTGAGACCGCTCACCAACTCGCTTCCACGGTCTCTTCCCTCTTTGATTACGAAAAAAGTATGACCCGGATTTCAAAGCTAAAGAACAAGCTCGGCTTCAATGGACAGTAGGCAGACATCTTCTTTTGAAGATGCCTTTAAATCTACTTAATCCGCGCATCTATCATTCCCGGCACAATCCTAGCCTTCTTGAAACAGCATCGTGAACGGTAACTGCGAAATGGAAAGAAGGGGATGATAAAGACGATACTCACCGGACCAGGGAGGTCCTGCATGAATATTTCTCGACGAGTCTTTGTCACGTTGGCCCTAGTATGTCTTTTCTCCATCCAGGCGTTGGCACAGAAAGTAGAGACCGACTATGACCATTCCGTCAACTTCAGTCAATATCACACCTATTCGTGGGGACATGTCCACGCCGATGACCCTCTTTTTGAGCCGCGTATCCGTCAGGCCGTGGATCGGGAACTTCAGTCGAAGGGATGGCAACTTGCGCCGGCAGGCGGTGATGCCACGTTAACCGCCGTAGCTGTAAAGAAAAACCAAGACGAATATACAACCTTCTACAACGGATTGGGTGGGGGCTGGAGATGGCACGGATGGGGCGACGGTATGGCCACGACAATGGTGGAGAAGGTTCCTGTAGGAACCCTTATCGTCGACATTTACGACACTTCAACCGAGCAGCTTATATGGCGGGGGTTGGCGCAGGATCAGCTTTCGGATAAGCCGGACAAAAATACCAAAAAGCTTGAAAAAGCCGTGGAGAAGATGTTCGCCAAATTTCCTCCTCGAGCCTCGTAGCGGGGACTCTGTCGACTGCCAGCAGTCACGCTGCAGGAATGTTGGGAAGTAAGTAGTTGGATCCGATGCAGCGGGAGTGTCGCAACGCAAGGCCAATTTCCATTGAAGGAGTCTAACCATGCTCACCACCTACACACGTTCGTCGACCTGGTCCATCTTTGTGGGAGTCCTCCTCCTCCTTGCAGGACTCATGGCTATCGCGCTGCCATTCTTTGCTGGCATCGCAGCCAGTGTCTTTTTCGGGTGGCTGCTCATGGTTGCCGGTATCGCCCATCTGGTCTACGCATGGTCGGAGCGCGGGGCCGGGGCCGTTCTCTGGCAGATTCTGATTGGGCTGGCTTATCTCATCGCCGCTCTTTACATGCTGGCGTTACCCGTCGCTGGAGTAGTTACGCTCACATTAGTCCTTGCGTTCTATATTTTCGTCACAGGAATCTTCGAACTTGTCGTTTTCTTTCGCCTTCGAGGACTGTCCGGAGCGATTTGGTTTCTAGTCGATGGTCTGGCTTCGTTTCTGCTTGCGGGCCTCATCTTCTTCCATTGGCCGTCAAGTTCGCTCTGGGCTGTGGGCACCTTAGTCGGAATCAGCCTCCTGTTCAGCGGCGCCGCGAGAATTACCTTGCCGCTAAGTTCGAGAGTGGTGCGCCCCTCGACAAGGGCGAGGGGGGTTTCGATATGAAAATCGCGCGCCCGCAAATTAGGCTTTTCTCCACCGCAGCAGTTCTCATGGTTATCCCATTCCTGTTATCACTGACTGCTTACGCGACGAAACCTGAGAACCCACAATTGTCCCAGCTTCTCGCAGATGCAAACGATGAAGCTTTTGAATTGGCGAGGGATGCCATTGACACTCAAATGCTTGTACGTACCGACGAGAATTGGGTCGATCATGCGTTAATGCTCGAGAAAATGAAGGGCCATGTAGACAATCTAGCCCTCATCATCGACAAGTTGAGTCGGGCTCAAAAGTCGGGCTCCGATTTGCAACAGCAGGCTGTAGAACAGATGCTGCCGTTGGTGAAGCAGTTGTCGGCGAACACCACAGCCGCCATCAACTATCTGAAACAGACCAAGACGCGACCGACTTCCGAGACATATACACGATATCTCGAGAAAAATGCGGAGACGGCTCACCAACTCTCTTCCATGATTTCGTCGCTGATCGATTACGAAAAGAGTATGACCGAGATTGAGCAGCTAAGGAGCAAGCTCGGAGCCCCAGGAGAGTAGCACTTGCGCAGCATTGTGTCGCTGCGGAGAGGAAGCACTTTGATCTCAATGATGGTATTCAGGCACTTATCGCGCCCACCGTCTCAGTAGAAGTTGTAGTGGCGATCACAATTCTCGTGGCGTATCCAGATCTTTCCCGTCAATCCAACCGTCCTGCATGCGTTTTTGCGAGCTTCTCGTGGTCCTACCGTATCTCGATCGTACGTGGGAATGTTCTTGGATTGCGTTCGATTTGGAACGGCAGCGCCTTGTCCGGAGTACTTGGAGTGATGATGACATAGTGAGCAGATTCAACACGGAAGGGATCTTCATGAATACCTTGGGATTTCAAGAGGAAATCGACGCAAAGCTCGTTCTTCCTGCTGCAACTGACGAAGTCCTCGTTGCGGCCGCCAAGT
>JAOAPF010000343.1 GCA_025462755.1 Edaphobacter sp.
AATGCACCCGGCACTCGGGCGCCTTTGTCTCGTCATAGGGACACGCCTTGAGCGGAACCAGTGGCCTTCGAGCGGGAGAAACCGACACCTCGGCCGCCGATTCCGCCACTCCAGAGCTACTAGCCCCATTTCGTTCCGCCGCAAGCCCCGGCGCATCCGGCAAGCCGTCATCAGACGGCCCCCTCGCTGCGGCGCCGCTGACCGCGGCAGATGGCATCAGGTAATTCCGAATTTTCAACAAAGACTCACTCTGCGAGTTTTCCTGAACAAAATCCTGCCCCGGCTGGTACGCCGCCGCTCCGCCCGGCAGCAGTGTCATCGCTCCCGCAATCGCACAAGCGATGGTCCATCGGCGGTGGGCTGAGAGTCGTCTTCGAAAAGGAGCCCACTCGCCATCCCTGAAAGATCCCGATTTGAGAAACAAGAGGAACTGCATGGATCGAATTCCCGCACTTCAAAGTGAGGACCCGGGCCCGCCGTACCGTACGCCGCGAAGCATCCGCAGACGCGCCCAGAGTAGCACAACCTCTGCTACTGCCTCCTCTTATTCATCTTCGAAAATCCATGCCCGCTTTGCTGGCCGGAACTGGTTACACTACATCCAGCCATCATGACCCGCCTCTCCTCCTACCGCGACTTCGATTGGGTTCTTCTAGGCTTCGTCCTCCTGCTCTCCCTCATCTCCGTTCTCGAGATCAAGTCCGCTACCCTCCACACCAAGTTCCACGGCTTCGACCAAAAACAGATCGGCTTCCTCGCCATCGGCATCGTCCTGATGTTTCTCATCTCGCTGATCGACTACCACCGTCTCATCGACACTGTTCATTGGGCCTACGGCATCGGCATCCTCTCTCTCGTCGCCGTCGCGCTCTTCGGCACCAAGGTCCTCGGCGGCAAGCGCTGGATCAGCTTCCACGGCGCCCATTTCCAACCCTCCGAGTGGATCAAGCTCATCCTCATCGTGGCCGTGGCGCGCTTCTTCTGGGGCCTCAGCGGCAGGGAACTCACCTGGACCGAAATCGGCAAAGTCTCCGCTATGGTCTTCATCCCCCTCGCGTTCGTCCTCAAGCAGCCCGACCTCGGAACCTCTCTCACCTACCTGCCCATCCTCATCTGCGGCCTTTACCTCGGCGGCATCCGTTTCAAACAGGTCGCCATTATCCTGCTCGCCCTCGTCCTGGTCGGCGGCATCGCCTGGAAGAGCGGCAAGCACCTCAAGCCCTACCAGCAGGCCCGCATCGACGCCTTCGTCAACCCCGACTCCGACCCCCGCGGCTCCGGCTATCAGATTCGCCAGTCTCTGATCGCCGTCGGAGCCGGCGGCATCTGGGGCAAGGGCACCAACAAGGGCACCCAGACCCAGGGCGACTTCCTCCCCATCCCCTACACCGACTTCATCTTCGCCGCCTTCTGCGAAGAGCACGGCTTCGTCGGCGCCGTCGGCGTCCTGCTCCTCTACTTCCTCATCCTCATGCGCCTCATCCAGAACGCCCAGACCGCCTCCGACTTGCCCGGCAGCTTCATCATCATGGGAGTAGTTGCGGTCATCGTCTTCCAAATCGCAGTGAACGTCGGCATGGTCGTCGGCCTTATGCCCGTTACGGGAATCCCCTTGCCCCTGCTCAGCTACGGCGGCTCCTCGGTCCTCTTCACCTTCCTCGCCCTCGGCATCGTCATGAACATCCGCATGCGCCGCTTCGTCAACTGAAGCCGACCGGGAAGAGTTGGGGCTGGAAGAGGGGTTTTGGGTTCGAATTTGACATAAAAGATTTCAGGGGGCTGGGCTGCGATTTTTTGCTGTTTTGTGGGCGTTTTTGAGGGGGGTTCTGGAAATTCGGGTGTTTTTTGATGGTAATTTGCTGGTGGATTTGTGGTGATTGTGTGGTGGATCGTGGTGCGAAGATGGTGCTTATTTGAGCGCCGAAAATTTTCCACTTTTTCTAACTTTATTTTTGGCTGGACCAATTGGGTACTCGAGAATCCAGCTGGAAGTCTGCATCGTCACGAACGTCCGCATGTGTACCTTCGTCAACTAAAGCCGAGAGCCGTTCTTACAAGAAAGTCACAGTGAGAGAATCAACTTCCATATAGCTCGTCATCCGCTCGCGATCGCGGATTGACTCTGCCGAATCTGCGGTAGACACTTCGCAACAGTCGCCTGGTAGAGATTGACCGCCGCTCGTGATCTAACTGCATCTCGATCGGCAGCAATAACGTGCAAGCGGTTTGCGGGCCTTGGAGCTAGACTTAACAAGGAGGGCAAGGGCAAGATGGACGCGCTCACGCTGCACCGGATTCACTTCGCCTTTACCATCACGTACCATTATCTCTTCCCGCAGCTCACGATGGGCCTGGCGTTACTCATCGTCGTCCTCAAAACGATGGCCCTCCGCACAGGTGATGAGCGCTACAACGTCGCCGCCCGTTTCTGGGCGCGCATTTTTTCCGTCAATTTCCTGCTCGGCGTTGTCACCGGCATTCCGATGGAGTTTCAGTTCGGCACGAATTGGTCCGAGTTTTCCCGGCGTACCGGTGGCGTGATTGGCCAGCCCCTTGCCATGGAAGGCGTCTTTTCCTTCTTTCTGGAGTCTGCCTTCCTCGGCCTCTTCCTGTTCGGCGAAAAGCGTCTCTCGAAGTTCGCTCACTGGGGAGCAGCCTTTCTGGTATTTCTTGGCTCCTGGATCTCCGGCTTCTTCATCATCGTTACCGATGCGTGGATGCAGCATCCGGTGGCGTATCGGCTTCTGCCTGACGGCACCTACGAAGTCTCCAGCTTCTGGGGCCTCATGATGAATCCCTGGGCGTGGCTGCAGTACGCGCACAATATGTCCGGCGCCGTCATCACGGGAGCTTTTGTAATGGCTGCAGTCGGGGCGCTCTATGTGCTGCAGAACCGTGACGGCGACTACGGCCGGATCTTCCTTAAACTTGGTGTGCTAGCCGGTCTCATCTCCTGCATTGCGCAGATCTTTCCTACGGGCGATCTGCATGGAAAGTATGTGGCGAGACATCAACCTGCCGCAATGGCCGGTATGGAGGGCCTCTTCCATTCCGAGAAGGGCGCGCCGATCGTTCTGGTGGGGCAGCCGGATATTGAGGCGCAGAAGATTGATAATCCGATCGCGGTCAATGATGTTCTCAGCTTCCTTATTTACGGCACCACTACCGCTGAAGTAAGAGGCCTGGATCAATTTCCCCGCGACCAATGGCCCACTACACTGCCTCTGCTGTTTTACAGCTACCACATCATGGCGGGCCTGGGAACCTACTTCGCTGCTCTGATGGTGGTTGCGGCATTCCTGCTCTGGCGGGACAAGCTGTACACGGCGCGCTGGGTGCTTTGGCCGATTCTGCTCAGCTTCCCGCTGCCGTATATTGCGAATACTGCCGGCTGGATGACCGCCGAGATCGGTCGCCAACCGTGGCTCGTCTACGGACTGCTGCGCACGTCGGAGGGTTACTCGAAGCACATCGGCGCCGCTACGAGCCTGTTCACACTGCTGGGTTTCCTTGGCCTGTATACCGTGCTCTCTATTCTCTGGATCGTGCTCGTCTACACCACGATTCAGAAGGGTCCGAGCCCCCTAGTCGACGCGGGTTCCGGCCATTCCCTTACGACCGCATAGGAGGAAGGCACATGGGCACACTCTGGTTCTGGATCGTGGCCGTTATCCTCACTGCTTACGTCGTGCTCGACGGTTTCGATATAGGTGTTGGCATCGTCTATCCCTTCGTTGCGCGTACCGAAGAGGAGCGCCAGCACGCTCTGCGGGCCATCGGGCCCGTATGGGACGGCAATGAGGTCTGGCTGATCGCCGCCGGTGGAACCCTCTTCTTCGCCTTTCCTCTTCTCTACGCCTCTGCCTTCAGCGGCTTTTACATGCCGCTCATGATTGTGCTGTGGCTGCTCATTCTGAGGGGTCTCAGTGTAGAACTCCGCATGCATGTGCAGGAACCCCTCTGGCGCAGCTTCTTTGATGGACTCTTCTTCTTCTCCAGTTCTCTGCTCGCTATCTTCTTTGGAGCGGCGCTTGCGAATGTTATTCGCGGCGTTCCGATCGGTCCAGACAATTACTTCTATCTGCCGCTCTGGACCGACTGGCGTACCGGCGCCAACCCCGGCATTCTCGACTGGTACACCGTAATCGGCGGCCTTATGGCGTTGCTCGCGCTCTCCCTGCACGGAGCTCTATACCTATCGCTCAAAACCGAAGGCCACCTCGAACGCCGCGCCCGAGCCTGGGCAAGACGCCTATGGCCCTTCGTCTCCCTCGCGACGGTCCTCGCGATCCCTGCAACGGTTCTTGCTCGACCGGACTCACTCGGTAATTACCGCCTCTACCCCGGTGCTTTCCTCGCGCCCATCGCGGTCGTCCTCAGTCTCGTCGCGATCCCTATCGCGCTTCGCAGACGGTCCGAGTTCGGAGCCTTCCTTGCCTCGTGTGCCTATCTTTCAGCAATGCTCTGTGGAGCCGCCGCAGGTCTCTTTCCCGTCTTGCTGCCCTCAACAAGTTCGAGTGGCGGGAGCATCACGATAGCCAGCGCGGTCGCCGGTCCTCACACCCTTCGCGTCGGCCTGGCCTGGTGGATCTTCGGCATTATGCTCGCGCTCCTCTATTTCGGCATTGTCTATTGGCTGTTCCGGGGTAAAGTCGCGCAGCACGCCGATACCTATGGGCACTAAGAGGATTTCCAGCGTTCTTGTACCGTTCACTCCGGGATCGTCGACGATCCGGAAACTGCTCGCTCCCAAAACTGAGCCCAACGATCGCTTGGTCCTTTCCCACGCAATCCTGCCTGTGGAACCAACCCGCCCACCGAATCTTCCTCCACACTGGCGTCTGTAACACGTTTAGTGCAATACTGTATTAACACCTGTTCGGCTGTAGATGCCGCTCAGAGTACTATCCCGCTAGTCCAGGCGCACGGTCGCCAGTCAGCGGCAACAGACTTTTAGAAGAAAAGGCCGGCCAGGCGAGAGACATCGATCCATAGGCCGGACAGGTTTCAGGGAAATGATTGCATCCGGATGGCGAACGGCCCCGCCTCAAGTTATTGATTTTGAGGTTGTTCTGGCCACAAACTCCGTATGTCAGCTGTCGCTCGAAGCATCCCCTCGTGTTCCCGATCCACCCTGTGTCGCCCCACGCAAGCTCTCCCGGAGCATGCGAAGGGCTGAGTTGTTCCAACATCTCGCACCGGTCATCGAGTTTCGTTCACGCGCTTCTGCACCCCGCATCCTGTCCGCTCCACGGTGAGCCAGGCCTGGCCCTGATGCCAGGTCCAACTCGCGATTGTTCTCTGTCTCGGTCTGCCGCTCGCACCTGAAGGGTCGGGCAGAAAGAGCACAGAATGTCGAAAGAAATTTACATCAGCAGTACCCCTCACGAGACTCGTCTCGCTATCGTCGAAAACGACGCCCTCACTGAAATTTATTACGAGCGAGAGAACGAATACACCCTCGCCGGCTCCATCTATAACGGCAGAGTCACCCGCGTCCTGCCGGGCATGCAGTCCTCCTTTGTGGACATCGGGCTCGAGCGAGACGCCTTCCTCTACATCACCGACTTCATGGAAGAGGCCGGCGACTCCGCCGACTTCGACACCAATGGCGACTCCCGCCGCCGCCGCAATGGCAGCGCCCCCAGCATCGAAGGCGCCATCGCCAGCCCCGACCAGACAACCGACTCTACCCCCCGCATCGACTCGGGCAATCGCAGCGACCGGGGCGACCGCAGTAGCCGCGGCGACCGCAACCGTGGTGGTGGCCGTCGCGACCGGGGCGGCAATCGCGACCGCCAGCCCCTCTCCGACGCCCCAGCACCTCTGGATACTCAGGAGACTCAGGACTTCAGCCGCGACGACTTCAACACCCCCGCCGAATTCTCCGCAGACAACGCACCCATCGCCCGCACCGACGAGGCCAACATCGGCGAAGGCGCACCCGGAGCCGACGGTAGCCGCCGCTGGCGTGGCCGTCGTGGCCGGCGCCGGGGCCGTGGCCCAGGTCAACGCGACGAGTCCCCGCAGGTCGCCAGCGCCCAGCCCGTCAGCCCTTCCGTAGACCCCACCTACGAGGCCCCCACTAGCGACACCCACTACGACGACTCTTTCGACATCGACGCCGCCGCTCCTCCTCGCAGCGAGACAGCCCCTATCGCCTCCGCCTACCCCTCCGACGCTACCGGATCCTCCGGTGAAAACACCGGACGTAACAGCCGCAACGACCGTGGTGATCGCAACCGCGGCGGCCGCGACCGCAACGACCGCAACCGCGGCAGAGGCGACCGTGGTGGCCGCGACTCCCGAGTCCCTCGCGGCTTCGCCCCCCGGACCTCCCTCTACGGCGTAGATGACACCCCCGCCTACAATGAATCCTCCGAGTCCGCGAACGCCCCCGAGTCCATCGTTCTCCCCGGCGAGTCCCTCTCCAAGTACCGCAAGGAGAGCGAGCCATCGACCGCCGCAACGCCCAAATCAACTGAAGCCGGCATCATCATCCCGTCCGCTCCCGAGTACACCATCCCTGCCGGCTGGGACGGTGGCGCCACGCTCCCCGGCGAATCACTCTCCCGCCACCGCCGCTCTGAAAATTTCGCAGAGCGCCGCTCTCCGTACCGCCAGGACATTCGCACCGACCACGCCAGCAGCCCTGAAGCCGGCAACGTCGCAAAGCACTCCGGGGCCCCGCCAGCCGCATCTGCCGAATCCCTCTCTCCCATCGACCAGCAGCACGAGCCCACCACCCCCGCAAGTCCTGTTGAGTACGAGCCCACCGACGCCTCCGCCTCCCATCGCATCGATCCCGCCGCTCCGAGCGAGTTCCGCCAGAGCGCTCCAGTCCTAGAAGCGCCCGAGGCAGAAGCCTTGGAAACTGAGATCCGGGAAGCTGAAGCCCCGGAAGCTGAGGCCCCGGAAGCTGAAGCCCCGGAAGCTGAAGCCCCACAAGCGAAAGCTCCCGAAGCTCACACACACCAAAGCTCCAGACAGAGTGCCGAGTCCACACCCGAGCCCGTCAACTCCACTCCCGAAAGATTCGACTGGCAGACCCCTGCAGCCTCGGTGCCCGCAATCACAGCGCCAGCCCAGGCGATCGCAGCCGAGACAATTTCCCACGACGTAACCACCCTCCACGCCACCGGAGACCTCACCTCCGAAGCTACCTCCCCGACCTTCATCCCCAGCGCCGGTGCCTTCATCGAGGAGACCCTCGACGAGGAGGACTACAACACCACTCTCCACGCCAGCTCCATCGAAGAGATGGATGAGGACTTCGAAGAAGAGGAGACGCTCGAAGGAGCCGCCGATCTCGGAACCATGATCCGCGAGATGTCCATCGACCAGATCACCCGCTCCGGCCACGTCGACGAAGAAGAGGAAGAGGACGACCTCGAAGAAGAGGACACCATCCACGACCCCGCCGTCGAGGACTATAACGATATCGAGGAAGCCGAAGGGGAAGACAACGAGGAGGATCTCGACGAGTCCGACACCGAAGAGGACGTCCTCCACGAAGAGTTCACCGAAGGCAGCGAAGCCGCACCGACCAGTGGTGTCGACCAGGCCCGGGCCGGCATTGCCGTTCCCGCACGCGATCGCGACCGCAGCAGCGATCGCGGCCGTGGACGCCGCGATGGACGCCGCTTCGGACGCAGTGATCGCGGAGATCGCAACGATCGCCCACGCCACGCCGGCGGCGCCGCCGACCGCGAACGCTCCGGAGGCGGAGGCCGCGATCGCCGCGGTGGCCGCAGCTCCATGCAGTCCACCAACCTCCCAGCCATCAGCGAACTCCTCAAGCCGGGCCAGGAGATTCTCGTCCAGATCGCCAAGGAGCCCATCGCCAAAAAGGGCGCACGCATCACCTCGCACATCGCGCTCCCCGGCCGCTTCCTCGTCTTCATGCCGACGGTCAACCACACCGGCGTCTCCCGCAAGATCGACTCCGACAGCGAGCGCCGCCGCTTAAAAGAAATCCTTCTCAGCGAAAAGGGCGAGGCCTCCGGCGGCTTCATCGTCCGCACCGCAGCCGAAGGCGCCAGCGAAGAAGAGCTCCGCTCCGACCTCCGCTTCCTCCTCAACCTCTGGGCCGACATCAAGCAGCGCTCCGAATCTAGCAAATCGCCCGCCCTCATCTATCACGACCTGAATCTGGTCGAGCGCATCCTTCGCGACCAGGTCACCGACAACTTCTCCGCCATCTGGGTCGACACCGAAGCCGACTACGAGCGCATTCTCCGCTTCCTGCAGCGCTTCCAGCCCTCGCTCATCCGCCGCGTCAAGCTCTACACCAAGGAGACCCCGCTCTTCGAACAGTTCGGGATCACCGAAGAGATCAACAAGGCCCTGCGCAGCAAGGTATGGCTCAAATCCGGCGGCTCCATCGTCATCAACCAGACCGAAGCCCTCGTTGCGATCGACATCAACACCGGCAAGTTCGTCGGCAAGACCGCGCGCCTCGAAGACACCATCGTCAAGACCAACCTCGACGCCATCCCTGAGATTGTTCGCCAGATCCGTCTCCGCGATCTCGGCGGCATCATCATCATCGACTTCATCGACATGGATGAGCGCAAGAATCGCAACCGCGTCATGGCCGCCCTCGAAGACGAGTTGAAGAACGATCGCGCCCCATCGAAGATTCTTCAGTTCAACGACTTTGGCCTCGTCGCCATCACCCGCAAGCGCGTCAAGCAGTCGCTCGAGCGCACGCTCTCCACCACCTGCAACATCTGCACCGGCACCGGCATGGTCAAATCGCCTGTCACCGTATGCAACGACATCTACATCGAGATGCGCAAGATGCAGCGTCACCTCGAGCGCGGCGACGTCATGCTCCGCGTCAACCCCGAGGTCGTCAAGCAACTCAAATCCCCCGGCACACGGTGGCTCCAGGAGATGGAAGAGATGGTCGGCAAGACCATCCTCGTCAAATCCGACCCCAGCCTTCACCCCGAGCAGTTCGACATCCACTAAACAGGCTTCGTCCTCTCAAAAAAATATCATCCTGACTAAAGGCACTCACAGCCCATCGTGAGTGCCACAGGGAGCTTCACGCCTTCCCTCGAATGTGTCCTTTCGAATTCAGGGACTCGCAGCAAAAACTCGAATCATTCCGGCGCCGCACGGAGTCGAATGAGTGGACCCGCATCTGAATTTGTTGCCTGTTCCTCACGCCAAAAAAAGTGACTTCGGACGAAAGCAGTTACGTTTTCACCATGAGCCGCGCCTCGCAAACATACACTGCTCCGCCTATATCTGTTCTCAGCGGACGAGTCCGTTCTTCCCTGTCACCGCAGGCACAGGCGCGAGAGTCGTACTCTTGCGGGACATCCCAATGTTCCCACTTGTCAGGATTTTGTCTTCCCTTGAAACTAGTAAAAACACCCGTATCCTGGTCGTCCTAAACGTGATTTACTGCGTCTTACACAACAAGCGCACGACAGTCGGGTTCAATCCCATTGAAGAACCTCGCTGCACAAGGGAGCCATAACAAGATGCATACGACGATCAATAGAAATCGCCTCTCCACCTTTATGAGCCGCAGTGCGGCAGTCACCTTTCTTGCCGCCGCAGGCACACTTGGGCTGCATGCGCAGCAGTCGGCCGGTACGGCGCCGTCGCTCCCGCCCATCAGTCTCAAGTCAACCCTCACCGCACCGCTCGATCTTTCCACCCCGGACGACCTCAAATACTCGAGCAGCGTCGGCAGTGACCAGATGGCTAATGCCGAGACCTTCAACCTCACCAGCAGCGCCGACCAACCGCCGCCCCGGCGAAAATATAGCCGTCCCAACTACAACGACAGCCGCACGAACGCCGACGGCTCCGCCAAGTACACCTTCTTCGTAGGCGGAGGTTTCACTCTGCCGGTCGGCGGCTCCCACAACTACCTCACTACCAGCTATGACGTCCAGGCAGGCGCGGGACGCAACTTCAACAAGACCTTCGGCGCCGTCGTTCAGTTCGACTGGGACAACTTCGGGTTCCAAACTGCGACGCTCAACAGACAACTGGCCATCTACAACGCTACCTGCAACGGCGGCTGTGGTCTCACGCAACTCGGCGGCACCAGCCACGTGTGGTCCTTTACGGTCGGCCCGGTTGTCAACTTCTATAACTCCGATACCTTCGGAGCTTACGCGGTCGGTGGCGTCGGGTTCTATCACAAGACCGCCAACTTCACGATTCCGTCGATCGGTACATATTGCGACTTCTTTGGCTTCTGCTATCAATTCCAGGCCAACCAGACCATCGACAAGTACACCAGCAATGCCTTTGGCGTGAATGGCGGCCTCGGCATGACGTACAAGTTCTCCCGCTTCGCCGGAGAACGGTTCTTCGTCGAAGCACGCTACGTCTACACCTTCAATTCAGCCCGCGCCTTCTCTCTGGGCAATGCACAAGGGGGCGGTTTCAACGTCTTCCCCCAGAACAGCGCCAAGACCGGCTTTATCCCGGTCACCTTCGGCGTCCGTTTCTAACAAGCTCTTCCAATCTGCCTGGTGCGAAAGAGAAGAGAGGGATCCCCTCTCTTCTTCTCTTTTAATCCCAATCTTTGCTTCTCTGCCTCGACTCTCGCTTCGATCTCACATCGCATTTGGATGTCGCTAAACCCATAAAGAAAAGTTTGTCAGTGTGAGCGCGCCCGCGCTCGACCAGCCAACGCTACTTGCCTTGCCCGCGCCCTTGCCTTTGTCTTTTTGCTTTGTCTTGCTTCTCTTGTTGTCATCCCCGAAGGGGATCTGCTGTGGTCTTCCGCCCTTGCTTCTGCTTTGACTTGTGATTCTGAGCGCCAGCAAGAACCCCGCATGTCAAGCGCAAGAACTACCTAACGCATCTACTAATCATTTGTGTAGGTCGCTGATTACAAGCACTTTGCCCAAGAAGTACCTTGGGGGGACCTATCGGAGGTGAATCGCAAAACCTACCGCCACTCCCACCGCCGAAACAAAGCTCATAACAAGCTGGTGACCAAGACCTCGCTGCCGCATCTCCCACACGTTCAGCCACAGCACAGCAATCAGGATCATAACCAGCCCCGATCCAACCAGCCACTGGTGAGATGCTCCATTCACCAGCGACGCAACATACCCGCCAGCCACAGCGCAGACCAGCCACACAGCATCCTGCGTGTACTTGTAACTTCTTCGGATACGGTTATTCGCCGCAACAAAATTCGGTGAAACCGCCGTAATCCCGAAGGTCGCAGCCATCGACAGCGCAACCGCTACCGCGTACCCAAGAAATAGGGCAAGCGCCACATAACTGAGAGTAATGATCGACATAGATTTGCAGTCCTGCAATGGCGAACTTCACCAAGCCCACAAGTTTACCAGCCGGGCCGGAGTCCACCGCCAATAATTATCCGACAAGAGCCACTACACGCCTACCGGATACGGCTTTTCGTGCATCCGTTCCCCCTGATTCCCGCTCCGCTCAAACCGCCCCTGCAGCAGGCTCAGCAAACCCGTATACCAGTACCCAAACACAAACAACACCAGAAACGGCACCGTAAAAAAGTTCTCGGTTGTGATCGCATAGTAGACCGTCCAGGCAAAGTAGCAACCGATCGCCAACTCGATCCACGGCACAATCCCGAGCCGTTTGCGATACACCTTCGCCTGCGACCTCTCGCCCTTCTTCTTCACGCTGTATTTCGGCGTCCGGGCAAACGCGCTCTTCACGCCAAACAGCGCCTCCAGTACGGCCTTGGTATTGGTGATCGTCAATCCGACTCCACCGAGCGCCATCACGAACGGAATGTAAAGGATCGACATATACCAGCTCTTCGGATAGAGCTCCTTCTGGCTCACCAGATAGAACGTCGAAACCGACATCGTACTCGCGATGAATAGCGGAAAGTCGATCAGCAGCATCTGCAGCAGCCCCTGCCAACTCCGGATGATCATCGCCGGCATCAGCAGCACGCTCAGCACAATCATCAGCGGATAGCTGATATTCGCCGTCAGGTGATACCACGCCTCGAGCTTCGTATGCCAAGGCGCATCGCTCTTCAGCACGCGCGGCAGGATCTTTTTCCCCGTCTGGATCAGGCCCTTCGCCCACCGCGCCTGCTGTGTCTTGAACGCGGTCATCTCGATCGGCAACTCGGCCGGGCATTCCACATCCTGCAGATACTTGAACTGCCACCCTACCAGCTGCGCCCGATAGCTAAGGTCTGTATCCTCAGTCAGGGTGTCATGCTGCCACCCCCCCGCGGTCGAGATCGTCTCCCGCCGCCACATCCCCGCCGTCCCATTGAAATTAAAGAACACACCAGATCTACTACGCCCACCATGCTCCAGCACAAAGTGCCCGTCGAGCAGAATCGCTTCCACCTGGGTCAGAAAGCTGTAGTTCCGGTTCAGGTGAGTCCACCGGGTCTGCACCATCCCGATCTCCGGCTCCGCAAAGTGATGGATCACCTGCATCACCCACTGCGGTGGCGGAACAAAGTCCGCATCGAAGATGGCGACAAACTCGCCCCGCGCGATATCCAGCCCTTTATCGAGCGCACCCGCCTTATACCCATGCCGGTTGCTCCGGTGCAAATACCCAATCGGCTGCGGAGCCATGCCGGCAAATCCGCGCGCATACCGCTCAACGATCTCCTGGGCCACTCCCGTCGTCTCATCGTTCGAATCGTCCAGCACCTGAATCTCAAACCGGTCGCGTGGATACTCCAACTTGCAAACCGCATCGATCAGCCGATCGATCACGAACTGCTCGTTGAAGATCGGCAGTTGGATCGTCACAAACGGCAGCTGTCCTTCAGCAAACCGCATCGGCGGCTCATTCCACTTCGCCGCATTCTTCTTGTTCTTGAAATACAGCCACACCAACTGATACCGATGAATCCCATAGAACGCCAGAATGATCATCACGACGAAGTAGGGAATCAGCATCGCCGTATCAAACGCATTCCACCGGTAAAGGCCGTGGAAGTTATAGATTCGATCGGTATAGTGCGTCTTCCAATAGTGACCGATGCCCTTGGGAGCGAGCAGCAACCCGAGCAAAGCCGTCGTTATATGGGAGAAAAGATACAGGTTGATGCTCCAGCAGCAGGGTGGCTATAAGTCGATTCTACGCGATACGATGCCGAATCCGCGCCTTGGGTCTACCGTCAATGGTTCCCGGGGCGTAGCTCAAATAAGGCGCAGCCGGAAACTAGTTCAGGAACATCGTCCGGTATAACGCATCGCGCTGCACCGGCTTGAACCCTGCATCGCGGATTACCTGCCGCAACTGCTCCTCCGTCGCTGCATTTGCTCCTTGGGCGAGCAGGACGCTGCCGACATCGTTACCGCCGAAGCGCAGCCCGACCTGTAGCACCTTCAATCCCTGCGTCTCCAGATTCGACTGCACGTTCTCTATATTGCTCAGATACATCCGCGAGATAGCGAGCATCTTCAGATATTCCACCGCCGTCGCCTCTTCAAACCCATTCAGTGCCGCGCCTTGCGGGGCGAAGCTCCACGGCGTAAACGAAGCAAACCCACCCGTCTCCTCCTGCAGTTGCCGCACCGCCTCCAGGTGATTCATCCGATGCTCAAGCGTCTCGCCTCCGCCAAAGGTCATCGTTGCAGTCGTCTGCATTCCAATCCCATGCGCCGCACGATGCACCGCCATCCAGTCCTCTGTTTTCCACTTCACTCGAGCGCCTTGGTGCTGCACAGCATCGTCGAGAATCCCCGCGTCATTACCGGGGATTGAGTCGAGTCCTGCATCGCGCAAACGTGTAATTGTGTCCAGCACCGTGAATCCGGCCTGTTTGGCGATTGCGAGAATCTCGCTCGCGGAAAGAGAGTGCAGCCACAGGAAAGGGAAGCGTTCCTTGATTCTGCGAAACAGGCTGTCAAACCAGGCGATTGTGAGCGCGGGGGTGACTTCGCCTTGCAGCATCACACCGGTGCCGCCTGCGGCGACGATATCTGAGATTCGGTCGCCGATCCGGTCGCCGATGTGCTCAAAGTCTGCGCTGTCGGTGGAGTTTGTGTACTTGATTGTCCCGTGGATTGTGTAGGTTACGACGCCTTCGGGATGCAGGCGGCGGCGCACCGCGTCGGCCTCCATTCCAATCCCGATCAGATCATCGCTCTGGAGGCAGTCCAAAGCCTCTTTCCTGCTGATTCCCATAGTTCGATTCTACGGTCTTCGCAGAAAAAAAATCTGTTCGCAGAAAAGCGGTGTTTTACAGGGGGGATTTCGATTTCCACCGTGTTTTTAGATGGTAAAAGCGTGGTGAAGTTGTGGTGAAACGTGCGGTAAACGTGGTGAATCCGACGTCACTTTCGCGGTGCCGAAACGTGCCACTCTTCTCAACTTTATTTTCGGCCTCATCCTCGCACCTTCAGCGGCCACGAACCAGCAGCACGATAACAACGATAACCAGCACGATCAGCAGGGAGACTCCTGCTTTTACCCACCGTCCCAGCGAAGACACGTTCGCTTCCAGGGACAGCATCCGGTGCTCATGCTGTTCTATGGAGAGCCGTGCCCGCTTTACCTCCTCGGACACCTCTGCGATCTGGGCGCTTTGATCCTGCAACTGCCGGTAAAGTCCCGCATGGGCCTTGGTGACCTGCCCCAGGTCGCCACGGACGCCCTCGGCCATGGCTGCCATCGCCGCCTCACTTGCCTTCTCGGAAGCGGTCTTGGACGAGAAATACTTGTCGGCCATCGGCACGAGCCGCGTAATGTGCGGAAGCAATTCAAACAATTGGGCAATGACCTTTGGCCACATACGGTTATCGTCCTCATCTTCCGCCGGGGGGTTATTGCCATCGGGCAGATTAGCCATCTTAGAACAGACCTGTGACTCCACCTGCCGGCGCCACCCTCTCGGCTCCTTTTTATGTGCCGCCTCAGGGCTTGACGACCGCCAGGCCCTGTCGCCAGCGGGTGATGAGTGTAACTGCCGTGATCAGCAGAATCGCCGTGATAAGCCCCTGCGACCAAAGACAGTAGATGCACCACTTCTGCAGGACATAGGCCTCGATGTAGCTCAGGAACGCTGCGAACAGGAAGCCAATCTGGGCAAACTCAAAGACCAGCCACCAGCGGCCCATCATAGCCAGCACAGCGATCGCGGCGTAACCTGCGATACCTAACATCGCGACGGGAATATGCGAGCCCGCCTTCGGATCTTCGTCGAAGGTGCGGGGAGGAAACACCGCAAAACGGCTGTGGTTCACTGCGCCGCAGTCAAACTTTTCCGTTACCGCGCATGGCGGAGCCTGGGCGGGGTCCATGTAGTGAACGCGCAGCGCCATCGTCGAAACCACAATCCCCGCAACCGCCAGTAAAGCAACCAGATACTTCATGTTTTTCATTTTACGTTGACCGCACTGTTCCCCGTCAGCGCACGGACTCACGGCCGGGTACAGGCGAGTATCATAGATATTGAACCCTCCGGGGTTAGTACAGAAAGTTTGTACGGAGATAGAAATGACTGAGAATCGCCTGGACCTGAACTCTTATCCCACCATCATCGACGCACCCCGCGAGCAGACCGCGTCGTTACTATCCAAAGTGCTAGGCATCACGTCGCTGGGCTTCCTGATCACCGCCGCCGGTGTTGCGACAGCGCCCGAGTGGAGCACGTTTCCCGGGATGATCCTGGTGCTCGGACTGGTCTTTGCCATCACGTTCGTCCGGAAAGCGAATCCGACGGTTGCACTCGGCCTCTTCCTTGCCCTCACCTACTTCATGGGATGGGAGATCGGCCCGCTGATCCACCGCTATGTACGGACCGTAGGCCCGGCGATCGTGTTCAACGCTGCCGCAACCACGGGACTGGGCATGGCGGCCATGGGCTCCGTCGCCTACCTCTTCCAGATCAACTATCGCCGCATCGCCGGCATCGGAATGGCAGCGCTTCTTCTGCTGATCATCGCCGGCATCGCCAGTATGTTTTTCCACTTCATGTCGCCGGACACTTACTCCTGGCTGACGCTGGGCATCTTCACGCTGCTCACGGTTGGCGACTTCGCCCGCATCCGCGCAGGCGGCGACGGTCAATCCGCTGTATCGCTTTCGCTCTCGATCTACCTCGACGCCATCAACATCTTCCTCGCCGTATTGCAGTTGATGAGCGGACGCCGCCGGAACTAACGTTCCTCCAAATGCCGGGCACCAGCGCGCGTAGAGACTCGGTCCGTAAGACAAAATATCGGGCGCGCACTAGCATTTCTGCTAACTATCTGGACGAGGCGGAAAGGTCTATGCTCTTTCTTCGGTGTCAGAAGAAGGGAGCGCGATCGTGAAAACTAAACTTGCCTTGTGCGCGATTGTCGTGGGTATCACCTCCGCAGTCGCCGCAGCCCAACAAGTCTCGGTCAACTACAACCACAACCAGAGCTTTTCCGGGTTTCACACCTATGCCTGGGGTTCAAACAACAACAACCAGATCCAAAACTCGATTCTGGCCCAGGTCGCGCAACAGGATATCGACACGGCATTGCAGGGTAAGGGTCTGCAAAAGCTGCAGGAATCGCAGAATCCTGACCTGATCCTCCTTGCAAGCGGTGGCATGAGACAGCAGACCTCCTATAACGCCTGGGGAATGCGCGGCATCGGCGGAGGAATGGGTGGAATCACACCACAACAAAACGTGGAAGCGACGTTGATTGTCGACCTGCACGACGCCAAGAGCCAATCTCTGGTGTGGAGAGGGATCGCCCAGGAGACGTTGAGCAATAACGGCGACAAGAACCAGAAGATGGTGCAAAGTGCGATCTCAAAGATGTTCAAACAATGGCCAAAGAGTTGAATTGACTCCCTAGTTCACGTCGATGTCGAGGACTTGTATGGAGTACTTGGGAACAGTGTGGGTAAACGTGGCTCCGGCGTTCCCGACGCTGCTGACGACGGGAACCACCCTGGTGGGCTCGGCGATGGCGTTGGTCTCCTGCGTGGTCTTGCCGCTCAGAGTTGTGACGGTCGCCTTACTGGAAACGCGGGGCGCTCCATTCAGCTTGATCTCGACCGGCTGCGGCAGCGACGAGGCGTTGACCAGCTTGAGATGCAACCGTCGCGTCTTCGACTCGCAGGTCACGGACTCGAAGAGGCGCGGATTGGTCGTCTCCAGTTTGGAACCGAGTATCTGATCGCCAA
>JAOAPF010000511.1 GCA_025462755.1 Edaphobacter sp.
CGAAATACATCATCGAGATGGAGCGCAAGTGGGCTGAGGGTGTATGTGTTGATAACGGTGTCGTCGCCGGTCTGCTTGCCCACGACTTCTAAGGCACTTCAACGAAAGGTGCGCGCTTCACAAAGGCTGATGAACTGAAGGACGAGAAAGGCGCACGCACCGCTCATGATTGCGGACTTGATGAGGATAAAGTGCGCTTTTTCGGAGACCGTCTTGCCGTTCTCTACGGAACCGAACATGCTCGGCAGAGACAAGTCCCAGCCGAACGCAAGGTGTGCCAGGTTTGGACTGACACGTGGCTGAACCGCGGCGGTACGTGGCAGATCATCGCCTCGCACGATAATCGCGTGGAATGTAAGTAGCTAGAGAACGCCTTACCTTTTGTTCTGCATTGGCATGG
Organism: Edaphobacter sp.; assembly: GCA_025462755.1. Lineage (GTDB taxonomy): Bacteria > Acidobacteriota > Terriglobia > Terriglobales > Acidobacteriaceae > Edaphobacter. The sequence continues at coordinate 401 of JAOAPF010000511.1, forward strand.
TCGGTTGGGGCTTTTACCAGTCGAGACGCAGAAAGGCTTAGCCATAGATTTCTGGCCATCTGAACCAGTGCGTCCAATTCGAAGGGATTGCTCTGGGCGGTTTACGGGCAATCCGCACCTTACCCGTCGTTGGCCGTTCGGGCGCGTAACGTAAGGGTTGCCGACAACCCAGGAGTAATCGCCTGGAATCGAAATGCCGATGATGACCACAACTTGTGCCCCGGGTCATTTGTCGAGCCAACTGATCTAGAATTCTGTTGGCGAGGCGCTACATGAACAACCAGAAGGGCGGCCCGGAAGTCTATTGGCGCGGTTCGTTTGCGTTCGCGCTGTTAGGGTTGATCATCCTCAATCTCGGGATGATCGCTCACGGTGTGGCCTGGTATCCGGCATTGTTGTTCCAGTCTGGAGCCCGCACCTTTGTAGCGGAGCCGATAGGCGTCTTGGTTGCCTATGCGATTGCCGTTGTCTGCATCGCAAGGACCCACGGCGCATACTGGGACGGGATTCTGAGAACCGCGATCATTTTTGGCCTTCTCGCCGGAACTTTGGAAATCATAAATATCGGGATTGAGAACGGCATCCCGTTCGCCGTCCGCGGACCTGCTCTACAGATCGTCTTCATGCTCAGCATCTTCACATCATGGGGAATCGCAGGATTCCGAACAGCACGCTCTCTCGGTTCCGGCCGTGCCGGTTTACTTGCAGCGGTTTGCAGTGCTGGCATTTGTATGCTCATCGCGGTGGCTGCCGGCTTCCTTATTCAATTTTTCCTTGTCCCACCGAAACCGGAATATGTGTCCACGTGGTCGGAGTTCAAGCGAAGCGGATGGACTGACCCGCGCGCATTTGAGGTTGCGAATACGCTTGATTCAGGATTTACTCATCTCATCATCGCGCCGGTCAATGCACTAGCCTTCGGCGGCGTAGCCTCTTTGCTCGCCCGATTTACACTTTCTAGAACTGCTTCATTTTAGGTGTCCATGACCGTTGTATCCATGTCGGTCTAAATAAGGATTAGTCCGCAGAGGGGGACCCAATGAAGCGCACGTGGACGATCATAGGGGTAGGCGACGTGCCCGGCAGCTTCAAATGGTACCAGGCGCTGTTCGGTCAGCCGGCTACCCTTCCTGCCCATGATTACTTTGGGCAAATCCTCGATTCAGATGGAACTATCTTGCTCTGCCTTCACGAGTGGGGCGCCCACGAGCATCCTTCATTGATGAGCCCCGATCACGGGACACCCGGCAACGGCCTCCTGTTGTTCTTCCGCGTCGATGATTTCGACCTGGCGCTTCAAAGGGCACGCTCTCTCGTCACTCGGCTCGAAGAGGAGCCACATTTGAATCCGAACACTCAAACCAAGGAGTTCTCACTCCGAGATCCGGACGGATATTACGTTACGATCAGTGCGCTCCCTGCGGCCTAACGAGGCACTGCAGCTGCCGAGCGCTGGGCGGGGCTTCATGGGGCATCCACCGCCCGACTTCGTTCCCCTCGCCGGGCGGCTCTTGCCGCCTGAGCGCCCATTCCGTTAGGGAATCTCTGCACAAGTTCTGCATCCACAGCTTGATTGATTAATCTTGCAGGTGGGGGTACGGGGCGATGGAGCAGAGGACGTTTGCGTCCCAGGGGAGCTTTGAGAGGTATGGGCGGAAGTCTCGTCGGGAGTTGTTTCTCGACGAGATGGAGCTGGTGGTGCCTTGGTCTGAGTTACAGGGTCTGGTTGAGCCGCATTATGCGAAGGCTGGCAATGGCCGGCGTCCGGTGGGTCTTGCCCTCATGCTGCGGATTTACTTCATGCAGCAGTGGTTCAATCTCTCAGACCCTGGCGTGGAAGAGGCGTTGTACGAGTCGCCGGTGTTGCGTCGGTTCGTGGGGGTGGACCTCGGCGTGGCTGCTCCGCCGGATGAGACGACCGTCTGCCGCTTCCGCCACCTACTGGAAAAGCACGACCTTGGGGGGCAGATGCTGGAGGCGGTGAACCTGCATCTGGAGACGAAAGGCATCCGCATCGCGACGGGAACGATCGTGGACGCGACGATCGTCCACGCGCCTTCGTCGACCAAGAACCAGAGCGGCGAGCGCGATCCCGCGATGCACCAGACGAAGAAGGGCAAACAATGGTACTTCGGGCTGAAGGCGCACATCGGTGTCGACAGCAAGCAGGGCGTGGTGCATTCGGTCTGTACGTCCGCGGCCAACGTGGCGGACATGCACATGCTGCCCGACCTGCTGCACGGCGAGGAAACAAAGGTATGGGGCGATGGCGGCTATCAGGGCCAGACGAAAGTTATCAAGGAGGCCGCTCCCAAGGCGCAGGACATGACCTGCCGCAGGACGAAGTTCAAGAACTACGTGGACGAAGAAGCCAGGCGAAAGAATACGACCAAGTCGCGCGTCAGAGCGAAGGTAGAACACGTGTTCCGCATCCTGAAACGCGTCTTCGGCTTCGACAAGGTGAGATACCGCGGGATCGCGAAGAACCATCACCGGCTCTGCGCGAACTTCGCCCTGATCAATCTGTACCTCCACCGCAAACGCCTGGCCGCGATGGGGGAGTAGTGTGTCAAGAGGCCGGAACACGGCCTCTTGACACTTCAAATCGGCCTACAAAGACCCAACAACGCACATGCTGCACCCATCAACACGCCCACACCGTGGCACACCGCCACCACCGAACAGAAATCGGCATCCTGTGCAGAGCCTCCTTAGGGAGCGTATCGCGGAGTTTCGATTATTCTGATCGAGTCACGGGCAAACCGCACCTTACTGCCGTCAGTGAGGGAGCGCCTCAGCGACGGGCTGCGTCTGTCTTGAACAGCGCTCGGATCTGCTCACCGTCGCGACTCAGGGAGGGTGTAGAGAGATTTATCGTGCGAATCGAGACGCCGTCCGAATCATTGATCCCGAAATCCCCGCAAGCGTGTGCTCCACTGCCATCTCTGTTGCGAGCAACTGAATACCGGAATTGTAGGTCGGGTAAGGGTGGATGGTGCTGGCAAGATCGTGTACCTTGAGCTTTTGCTGCATGGCCAGCACGATCTCCATGATGGCTTCCCCTGCGCGGCGGCCGACGATCGTCGCACCGAGGATGGTCCCCGCTCGTGTCGTGATGATTTTGATCATTCCATCGCGGTCGTTGTCGCAGACGGCGCGGTCTACTCGGTCGATTGACCATGTAGAAACAACGCCATCAGGCTGGGCGGCGAGTGCCTCCGCCGATGTCATCCCGACCTGCGCTACCTCCGGATCAGTAAAGGTCACGCGCGGCATGACGGAGGTGAAGCCCGCGTTGCTCCCCGGCAACAACGCGTTTCGCGCGGCCTGGAAGCCCTGCCATCCAGCAAGGTGCGAGAACTGCTCGCCACCCAGAACATCGCCCGCAGCATAGATCGTGCTGGTGGATGTCTGAAGGGTGCTGTTAACCTCTATTCCTCTGTCGGAGTATGTGATGCCCGCAGCTTCGAGATTCAAGCCATCAAGCGCGGGCTTGCGCCCTGCGGCGACAAAGAGCAGGTCGCATTCGACTTGATGTTGCTGCGAATGCACCCTCCTGCGGTTGCCGGATCGAGCGACGGAAAGAGCTCTCTCCGGCACGATGCGCAGTCCTTCCCGCTCGAGCACCCGGCGAAGAATCTCGGAGGCATCCGGCTCTTCTTTGGGGAGCAATCGCTCCGCGAAGATCGTGACCTGGGTGCCGAGGCGCTGATAGGCCTGAGCCACTTCGACGCCGACGGGACCGCCGCCAATGACCACCATCGAGGCGGGGAGACGGTCATTCTCGAATATCTGGCGATAGGTTGAGAACGAGACTTCGCTGAGCCCCGGCAACCAGGGAAGCACCGGCTCCGCTCCGGTCGCGATGAGGATCTTCTTTGCGGTGACCCGCTGCGCCCCGACGAGCAGGGTGTGTAGATCGACGAATTTGACCGGCCCCAGAGCAATGTCCATGCCCTTTTGCTGCAAAGCTTCCGGGGTGGTGCCCTGGTATATCTGCTGGATGGTGGACCGGAGGTATTTGCGGACCTGCACCATGTCCACGACGGGAGGCTGCGATTGAATGCCAAAGGTCGACGCCGACCGTAGGTCGTGTGCGACCTTGGCAACCTTCAAGAGGGACTTGCTGGGAACACAGCCCGACCAGGTGCAGTCACCACCGATGCGCTCTCTCTCCAGCAGCGCGACACGCGCTCCGAGGTTCACCGCGAAATCAGCCGCGATCAGGCCAACCGAACCTGCACCGATGATGGCGAAATCATACGTCTCCGCACTCATGCTTGACACACCGCGCTTTCTGACTTGAGGTTAGGAACCCAATGGAGGAAGATCAGCGCCGCGATTGCAACAAAGACCGTTCCATAAAGGAGCCCATCAATGGCATAGCGCTCGCCGAGGACCCCGGCGAGAAGTGAACCGATGATGGCTCCTACGCTGAGGAGTACGGAATAGATACCCATCGCCGCACCTCGGCCCGACTGCACAGGGAGAGTGCCTGCCAGCCATGCGAGGGCTGCCGGTGTGAATCCGCTTTCCACCATGATGAATAGAGCGGTGATGCCCCCGACGCTCCAGCGTGCGGTGATGGATTGATCGCCGGAATGGTTGAGCAGATAGAGTCCGGTACAGACCAGAAGCATCGCTCCCAGCGTGATCCTCATCGCAGTTAGCAAACGAATGTGGGGCAGGACAAAGCTCCATACCGTGACGCCGAGGCCGAACACGATCGAGTATCCAAAGAGTAGCCCGCCGACGCTCGCCGGACTGGAGGCGTAGATCCCAGCGAGATATTGGGCCTTGGTGGAGCGTTCGGTCAGAAGAAACGGAAGCGTCGGCCCGAGCCAAAGCCCGACAACGGAGTTGACGCAAAGCCAGACCGGGGCGAGGCGGCGTATCGAAGGAAGACGCAGCACTTGCTTTAGGTCTTCGAGTGGATTTGCCAAATGTCGCGACGACCTGCCGGAGATACTGCTGAAAAGGATCGCAGCGCAGGCTAGGTAGACCACGGCGACGACGGTGAATGCCCCCGAGTTGAGAACACGGAAAAGCTGCGCCGCGACGACGCCTCCCAAGGCCAGTCCCGCCAGGAGAGTCAACTCGAAGTAGCTCATTGCCCGGACACGCAGAGCGGCGCGGCCCTCGGTCGCATCCGTGAGGTATGCGAGGAGTGCCGGCACGACGGCCGCCGCTCCGATGCCTTCGAGCAACCTGCTGAGGAAGAAGACGGAGGTCGATCCCGACGCGGCGAAGAGGAACGCGGCGAGTGCCCCAACGGCAGCGCCGCCGGTCATCAACCATCGCGGCTGCATGACATCTGAGGCAACACCCATGGGGATTGAGGCGAGCAACTCGGCGGCGAAGGAGACGGCACTGAGCGTGCCAACCAAGCTCGCGCTCAGGTGAACCCCATGGTTGTTGAGGCTCGCCAGGTATAGCCCAACGAGAATGGCGCTTGCGCCGCTCGCAATCCTCAATAGGGCGTGCGCTGCGATGACCCAGGAAAGATTGGCGTGAGGCTTCAACGCTTCCCCTGTATCGTCCGGACGCGAGGAAGTGTCAGCCATTCGTGGGCCAGCGTCGGCCTCAAGTTGCTTCAAAGTCTGCCTATTCACAAGCAAAGTCTCTGACGGGTCATCTTGTCGACTGTCCAGTTAAACCAGCCTCTCCACTGAGAATAGTCCACGATCAAAGATCGATCATCCGCACTCCTCCAACTTGTCGGCGGAAGGTTTGGAAGCGTAGAACCGAAAGAGAGGTTGAACCGTGATGAGCGATTTTCCCGCAGGTAGTAGCCAGATGCTGGTGGCTGAACCCCAGCCGCAGAAGAAGGATGCCGATTACGTATTCTATGAACTGACACGGAGCATCTGTCCCGAATGCCGCAAGGTGATCGACGCGAAGATCCTGCTGCGGGATAACAAGGTGTACATGGCCAAACGGTGCCCGAACCACGGGCCGTTTGAAGCGCTTGTTTATGGCGATGCCGAGATGTACATGAGCTTCAGCAAGTACAACAAGCCCGGCACAATCCCGCTCGCCTTCGGCACGGAGATCAAGGATGGCTGCCCGCTCGACTGCGGCCTCTGTCCGGACCACCAGCAGCACGCCTGCCTCGGCATCATCGAGGTCAACAGCAACTGCAATATGAACTGCCCGCTTTGCTTTGCGTCGGCTCGCCCAGGCTTCAGCCTCACGATGGAAGAGGTGGAGGCGATGCTCGACGACTTCATACGCACCGAAGGGGCGCCCGAGGTCATCCAGTTTTCCGGCGGCGAGCCCACGATTCATCCACAGATCATGGACTTCGTCCGCGCGGCGAAGGACCGTGGCATACCGTTCACGATGATCAACACCAACGGCAAGCGCATCGCGCACGATGATCGCTTCCTGGCGGAGTTGAATGAAGTTCGTCCGTCGCTCTACTTTCAGTTCGACGGCTTCGACTCCGAGACCTACCGCATTATCCGGGGTGAACCGGACATCCTCGCCGAAAAGCTTCTGGCGCTGGACCGGCTTGCGGCTATTGGCCTGAGTGTGACGCTGGTTCCTGCCATCGAACGCGGGGTCAACGAGCACGAGATCGGAAAAATCATCGACTTCGCCATCAAGCATCCGGCGGTACGCGGGATCAACTTTCAACCGGCCTTCCACGCTGGTCGGCATATGCAACACGATCCGATGCAGCGCATCACCATTCCTGACATCGTGAAGATGATCGAAGAGCAGACCGAGAAGAAGTTTCTCGTCTCGGACTTCATCCCCGTCCCCTGCTGCTTTCCAACCTGCAACTCCGTCACGTATGCCTTCATCGACGGGGAGCAGGTTACGCCTCTTTCGCGCATCGTGAATGTCTACGAGTACCTCGACTACATCACCAACCGGGTCATGCCGGACTTCAGCCTCGAGATCAAGAAGGCGCTGGAAGGGCTTTGGTCGTCGTCTTCGGTCTCAGGATCGCAGAAGTCCGCGGAACAATTCTCGGTTTCGTGTCAGGCCTGCGGTCTTCCCGAGAGCCTGACTGTCGGTGACATCGCTCAAAATATGCTGATGATTATGCTGACGGACTTCATGGACCCGTGGACCTTCAACCAGAAGAATCTTATGAAGTGCTGCAAGGAGTTCCTCCTGCCGGGAGGTAAGCAGGTCCCGTTCTGCTCGTATAATACGATCGGCTACCGCGAACAGGCGCGGGCGCAGTTGGACGCGATGGAGCCGGAACGCCGCCGTTCAATGCACGGGAACACGCCCTTTGTTGTCAAGCCGATTGAGTTCGACATGACCGCAAAACCGCATCCACCTTTGACCCCCATCGAGGTGGCGTCCTCCAATGAGTGAACCCATCCGAAACGACTCCGCAGGCATCAAGCAGTGCTGCGCCAACATGTACGGTAGTGACGCAGCCAAATATCTCCTTGGTGAAAGCTTTCATCCAGGAGGATTGCGCCTCACGGAAGAGCTGGCATCGCTGCTGTCCTTGAGTCCGACCAGCGTCGTCCTCGATGTTGCCTCAGGAAAGGGGACGACCGCGCTCTTTCTCGCAGAGCAGTTTGGTTGCCGCGTGACCGGTATCGATCTCAGCGAGCAGAACTTTCTAGACGCGAGCGTTGCGGCCGCGGCACGTGGTCTCAGTCGCTTGGTGGAGTTTCGCCTTGCGGATGCCGAAGCGCTACCGTTCGATGCCGCCTCGTTCGACGCCATCCTCTGCGAATGCGCCTTCTGCACCTTTCCCAGCAAGCAGACAGCGGCTTCCGAGTTCGAGCGCGTCCTCAAACCAGGAGGACGGATCGGGATCAGCGACATAACCAAAGACGGCACGTCCCTTCCTTCACTGGAGGGACTGCTCGCGTGGATTGCCTGCATCGGGGACGCCCAGCCCCTCCAAAGTTACGCTGAGTGGCTTTCGGCCACGGGACTGCACATCATCCACGCGGAGCCGAGGAGCCACTGCCTCCAGGAGATGGTTCAGGGCATACGTAGCAAACTTCTGATGGCCGAGATCATGATTGGCCTCAAAAAGCTCCACCTTCCTGGTTTGGATTTGAGCCAAGCCAAGGCATTCTCCAAGGCCGCCCAGGAAGCCATTGCCTCGAACCATCTTGGATACGGGATTGTGGTCGCCGCGAAGGACAAAGCAAAGTAGTTTGCGCTGCAGGGGAATCCTTTGCCTAGCTCCGGGCGAATCACGGGCAAACCGCACCTTACTCTCGTCAGTGTGGTCTGCTGCAGCCGTGCCCGCGTCTGTCTTGACCGCCGCTCGGAAACTCAAATATTTGTGGATCCTGGCGCGTTTCTCGTTAGTAACGAGATCCGGGTATTGTCCCGGTCGCCGAGGCGATGAACGCCTCGGCAAGTCCGTACGATCCAATAGTGGCCATCGGGATCAATATGGTCTACATCGTCTTCTGTCAGCAATTCCGCTTACCGTTCATTTGCCGCCGTGGCAAACCGGTTGATCAGAAACTCCCCGATGAGTTGAAGGGTCTCGGTGGAAGCTGCTAGGCGCCCTATGCCACCCAGGTGTCCGTGGACCATCCCTTGCCATATGTCGAGCCGAGCATCGACTCCGGCCGCAACAGCCCGTTCGACTAGGCGGACCGAATCATCGAGCAAGACCTCGTCGTCGCCGACATGCACACGAATCGGAGCGAGGCCTTTTAGATCGGCGTGAACGGGTGAGGCGAACGGATCTTCCGGATCATGTCCAGCAAAGTAGGAACGCACCAGCTCGGCTGCTTGTGGCTGGGTGAAGTATGGATCGGCAACAGCGCGTGTCGACCAGCTCTCGCCAGATAAAGCCAAATCGGTCACTGGCGAGAGGGCCACTCCACCGACGAGCGCTTCGCTGCCAGCGGCACTGTTTGTTGCAAGACGCACAAGCAGCCCAATCGCCAGGTTGCCGCCAGCGGAGTCACCGGTGATGGCGATCTTTGAGAAGCCTCGCTTAGTCAAACCGACATAGCAAGCCTGGACATCTTCTACGGCAGCAGGAAATGGGTGCTTCGGAGCTAGCCGGTAGTCAGGCACGAATGCCGCTACCCCCGCGCTGGCAGCGAGATGGCCTGCCAGATGGCGGTACGCTTGTGCAGACCCCAGTTGAACCATCCGCCGTGGATGTGCATGACGGCTTGGCCGGTTCGCGCGGTTGCAGGTCGGCACCACCATCCCGTAGAAGTCTCATTCATGAGTGTGACCAATAGTGTGACCAACAGTTGGCAATAACCGCCGTAATACACAACGATAAATACGTGTCGAGATTCCCTAGCGTGCGCGGTATTCAATGGCTAAGTTATTTGGAATTAGAGGTTTGAGTGGTGGACGCGGCAGGGATCGAACCTGCGACCAGTCGATTAAGAGTCGAATGCTCTACCAGCTGAGCTACGCGTCCAAGCTTTCCTTCTCAAGCGAAAAGGCGGCTGTCGAGAGCTGTGACACGCCTTGAAACCAGCCTGTCTGCAATCCATCGACTTATTAAAGATAACACAGCTTGCAGAGGGAAATCGCTCTGCAAGCTGGTTCGTTAGCCAACAAAATCCACATTTGCGCGAACGGGAATGATGCCGCGGTCATAGCCCATTTCGAGCAGCTTCCGGATGGCGTCTTTGCCGTCTTCGCCATAGTTGAGGGTACGATCGTTGACGTACATTCCCACGAAGCGGTTGGCTAGGGTGGTGTCGAGGTCGCGGGCGAATTGCATTGCGTAAGCCAAGGCGGCGTCGCGGTTATCGAGTGCATGTTGGATGCTGTCGCGCAGGGCGTTGGTTGTGGTCAACATCGTCTGTGCACCGAGTGAGCGGCGGATAGCGTTGCCGCCGAGAGGAAGGGGAAGGCCGGTCGTCTCGCGCCACCACTGGCCGAGGTCGAGCAGTTTGACGAGGCCATCGTTGGCGTAGGTCAGTTGGCCCTCGTGAATGATGAGTCCGGCTTCGAACTCGCCGGCGGCGACGGCGGGGATGATCTTGTCGAAGGGGACGACGGTTGTCTCGATGTCGGGCGCGAAGAGCTTCAGGGCGAGGTACGCCGTGGTGAGTGTGCCGGGGACTGCGATGCGGAGCTTCTTGACCTCATTTCGTAAGATCTTGCGGCTGGAGACGACCATTGGGCCGTAGCCCTCGCCTACGCTGCCGCCGCAGGACATGAGGGTGTAGTTGTCCTGCAGGTAAGGATAGGCGTGGAAAGAGATCGCCGTCACGTCGTAGAAGGCTTCATTGATTGCGCGATGGTTCAGTGTCTCGATGTCGGTGAGAGTATGGGTGAACTTGAAGCCTGGGACGCGCACCTTGTTCGTAGCCAGACCATAGAACATAAAGGCGTCGTCCGAGTCTGGGCTATGGGCGATACTGATCTCTTTGATTGCGGTGCTTGAAGCAGTCATGATTCGACGATCCTTGGGAAGCAAATGGTGTTGAGTGCGCGGCCGGGTGGTAGAGACCAGGCCGAAGAGAGAAGATGGTGGCCTCAGGGTAAAGGGTTCAGGAGCGCTGCCAGCGCTGTAGTGTGCTGAAGATGCCAGCGGCGGCGGTGATCTTGATGGCCTCTCCCAGAAGGAAGGGCGCTACAGCGAGAGTCCATGCGACGGAGGCGCTGAGATGCAGGAGGTGAGCCAGCCAGCCGGCCGCGAGAGTGAAGATCACAACGTTGGCCAGGACTCCTGCGATCACAGCGCGGGTGAAGCGAGAGGCTACAGGACGCATGGCGCGAACTACCCAGCCGGCGACTGCCGCTGCCAGCGGATAGGAGAAGAGGTAGCCGGCGGTGGGGCCGAGCAGTTGGGCGACGCCTCCTGGGCCGTGGGGGCTGAAGACGGGCATGCCCATCGCGCCCTCGGCGAGATAGAGAACCATTGCGGAGAATCCGGCGACCGGCCCGAGCGCCATGCCGACGAGGATGACGGCGAAGTTCTGGAGTGTCAGTGGCACGGGCGTGAACGGAAGCGGCAGCGAGACGTGTGCGCATGCGGCGACCAGTGCTGTCGCAGCGACGACCAGGACGACTCGCCCTGGCAGCGAGTCCTGGAGCAGTTCTTCGCGACGGGCAACGGCAGATTGGGAGGAGATAGCGGATTGCATAGAGCAGGTCCTTTTGCGCTAGTTGCGCTTTGGTGATGTTGCCTTGTCACTGGAATCGGCCTGGATGTGTCGAGCTATCGCAATCGCCGCCCAGACAAGAACAAGAAAGCAGAGGATCGAGATGGCAAAGAGTATATGCATGGACCATAAGAAGGATATCAAGGTGCACAGCTTCGTGCAGCCAATTTGGTTGATCCCTGGGTTTCACGGGTGTGAATAAGGCTGGTGCAGGTACGAACTTGGTACGCTTGCGCGCTAAATGGGTTTTCCACTTGACTGCAGAGGGTGCGAACCTTGTACTGGTTATATGGCTCGTTCGAACAATGCGTCAGCAGATAAGGTACGGACGTCCTCGGTCCTTATGCGTTGGTATGAGCGGGCCCAGGTGGGCTGGCGCAAAGTTGCGACCGGAGCCGCTGCTGTACTGGCGCTGGCGATGGGTTACCACGTGATCTTCGGACAAAACGGGCTGACGGCGTACCAGCAGAAGCGGCAGGATGCTCAGGGCCTCGAGTTGCAGTTGCGGAGTCTGCAGAAGGAGAACGAGCAGCTGAAGGGGCACGTTGGCCGGCTGCAGAGTGATCCAAATGCGATCGAACATCAGGCGCGGGAGGAACTGCACTATACCCGGCCTGGGGAAGTAATTTATACGCTGCCACCGCCGCCAGCGGCTCACTGAGATTTGTAATGCATTATTTCTAAATGGTTTATCGGTTTGATCGTACTTTGATACGGAAGCCCCGGTGGATAGCCGGGGCTTTTCCGTTGCCGTTTCAATAGCGGATGATCGAAGTAGCAACTGGACGCTCGAGAATACTGGGCTATATTCGGGTGCTATGTACGAGTGGGATCTTAGTAAGGACAGGGGCGAACTATGACGTTTGATATGGAGACAGCCACAGCTCGCGAGACGTATCAGTTGCTGATCGGGCTGGTTGCGCCACGGCCGATTGCGCTGGTGACGAGCATGAATGAAGATGGCCGGTTGAATGCTGCGCCCTTCAGCTCCTACAACTATCTATGCACCGATCCGCCGATCATTGGGATGGGGGTTACAAATCGTCCTGGAGGCGCTCCCTTTGTGCCTAAGGACACGGCGAGGAATATTCGACGCACCGGAGAGTTTGTAGTGAATGTGGTGACGGAGGATCTGGCGCGGCAGATGAATATTTGTGCGACGGATTTTCCGTCTGAGGTAGATGAACTCGAGATGGCTGGTCTGACTACGGCGCCCTCGCAGGTGGTGAAGGTGCCTCGCATCGCGCAGGCTCATGCGGCGCTGGAGTGCAGGGAGTTTACGACAATGGAGATAGGCAGGTCGCGGATCATCCTGGGAAGAGTGGTTGCTATCTACATTGAAGACAAGTTTGTGGATCCCGCGGGGCCGTATGTACGGGCGGAGGAGCTGCATGCGATTGGCCGCATGAACGGGCTGGGATCGTACGTCAAGACGAGGGATGCTTTCTTGACTATGCCGCGGATTCCGTATGAAGAATGGAAGAAGGGGAAGCGCTGAGCGTGTTCAGGAGATGAATTCCTTGAGCCAGGGGTCGGTGGTGTGGACCAGTTCGCGGGTATTGCCGTCGAACACGATCTTGCCCTCGTTGAGAACGAGGAACTTTGTGCTGTCGTCAATGCCGTTGTTGGGGATGAGTTCGACCTTGCCGGTCGCAGGGTTGAAGCGGTTGCGGGCCAGCATGAAGGCGTCCTGCAGGCGGTGGGTGATGAGCAGCGAGGTGGTTTGGGTGACATCGCGCTGCTTGATTACCAGGTCGATGATGGTGGTCGAGGTGATGGGGTCGAGCCCGCCGGTGGGTGAGTCGTAGAGGATCAGGTCCGGATTGGAGACGATGGCGCGGGCGATCGACACGCGGCGCTTCATTCCTCCGGACAACTCGGACGGGAATTTGTCGATGGTTTGCTCGAGTTCGACGAATTTCAGTGCTTCGACGACGCGGGCGTGAGCCTCTTCTTCTGGGACGTGCTCTTCGTGCAGACGAAAGGCGACGTTGTCTTCGACAGAGAGCGAGTCGAAGAGCGCCGACTCCTGAAAGACCATGCCAATGCGCGCCCGAAGTTTATAAAGATCTGTTTCACTCATGGCGGTGATGTCTTCGCCAAAGATGTGAATGGTGCCAGCGTCAGGGCGGATGAGGCCGTTGGCCAGCTTCATAAGCACGGATTTGCCGCCGCCGGAGGGGCCAAGGATGATACGGGTCTCGCCGCGCTGGACGACGAAGGAGATGTTCTGCAAAACCGGCTTTACGTCGAAGGTAATGGAGACATCTTCGAAGACCACGACGGGCTCGGTCGCGGGTGGAGCGGCTTGGTCCGGTTGAATGCCGGTGCTGGCGAGATCTTCGGGCATGTCTGGGTTACCTGCCGAAGATGCCGATCATCGCGCGGCTGACGATGAAGTCGACAATGATGATGAAGACGGACGAAACCACGACGGCCTGGGTGGTGGCTTTGCCGACGCCCTGGGTGCCGCCCTTGGTGTTCAAGCCAAAGTAGCAGCCTACGGTGGCGATGATGAATGCGGAGAAGAGCGGCTTCGTGAGTCCCTGCACAACGTCGCCGTATTCGAGCGCGCGGTAGGAGTTGTGAAAGTAGGCTGAGGCATTGAGGCCCATCAACGTAACGCTGACGAGTGCGCCGCCCGCGATGCCAACCGCATCCGCGATGATGGTGAGGAAGAAGAGCATGAAGACAGTGGCGTAGAGCCGTGGGGTGACGAGTTTTCGGAGGGGGTCGGTGCCTAGGGCACGCATGGCGTCGATCTGCTCGGTCACTTCCATGGAGCCCAGCTCGGAGGCCATTCCGGAGGCGTTTCGTCCGGAGACCATGAGGCCGGTGAGGACGGGGCCCAGTTCTTTGACCATGGAGAGCGCAACCAGGTTGCCGGTGAGGCTGACGGAGCCGAACTCCTGGAGCGAGGTGGCAGACTGGAGTGCGAGAACGCAGCCCGTGAAGAAGCCTGTCAGGACGACTATGGGCATGGAGCCGACGCCAATGGAGTCCATCTGGGTAAAAATGTCGGCCCAGTAGCGGGGACCGGAGAAGATATTCGCGATCGCGCGCCAGGATAGGACGGAGTAGTCCTGTATGGCGGCAATCTTCTGCTTGGCGAAGACCTCTGGGGAAACGAAGGGCATGGGCTGTCAGGCTCAATGTATCAGATGCAGAGGCGAAGCTGAAGATTGCATGATGTTTCGCGAATGTAGCCCGCCGAGGATGCGAAGCCACCCATGGGAATGAGAAGATAGAAGGGATGACCTCTGAAATGACAGCAGCGGTGCTGTATGGCAAGGAAGACCTGAGGCTGGAGCGCGTACTGGTACCGCGACCGGAAGCGGGCGAGATTGTTGTGCGGGTGGGCGCCGCGCTGACGTGCGGGACAGATCTGAAGGTCTATCGGCGGGGGTATCACGCCATGATGCTGAAGCCGCCGATGCCTTTTGGGCACGAGCTGGCCGGGGTGGTTGCAGAGATTGGTGATGGGGTGATGTCATTCCGGGCGGGTGACCGGGTGGTGGCGCTGAACTCCGCGCCGTGCGATGTCTGTTTTTTCTGTCGGCATGGGCAGCAGAATCTATGCGAAGACCTGCTGTTCAACAATGGGGCGTATGCAGAGTTTATTCGGATTCCGGCACGGATCGTTCAGAAGAATACGCTGCTGATTCCTGGCGAGGTGCCGTTTGAACATGCTGCGCTGACTGAGCCGCTGGCCTGTGTCGTACGCGGACTGGAAGAGAGCGGGGCGCAGGCTGGGGACACGATGGTCGTGATTGGGGCCGGGCCGATTGGACTGATGTTTATGCATGTGGCCGAACTGGCCGGCGTGAACGTGATTGCCGTGGTGAAACGCGAAGATCAGACTGTCGCGGCGAAGTTGTTTGGTGCGAGCGAGGTGGTACAGATTGGCGCGGTGGATGATGTGGTAGGCGCCACTCGGGCGCTGACCCCGGAGCGGCGGGGTGCGGATGTTGTGATTGAGGCTGTGGCAACGCCAGCTACTTGGGAGTGGGCAGTCGATATGGTAAGAAAGGGTGGCGTGGTGAACTTCTTCGGCGGGCCGCCGAGCGGGACGAAGGTGGCGCTCGATACGAACCGGCTGCACTACGGCGACATCACGCTGAAGGCTAGCTTTCATCACACGCCGGCAACTTGCAAGACCGCCTTTGAACTGGTGCGGAGTGGCCGATTCAAGTGCGCTGAGTACATTACCGGTCGCGTCAGGTTGGACGAGGTTCCGGCGGTGTTTGCTCGGATGATGAGTAGAAATGGCGGTTCAAGGGAGATCAAGACCGCTGTGTTTCCAGAAGGGATGCCGCGGTGAGCGAGACAACTGCTGCTCAGCATGCGCTGCTGGGCGCCCCGCCAGAGTATTTGACTCCGTTGGATCGGCCTACGCTTGAAGAGGCGCAGATGTGGTGCCGGGAGCTTGCATCATCGCACTATGAGAACTTTCATGTTGCTACGTGGTTTCTGCCGCGCAAGGTGAGGCCGCACTTCGATAGCATCTATGCGTACTGCAGAGTGGCGGATGATCTGGGAGATGAGGTCGCCGATCCGGTCGTGGCGATGCGTCTGCTCGATGCATGGGGATCGATGCTGGATGAGTGCTACGACACGCCGGAGCGGTCGATGCATCCGGTCTTTGTAGCTCTGCATGAGACGGTGCGCGAGTGTGATATGCCGCGTGAGTTGTTTGCTGATCTGCTGCATGCGTTTCGTATGGACCAGGTGAAGACAGAGTACGACAGCTGGGATGAGCTGCTGGAGTACTCGCACTATTCGGCGAATCCTGTTGGGCGGTTGGTCCTGTGGGTTTGCGGGTATCGGACTGAGGCGCTGGGTCTGCTTTCGGACAAGGTTTGTACGGCGCTGCAACTGGCGAACTTCTGGCAGGATGTGGTGGAGGATGCTGAGCGTGGCCGGCGCTACATTCCTGCCGACGCGATGGTGGGGTTTGGGGTCGATGAGGGGCAGATTCTGGGCCGCGTGTTCACTCCGGAGTTTGGAGCGATGATCGAGTCCCTGGTGGTGCGAACGCGTGCAATGCTCCGCGAAGGTGGCGCGGTCAGCCGCCACGTCGACAGGGAACTGGCAGTGACGCTCGACCTGTTTCGCAACGGCGGAGAGGCGATTCTGGACGGCATCACCGCGCAGGACTTCGACGTGCTGCGTGGGAGGCCGGTGGTATCGAAGGCGAAGAAGATGCTGCTTCTGGCGGGTGCGTTGATCGGTAAGATGCGCTCGGGGACGGCCCGTTGACCACTGCAGAAGCCTACGCCGTTTGTCGCGAGATTGCGCAGCGTGAAGCGAAGAACTTTTACTATGCCTTTCGCGTGCTGCCCGATCATAAGCGAAATGGGATGTGCGCGGTCTATGCGTTCATGCGCCGTGCGGATGATATTGCCGATGACGAGGCGATGCCTATTGAGCAGCGCAGAGTGGTGATGCAGCAGTGGGTAGAGAACTGGCGCGCTGCTCGTCAGATGGGAGTCTCCCCCGATCCAGTGTTTATTGCTTTGAACGATACGCAAAAGCGGTTTACGATCCCCGATGCGCTGCTTGAAGAGCTGGTGCAGGGAACTACCATGGATCTGGAGCCTCGCCCCGAGCCCGGGAGTGGGCTGCAGACTTTTGATACATTCGATGATCTCTATCGCTATTGCTATCTTGTGGCGTCGGTGGTGGGGCTGGTGTGTATCAGGATCTTTGGCTACTCGGACGTGCGGGCGGAGAAGCTAGCCGAGGAGACAGGAATTGCGTTTCAGCTAACCAACATTCTTCGCGACGTGAAGGAGGATGTGGAGCGCGAGCGAGTCTATGTGCCATTGGATATGCTCCAGCGGTTTGGCGTCGCGCCTGAGGATTTACTGCGCATTGCAAAGGGCGCGCCTTTGAATACTGATGTGCGGGGTATGCTGCGGACTCTAGGTGCAGATGCGTGGAGGTATTACAACGCTGGCGAGGCTTTGATTCCGCTGATTGATGCCGATAGCCGCGCGGCCCTCTGGGTTCTGGTGAGGATTTACAGTGGTCTGCTGAAGCGAATTGATGCGCGCGATGGGGATGTCTTCTCTGAGCGGGTCAGCGTTCCGACATTGGCGAAGGTGCTGATTCTGGCGCAGGGTGCGGCGATGGCGCTGCGCAATCGGATGGTGTCATGACGGATTCCGGACATCGTGACGTCGTTGTGATGGGCGGAGGTGTCGCGGGATTGTCGGCTGCGGTTTCACTGGCTGGTGCCGGCGCTAGCGTCACGTTGCTGGAGCGGCGGCCTTACATCGGTGGCCGCGCTTACTCCTACGATCATCCGGCGCTGGAGGAGACCATCGACTCGCAGCATGTTGTGCTTGGCTGCTGCACTAATATCCTCGAACTCTGCCAGCAGGCTGGAATGGCGGATGCGATTCGATGGTATGACGAGCTGACGTTCCTCGAGCCGGGTGGACGACGAAGTCTGATGCGCTCGGGAAGCTTGCCTGCTCCCGCGCATCAGGCAATAAGTTTTTTGCGCACTCCTATGTTGAGCGTGCGCGACAAGGTTGGGATTGCTGCGGGACTTGGGAGGTTTTTGCGGGGGTATCCCGCCGCGGATACGGAAAGCTTTGCGGACTGGCTGAAGCGCACCGGACAGACCGAGCGCGCCATTCGTCACTTCTGGGAGCCTGTTGTCGTTGGTGCTTTGAATGACGGCTTTGAACGCTGTTCGGTGAAGTATGCGGGTAAGGTCTTTCATGAGTCGTTCTTGCGTTCGGCAGAGGCTGGGCGCTTGGGAATTCCTGCGGCTCCGCTAAGCGAATTCTTTGC
>JAOAPF010000546.1 GCA_025462755.1 Edaphobacter sp.
ACACGCCTGTAAGAAATCAACTCCGCCCGCTATCGCTCCACTCATACACCACCACACCCAGATCATTCAGCGTCTTGATCACCGTCTCCACATTTCGCCGAACCTGCGGCCGCGCGCTCACGGGAACCTCATGCGCCTCTTCCACCGCAACCACCCGCCCATAGGGCCAGAAGTTCTGCGGAACCGCATTCAACGCTGTCGGCAAGTCGCTCACCCGTACATTCAAGTCCTGCCGTCGCGCCCCGACCGGACGCAGCATCCCGCCCACGCCAAGCGGACTCGTATTCGCATCCGCCTGCACCACATGCAGTGTCACCATCCCACCCTGCACCGTCACATATGGGTTCTCCCAAAGCGTCAGGCTCTTCACCGCCATGTAGCGTGTCTTCGAAGGCGGCGGAATCAGCTCCATCTGCTGTCGCGCCAGGCTAATCTCCTGCCGTTCTTGTGCCGCAACCGCCTTGGTCTCGGCGAAATTGGGCGAAGCGGTTCGCGTGCAGCCGGTGAACGCGACAGGAATCAAAAGGGCGGGGAGCAGCAAATATCTAGGCACGAACACCAGCATATCAAGGCTTCTACCGCTTCAGAAGCCAAAATCCCGCGAATCAGCCCATGTTCTCCTCATCGCGCCTTCCTCATCGCGCCTTCCTCATCGTCCCGCCCAAACCGGAGCCCGTTTTTCCAGAAACGCCTTAGTCCCCTCAGCCTTATCCGCCGTGCCGCACAGCCGCCCGAAGATCTCCGCCTCCACATCGGTCGCCGCCACCAGCCCCAGCTCACTGCCCCATCGCACCGCCTCCATGCATCCTGCAATCGCCAGCGGAGCCATGCTCACCATCGTCTTAGCCAGCTCCTCGCAGCGCTCCATCAGCCGGTTCGCCGGAACCACCTCATCCACCAGCCCGATCCGCAGCGCCTCCGCCGCCCCAATGATCTCGCCCGTCAGCAGCAGCTTCAGCGCCGTCGACTGTCCCACCAGACGCGGCAGCCGCTGCGTCCCGCCATATCCCGGAATCAACCCCAGCTTCACCTCCGGCTGTCCCAGCTTTGCCGTCTCGCTCGCCACTCGGATCGTACAGGCCATCGCCAGTTCGCACCCTCCACCCAGCGCAAATCCGTTGATCGCCGCAAGCACCGGCTTCCCGCAGGTCTCAATGGTTCGAAATACCTCCTGCCCGCGCCGCGATTTCGCCTCTCCCGTTGCAACATCGAGACGCGCCAGTTCGTTAATATCAGCTCCCGCCGCGAAAGCCTTCTCTCCCGCACCGGTCAGCAGAATCACCCGCACCGCCACGTCGCCCGTCATCGTCACGAACGCGTGTTCCAGCTCATTGAACACCTTGGCATTCAGAGCATGCAGAACCTCCGGCCGGTTCAGCGTCACTCTTCCTACCTGGTCCTTTACTTCACACAACAGCGTCTCGTAGTTCACAGGTCTCTCCCCTCGGCAGCGCAGTCCAGCAAGCAACAACAGCAAATCTCGTTCTGTACTCCCAGACGATACAATCGAATCTATGATTAAGGGAATCACGATTGTCAGTGCTGTCGCCTCTGCTGGCGCGCCAGGCGCTGAATTCGACCGTCTCACCAGCCTCTTTTCCGCTCTCGGATTCGAGCAGGGGAAAGGCTGGCAGGATGCCCAGGGCCGTGGCGCCGCCTTTCTCGCTCCCCTCGGTAATCTGGAATTCGTCACCGGCCGCCCCCCTGCCGTGCCCCCCCTCCTCGTCGAAGTCACGCAACTCGACCACATACGCGCCCTCGTCGAAAAATGGCTCCTCGCCGACTACCGCACCGAAGAAATCCCAACTCTCCTCTCGCCAGCCGAGCTGACCCACTGGAACAGTCGCATGTTCACCGTCCAACTAACGCCAGAGTTAAAGTTAGGCTTCTGGCAGTCCGAAAACCCCCTCCACAACCAGCCCGCTGCCGTGGAAGGCGACCTCGGCGCCGCCAACATGCGCTTCGCCATCGTCACCACGCGCTGGAACACCGTCATCACGGACCGTCTCCTGCAAGGTTCCCTCGACGCCCTTCACCGCAGCGGAGCCGCAAAGCAGGACATCGAAATCGTCCGCGTTCCCGGCGCATGGGAGGTCCCCTCCGCCGCCCGCACTCTAGCCGAATCCAAAAAATTCGACGCCATCATCACCCTCGGCTGCCTTCTCCGCGGCGAAACCGCCCACTACGAAGCCATCTACAACGAAGTCGCCCGCGGCATCGGCCAGTCCCAGCAGGAGACCGGCGTCCCCCACGCCTTCGGCGTCCTCACCTGCGAAACCCTCGAACAGGCCCTCGACCGCGCCGGCCTCAAAGCCGGCAACAAGGGCTTCGAAGCCGCCACCGCCGCGATCGAAATGGTCTCCCTCCAAAGAAAACTGGCCGCGGGTACAGTCGATTCCCCCGCCCGTCTTTCGGGAGATTCCTCCGCCCCTCTTTCGGTAGATCCCTCCGCCCGTCTTTCGGGATTAGCAGGGGGCTTCAGCCCCCTGAATACAGCTTCGGAAAAAGAGGGCTTTAGCCCCGGGTCCTCTTCGTTCACTCCGAAAAGCTCCGGGAGCTCCAAATAATGGGCACCCGCCGCAAATCCCGCGAACTCACCATGCAGATGCTCTTCCAGGGAGACCTCGGCAAGCAAACCCCCGAAGAAGTCCGCAAGCTCTTCTGGGCCTCCGTCGGAGAGGTCGACCCCGACACCCGAGGCTTCGCCGAAGACCTCCATCGCATCGCCATCACGCGCCAGGAAGAGATCGACGCCCTCATCGAATCGCACGCACAGAACTGGCGCATCGAGCGCATGGCCGTCGTCGACCGCAATCTCATCCGCGCCGCCGTCGCCGAGATGATCGGCTACCCCAACACCCCCGCCGCCATCATCATCAACGAGTCCCTCGAAATCGGCCGCCGCTACGCCGCCCCCGAGTCCATCCACTTC
>JAOAPF010000040.1 GCA_025462755.1 Edaphobacter sp.
TTCACCGCGCGGACGTACTTCAGTTCACTCCAGAGGGCAAGTTTCTGAAGGTGTACGCCTATGGCATTCGCAACTGTGTGGGCGAGGCGATCAATCCAACCACCGGCCAGCTCTGGTGCTCGGTCAACGAGCGCGACAACCTGGGCGACAACCTCGTCCCCGACTACATCACCAGCGTGAAGGAAGACGGCTTCTACGGCTGGCCGTGGTACTACATGGGCGGGCATCAGGATCCACGCCTGATGGGGACGCACCCCGAGCTGAAGAACAAGGTCATCACCCCTGACGTTATCCTGCAGCCGCACTTTGCGTCGCTCGAGATGCTCTTCTATACCGGCAAGCAGTTCCCCGCCGAATACACCGGCGACGCCTTCGCGGCCGAACATGGCTCATGGAACCGCGCCCATCGCTCCGGTTATGAGGTCATCCGCGTCCCCATGCGGGACGGCCACGCAACGGGGGAATATGAAGACTTCCTCACGGGCTTCGTCACACCGGACGGCAAGGTGTGGGGCCGGCCTGTCGGCGTAACGCTGGGCCAGGATGGGTCGTTGTTCGTCACGGATGACGGAACGAAGACGGTCTGGCACGTTATCTACACCGGCAAGTAATCCATCACAAACGAAAGAGTGGCCGATACGCTCGGCCACTTTTTGCTAAGACTTTTCCCGTTCGCCTCGCCTCCGATTGCAAGCTACATGGCGTAGTCCAGCACAGGGGCCGCGCTGTGCACTGCAGGGGAAAACGCCGGATGGTGCCCCTTCGAGGCCCAGCAGACCAACGCATCAAAGCAGTCCCGATCGAGTTGATGGGGGGCAAACTTCCTCATGATCGATAGCGTGTCTTGCAAATTGAGGCCGGCGCGATACGGACGATCCTCGGTCAACGCTCCAAACACGTCGGCAACGGCAATGATGCGGGATTCCCGAGAGAGATCACGCGCTGTGAGCCGGTCGGGATAGCCGGAGCCGTCCAGCTTTTCGTGGTGCTCGCCCGCGATGACGGCCATCTCCCGGAAGGAGCGGACGCGCACGAGAATCAGGCGCGTGATTCTGGGATGCTGGTGGACAGCCTCCCATTCGCTGGCGTTCAACACAGATCGTTTATCGAGAATGGCGTTGGAGACGCCGAGCTTTCCAATGTCATGCAGCAAGGCGGCGCGGCGCACCAGCTGCACACGGTCGGCCGGCAATCCCATCGTCTCGGCAATCCCGAGCGCCGCGTCCGCAACACCTACGGAGTGGCGGAAGGTGAAGTGGGACTTTGCGTCGACGACATCGGCGAAGGCCTCGCATATCTGATCGACCTGGCCCGGCTCCAGCTTATGTCTTGTGCCCGTATCGAGGTCAAGGACTGCCTGCCTCGTGTCTTCCTCGCGATCGCCTGGAGAACAGTTCGTCCAAAGCGTGCCGCGCCTATGGAGCGAGAGCGCAATGCGAACAAGCTGGGGATCGAACCATGTGCCGCTGCGTTCCTCAAGCGTGTCGATAGCGTTCTGGGTGCCGCGGCCGGCGGAGAAGATATCAAGATGCTGCGCCACGGCACAGATGCGGGCAAGAAGCGGAATTTGCTCCCCCTTCATGCTGTCGGGATAGCCGCTGCCATCCCAGTGCTCATCCAGGCTGCGGACGGCTTCGGCGGCGAACTCGCCCATTCCGAGTTTGGTAATGATGTCGGCGCCGCGGTCGCTGCGGAGACCGAGCATCTCCTGATTGTTCCTGTGCTGCGTGAGACCGAAATGAAGAATTTTGGCGACCTTTGCCGCGGCTCCGGCGCGCGGAAGAACATTCTTCCAAAGCAGCTTCAGGATTGAAAGGTTCGGCTGATGCGGATTGCTCCAGTCTTCGAATCTGATCCCGGCCTTCATGGCGCGGTCGTCTGCACCGACGATCTGAGAAAGGCGGCTCGCATTGCTGCTGCAGCCAATGTCTTTGAGCAGGAGCGCAAAGTAGAGGCCGCTGGTCTGGTCGGACGGAAGCTTTGCCTCCTGGGCGATGCGCATGCCGATCAAACAGCTGCGCATTGCGTGCCCATGCACCGCCCCTTCGGTCAGGTCCAACGCGTAAGAGAGCGCCGAGATGATCTCCGACAGCGAGATCGATCCGTCGGCGTCCTGCGCGCCGCGCCGAAAAGAGGCTGAAGTCTGAACCATGCGAATTCCTTCCCTTGCCAAGGCAATTGGGTAACCCTTGTGATTGCAGAGCCTGGCGGCGCCTAGGGGACGTCTCCGTTACTCCAGGGTGACTATATCGGCTGGGGGGGTTGACCCGATATGACCGGAAAGATGCACGAAAGTAACGTAAGATATTTATTTTCATTCGGATCGGAGGAATCTTCGGGCATCCAGTTGCCCCGCGAGGCTTCGACGGGCGGCATCTTGCCCGGCACAGTAAGCCGTTCACCCATCGGGAGCGGGTTGCCCCGTTAATTCATGGAGTTGCGGAGATCGATGATGGTCTTGTCGGTGTCTTTGAGACGAATGAGCCTTCGGCGGGGATATTTGATCTCAAGTGTTGCGTAAATGGTTAACATAA
>JAOAPF010000041.1 GCA_025462755.1 Edaphobacter sp.
AGTTCACCGTAGGTGAGCTTCTGAATAGGAGTGATCTGGACGATGCGTCCTTGTTCGTCGAGGTCGGTGGAGACCATGCAGACGCCGCCGAGGACAGGGAGTTCGCCAAAGCGGTGGATGAGAGTGTCGATGTGGCGCATGCCGTTGAGGACCGGGTAGATCATGGTGTCGGGGCCGACTGCGGGGGCTATGTCGTCCATCGCCTGATCGAGGGCGAAGGCTTTCACGCTGAGGAAGATGATGTCGAAGGGGCTATCGAGTTCTTTAGCGGTGATGGTTTTGGGTTGGAGGGTGAGGTCTCCGTGGGGGCTGATGATGCGCAGGCCCTCGCTGCGTAGTTGCTGTGCGCGAGAGGGCCTGACGAGAAAGGTGACATCGCGTCCGGCCTGTGCGAGACGAGCTCCAAAGTAGCCGCCGACTGCGCCGGCACCAACGACAAGAATCTTCATAGAGTTTGGATGCTCGGGTCTGTGCGCTGGGTGCGGCTGGCGGCCAGGGTTAGTTAAGGCGTCGAGGTTGAGGCAGGTTTTGCCGGCGCTGACGAATAGATGCCGGGGCGTACCAGAAGAAGGAGGTAGATAAGAAGGATTGCGATCAGGACGAGGCCGCCGATGAAGATGTGGGGACGGAAGCCCATCACAGTTTTGTGGCGGGGAAGATCAGGAGGCGGGATGTGTTCGTGCTCGTGATCGCGTTCGTGCTTGTGTTCGGGCATGCACACAAGCTTACTTTGCAAATGCGCTGAGCCACTGCCCTGCGGAAAATAATTTGGCGCAGAGAGGAGCTACGCCGCGGTGGCTGCGCTGAGTTGAGCAGGCCCCTGGATGTGTGGCTGCGTCATGTGCGTCGTGGGGTGCGGGTCGGTAGCCTTGGGGATGATCTTGGTCTGCCGGGTTTTGAGCAAGATGATGGCCGCGACCAGGATGATCAATACCGTTACAAAGAAGGCGATGATGACGGGTCGCATATCGACGTCTCCGACGCGTCGTTGGGGCGTGGGATCGCTCGGCGAGGGCTTCTGGTCTTTCATGGACTGATTGGATGCCGACGCGACCGTTTGTGGCTAGATGGCGGAGCTTTCGTCATGGCGGATTCGTTGCGGCGGAATCGGCTTGAGCTATTCGTCGCGGCCGGGGCGGGACATGAGTTCGCGGATGGCTTCTCTCGGGCTCTTGTTGTGGTGGAGGATGGCGTCCACCTGTTCCGTGATGGGCATCTCGACAGCGTAACGCGCGGCCAGGCCGAGGGCCGCGGCAGTGCTGCCAACACCTTCAGCTACTTTGCCATTGAGGCCGGCGATGATGTCGGGCAGCTGGCGTCCGCGTCCGAGTTCGATGCCGACGGCGCGGTTGCGCGAGAGAGAGCCGGTGCAGGTGAGGACGAGGTCGCCGACGCCGGAGAGGCCGGCAAGGGTCTGGCGGCGGCCTCCGCAGGCTATGGCTAGACGAGTCATCTCGGCGATACCGCGCGTGATGAGCGCGGCGGAGGAGTTGTGGCCGAGATTAAGGCCGTTGGCGACCCCGGCGGCAAGGGCGACGACGTTCTTCATGGCGCCGCCGAGTTCTACGCCAGGGACGTCGTCGTTGGTGTAGACGCGAAGGGTGGGAGAAGTGAAATCGCGCTGGATGGTCTGGGCGACCTGCGGGGATGTGGAGGCGGCGACGACGGCAGTGGGCATGCCGGCGGCGACCTCCTGCGCGAAGGATGGGCCGCTGAGGACGGCGAAGGGATTGTTTGCGACGGCGCCGACGACCTGTGACATGCGGAGGAAGGTGGTCTCCTCGATACCTTTGGTGGCGCTAAGGATGATCTGGTTTCTGGTAAGCAGCGGGGCGATGTGACTGATGATGCCGCGCAGATGCTGTGATGGTGTGACGCACAGGAGAATGTCTGCTTCGAAGATAGCGCTTGGGAGGTGAGAGGTGATCTGGATGTCGACGGGCAGAGTGAATCCGGGGAGGTAGGGAAGGTTTTCGCCTGCGTCGGCGAGCTGCTCGGCGAGGACGGCGGAGTGGGACCAGAGGCAGAGCTCGTGCCCGCCGCGGCGTGCGAGTGAGAGGGCGAGCGCGGTGCCCCATGCTCCGGCGCCCAGGATAGCGATGCGGCTCATGCGGCCGCCTTTTTTTTGCCGAAACGATTTTCGGTCCCGGCGAGGAGGCGGCGGACGTTTTCGCGGTGCTTGATGATGATCAGGAGGGGAATGAAGAGGAAGCCGGCGATAACGAGGGGAGTACGGTAAGGCACGAAGTATAGACCGAAGAACGGAAAGAAGGCCGAGCCGATGATGGAGGCGAGCGAGACGTAACGGGTGATGAGAAAAATGACGAGGAAGATGGCGAAGGTGCATCCTGCGGCGGCGGGAGACAGGGCGAGAAAGACGCCGAGCGCGCTGGCGACGCCTTTGCCGCCGCGAAAGTTGAGCCAGATGGGAAATACGTGCCCGAGGATAGCGGCTACGGCGGCGACTACGGCCAGGTCGTAGTTGTCGGGGGCGATATGCTGGGCAATCTTCACGGCGAGAAAGGCCTTGCCGCAATCGAGAAGAAGTGTGGCGATGCCGAGGCCTTTTGCTCCGGAGCGCACGACGTTCGTTGCGCCGATGTTGCCGCTGCCGGTGGCGCGTATGTCCTGCTTGCGGAAGATTTTGACGAGAAGGTAGCCGAAGGGGATTGAACCCAGCAGATAGGCCAGCGGAATGGAGAGGAGCCAAGGGTTCATGTCGTCTGCGATGAGTTTAGCAACTGTAAGGTGAAGAGTTATAACGCTACTTCGCTGTCTCATTCTGACGAAGTGACCCGGATACGAGTTTCGGATTATGAAGAGAAAGTCGGGGCTAAAGCCCTACGCTGAACTCCGAAGAGCCCCGAGGTATTGCGGTGGCGATTGCCTAAAGCAGGTGGTGACGGATGAGTTCGAGGGCGTGCTGGCTGGCCCACCAGCGGATTCGTTCGCGATCTCCGGGTAGGTTGAACTCTTTGACCAGGGTGTGCTGGGCGTCGGCGAGAGCGATGTAGACGAGACCGATTGGTTTGTCGGCGTCGGGTCCGGGAGAACCG
Organism: Edaphobacter sp.; assembly: GCA_025462755.1. GTDB lineage: Bacteria > Acidobacteriota > Terriglobia > Terriglobales > Acidobacteriaceae > Edaphobacter. The sequence goes on from JAOAPF010000041.1 coordinate 3,057, forward strand.
GGTCCCGGGCCGGCGATGCCGGTGATGGAGATGCCGAGTGATGCGCCGGCGCGGTTGCGGATGCCTTCTGCGAGGGAGCGGGCGACTTCGGGCGAGACGGGGCCTTTGTTCGCAACGAGTTCGGGGGGCACATCGGCGAAGGTGGTTTTGAGCGCGTCGCTGTAGACGACCGCGCCGCCGAGGAAGTAGCGTGAGCTGCCAGGGATGGCGGTGAGGCGTTGGGCGAGGAGACCTCCGGTGCAGCTCTCGGCGGTGGCAAGGGTGAGATTGCGGAGGCCAAGATTGAGGAGCACGACCTCTTCGAGGGATTCCCCGTGTGAGGAGAAGATGGCGTCGTCCATCTCGGCTTCGATCTTTTCGGCGAGTTCGTCAACGCGCGCCTGGGCTTCGGCCAACGTCGGTTTAGCGCAGAGGAAGTGGAGTTGGATTTCCCCTGCGCCGGCGAGGATGGTGGTCTCGACATCGGTGTACTTCTGGTAGATGGGAGCGGTGCGCGCGTCGACGTGCGATTCGGGGATGAGGGCCATACGGAGCGTGCGCCTGGCGAGGTGGCGGAGGGGAAGGGAGGCAGCGAGGCGCGACTTGACCTGGGTGTCGAAGAGGGGTTTGAGTTCTTTTGGCGGGCCGGGTAGAAGGATGACGATTTTACGAACGGGTTTGCCGTTAGTGTCCAGCACAGTCGTGTCGATAAATTGCGCGGGAGCGCTGCCGTTTTGATTTTCGAGGACGATAGCGCCGTCGAGGACGTCGGCCTGCTTAGCGTTGTTCGATGGCATAACCATCTGGCGCGCGGCGAAACGTTTGTAGAGTGCGGCGAGGATGGCGTTGTCGGAGTGGAGCTCAATGCCGAGCGCGGCGGCGATAGCCTCGCGGGTGAGGTCGTCCTCGGTGGGGCCGAGGCCGCCGGAGAAGATGACGATGTCGGCGCGCGAGAGGGCAATGAGGGCAGCGCTGGTGAGGTGCGCGAGGTTGTCGCCGACGATGGTTTTGAAGGCGACCTGGACGCCGAGGTCGTTGAGGCCGTCGGTGAGGTAGAGGGAGTTGGTGTCCTGGCGGAAGGGGGTAAGCATCTCGGAGCCGGCGGCTATGATTTCTGCGATCATGTCTTGTCTTGTAGGCCCTTCCTTGTTCGGTCGAATCAAATGTTCGATGTTGTCTTGTTCGCGATTCCAACGCAAATTGCCCGATGAGTTGAGCCCCGTTGCGATCAAAGGCGAAGTCCCTGCTTTGATGATAGTGGCTGCGGCCATTCTGTTATCCGTTGCCGGCCCTGATCCGTTGTATTAGCGAAGGCAGCATTTCGGGACAAGATGTGGACTAACGAAGCCACTAGAGGCCGAGCAGTCTTACAAAGAAGATTTTTTTTGCTTTTTTCCTAACCGGGAACGAGGCCCCTTGTCTAATCGGGCAAATAAAAAGGCTGGAACGGCATGAATCAACCATTCTGCGAAAGAGAGCCCACTTCAGTCACGCCATTGCTCTTTGACGATGCGTGAGGAATGAGAGAAGAAGGAGGCGTATCTACGAAAATATTCGTTGATTAATACGAAACTATTCGTATATATTTTCCGGTACCTGATGGGATGGCGTTCGGTCGCGCTCTCTCTTTGATGTGTCTTTGTCGACGTGACGCCTTTTGCAATGAATTTCGGCGTGTTCTGGGCGTGAGGGAATCTTCACGTCGCAGAACGCGAAAGGAAACCCCTGTCTTCAGCGCGCCCCTTGATTGCGCGCTTTACCGAGAAACACAGGAGGTCGTGATGAAGGTTCGTCTTGTTGCAAGTCCCATTCTCGTCTTGTTGTTCTCGCACTTTGCCCCAGGTCAACAGATGCCGCGAGGTGTCGACGAGGCCGAGCCGCCGACGCGTGTTACTGCAAACGCGGCTGATGCATACAGGCAAAAACTTATCCGCCGGGTTGCGATGGAAGAGGCCGCAGTGCGGCAGGCGGAGGCTGCGCATGCAACCAACGTCGCGCTCAGCAAGGCCTACCTCCAACTTGGTATGTGGTGCCAGAACGCGGCACAGTGGCCTCGGTCTGAGGCGGCGCTGGACCACGCAGTCGCGCTGTTGCGGCATCCTCCTGGGCCATCTGCGGATCTGGCGACGGCGATCAACCAGCTGGCCAGCCTGCACGTAATGATGGGGAAGCTTCGGGAGAGTGAGAGGGAGGAGCAGGAAGCAATGACAATCAGGCAGGACATCGGAGACCCATTGCTGATAGCGCGTAGCTGGGACGATCTCGCGATACTCTACCTGGCGCAGCAGAAGTATGAGAAGGCGAGAGATTTTGCACGGCAGGCTGAGGCTGAATTCGTTAAGAACGGGCGATCCAATGTTCTCGACAGAGTAACCGCACGGTTCACCCTCGCTGAGGCGCTTTGCAACCTCAAGAATTGTCCATCGGCTATTCCGCTTTTGAAGACGGCTCTCGATGAGGCGAAGGCTGTGTTGCTCCCGGAGGACTTTCCCGTTGGCTTGGGCAACTTTCTTCTGGGCTACGCATATTGGAAAACCGGCAATATGACCTGGGGAGGGGAGTATCTGGAACGGGGAACGACGGAGTTGAACGCTCAACTTGGCTGGGGGCATCCGGCCTACCTCAGAGCTCTAAGTTTTTATGCGGAATTTCTGCGAGAGAACAAGCAGGTAGAAGCTGCTAATGTCGTGGAACGCCGGATCCGGCAGGCGCAGGCTGTCGTCGATGTTCATTCCATTCAGATGGCGCAGGGAATGTTCGGCATGGGCGGACTGCGTTAGGTTTGGACGTTTCTGAAAGGCCGCCTTACAAGACGCCGTCAGGTCTGGCGTGATCGTTTGTGGAGAAGGAATCGATCGCCTGGAACTTTCCCTGGCTTGGGAGAAAGATGGAAAAGACCGTGCCGCAGAACGGATCGGAGGTGCGGGAGCGGACGCGCAGGGTCCCGCCGTGCTTCTCCACGAGTTCGCGGGATACCCATAGGCCGAGACCTGTGCCGGTATCCCTTTTTGTGGTGAAGAAGGGTTCGAAGATGCTTTCGAGATTTTTCGCGGGAATGCCGGAACCAGTATCCGCGATCGTTATGCGAACGCCTTGGCGGGAGAAATCGCACGGGTCAACTGCAGAGCTTGCCTCGATGCGGATAATCGATCCACTCACGCAGGCATCGAGACTGTTCGCGAGCAGGTTGGAGAGGATCTGACGAAGCTCCCCGGCCGATCCCAACACTTCTCTTTCAGTCTTGGCATTGACGACGAAAGAGACTCCCAGGTTGCGCGCGCGAGAGGTGTAGAAGTCAGTGACTTCGCGAATGATGGTAGCCGGCTTGAAATGAGTGGGAGTGGATGTTTCGCGATAAAACCCAAGAGACTGCCGGGTGATATGGGCGATGCGACCGAGTTCGCTCTCGGCCTGCGCGAGGAGATGATGAATCTCATCGAGGTCGTTGGAATGTAGGGCGATGAATACTAGGTTTGTGAGGCCTTCTAGCGGATTATTGACCTCGTGGGCGACGGACGCGGCGAGGCGTCCGGCAGCCGCCAGTTTTTCGGCACGCATCAGCGCGCCTTCGGACATGCGGCGTTCGGTGATGTCGCGGAAGATGAGGACGATGCCGATCATCCTGCCGGACCCGTCGCAGATGGGCGCCCCGCTGTCGTCGATGTAGACTTCCGTGCCATCCCTGGCGATGAGGAAGGTATGGTTGGCCAGACCGACGACCGTGCCGAGGCGGCGAACTTTCTCGACGGGGTTTTCAACGGCTGCTCGTGTGTCCTGGTTGAAGATGCGAAAGATCTCGTGGAGAGATTTGCCTTTGGCCTGGGCCTCGGTCCAGCCGGTGAGCCGCTCGGCGACCAGGTTCATGAATTCGACGTTGCCGTCAATGTCGCACGCGATGACAGCGTCGCCGATGCTGCGAAGTGTGGTGTTCAGCCACTGCTCGCGAACGAAAGTCTCCGCGCGTCGCAGTTCGACCTCACGAATCTGACGATCGTGGGCAGAGGTCAGCTTGTAGAAGATTCTGCGCGTTTCCAATGTGAGTATCGCTGCGGCGAGAGCGACTAGCAGGACAAGTCCGGTCCTGGCATATTGGTTGACTTCGATGTCAGCCGCAAAGTTCTCGGCGCGGCGTCCGGCGACGATATTCAAAAACTCATCCATCTGGGCGCGCAGGCTGTCCATGTCCTGCTTCCGCTGGAGCATATGCTGCTGCATGGCAGATACGTCGGGAGAAGGTGAATGGATCTCCTGATATGCCCGCTGCTCCCACTGCTGATGGGTGGTTTGAAGACGCTGCAGTCGTGCCACCTGGTCGGGACGGTGAACCATGGTGAACAAGGTGTTGAACTCGGGCTCGATCTGTCGATCGGCCTCATGCAGCGGCTGAAGGAAGACGGGATTGCCAGACAACAGGAAACCGCGCAGGCTGGTCTCTTCGTCGACCACCAATTTGAGCAGGCGGTTGGTGTGAAGGATGACGACGTCGGCACGATCGACCGCGCTAGCGCTCTCCTGAATGCGTTGCAAGCCGTAGCCGAGGATCAGCGCTAAAACAGTGAGGGCTGCAAGTGGCAACGCAAGGAGACGGAGCAAAAGTCTGCTATAGAGCCTCGGTTCCACAGTATCTTCCCTCGCGTTGCGTCGTACTCCTGATAGGATCGTGCCCGAGCTCGATAGCCGGCGCAGACGATTTTACGTAAAGGGACACTATATCGCGACAGAATTCATGGGCGTCCGTCGATCATGGATGACATTAAGCGTGTTTCGCCGCCATGTGCGTTAGGTGAGCCTGCGGCCCTGGATGTCGAGAGCTACGTGGTAGAGGGCGTCGTGAGTGGCGAGGGTGGCGTTCCCATCTTCGAGGAAGGCGAGGCCGATGAGGTTATTGCCGGAGACGGTGAGAGTCGCTTCGTGGCGGGGAGTTATGCGGATGATGCCGCGCTGGCCACGCAGGCTGGCGGCGACGTAGAGGTTGTTGTTGACGTCGAAGGCGAGGCCCTGAGCTCGGCCCAATCCCTGGTAAAAAACGGTGGTGTTGCCGTCCCGGTCGATGGCGTGGATCGCCTGATTGGAGGAGGTGGTGGGGCCGGTGACGAAGAGTGTGCCAGCGTCGTTGAAGGCCAGGTGATAGGCAGCGATGGAGGGTTCAAGAGTGGCGTAGACGAAGATCTCGCCTGCGGCGCTGCCGGAGCTGGCGCGGCTGATCTTGAAGATGGTGCCGGAGCGGTCGCCGACGAAGAGGTTGCCGTCGCGGTCGAAGGCGATGCCGGTGGCGATGCCCATGCCCTCGGCGTAGGTGGAGACGGCTCCGTCGGGCGAGATGCGATAGACAGTTCCTTCGGCGCGGGAGCTGGCATAGAGATAACCGTCGGGGTCGAAGGCGAGGCCGGTGGCGTTGAGGATGTCGCGGACGAAGGGGCGGATCTGGAAGTCGCGCTGGATTTGAAAGATGGAGACGGGTACGGCCTGGCCGCGCTCTCCGGAGACGGTGGCGTAGACGTTGCCGTTCGCATCGACTGCGGGGTTGGCGACGGGGTGGAGATTTTCGGCCATGGGGACGGCGACGCGGAGGTGGAGGGGATTGCTCTCGGTGGCGCTGCGGTGGAGGATGAGGTTACCGGTGATGGTGCCTTCGGGGACATGGATGGAGGCGCGGGTGGGCCGGCTGAGGGTGATGGGGGCGGCGATGTCGCCGATGGTGGCGCGGGGAATGTGTGCGCCCTGGGAGTCGAGATGCTGGCCATGCACATCGATCTCTCCGCCGGGCATGGCAGCGATGGGGGTGAGGCGGTCGAGATGCGGGGCCGGAGTGTCGGGCTTATCGGGGGTCAGGAGAGAGCGGAGCGTGGTCATGTTGGGATTAGCGTAGACGGGTGTGGATGGGAGTGCAAATCCATTGGTGCCGGGTCACCGGCGGGGTATCCTCCTTGTAGATTGTTTGCCATCCCTTACGAGGAGAACTTCAATGAACGTTCCAACGTCGGAAACTACGCTTCCCTCCTGCAGGTTACGGCGTGCCGGAGAGCCGTTCACCGGGAAACAAGGTCTGCAATACGCCGTCGGCGTGTCGGCGGAGTCGGTTGGCGCACAAGCGATCCATATGCAGCTTCTTAGCATCCCGCCGCAAGGACGCGCAAAGGCGCATAAACACGCTACTCACGAGACGGCAATCTATGCCATAAGTGGCGAGGGGCACGTGTGGCACGGAGAGCGTCTGGAACACCATTCCATCGTCAAGCCTGGGGATTTTTTCTACATTCCCGCTGACATTCCTCATCTTCCTTACAATCCCAGCATGACCGAGCCGGTGGTGGCAGTTATTGCGCGTACTGATCCAAATGAGCAGGAAAGCGTCGTTCTGCTTCCGGAGCTGGAGGCCATCCATCCGCCGGGCGCGAGTTAAAACCAAATGTGGGCTAATTGAGCGAACAAGAGGGCGAAGAGACCGGCAGCTACGTCGTCGAGCATGATGCCAGTGCCGGCGGGGAGACGTTCGAGCCGGCGGATGGGTGGCGGCTTGAAGATGTCGAAGAGGCGGAAAAGGAGGAGGGAGAGGGCAGCGTGGCGCCAGTCGGCGGGGATGGCGATGAGGGCAATGAGCTGGCCGGCGACCTCGTCGATGACGACGTGGCCGGGGTCTTCGCGGCCGGATTCGCGGGCTACGATGGTGGCGGCGGGGATGCCGATGAGGGTGGCGATGATGGCGGCTATGGCTGTGCCGATGGCTAGTGCGGCGGGGGCGGGGTGCAGGATGTGGGCTGCGGCGTACCAGAGGAGGACGGCGGCGATGCTGCCATAGGTGCCGGGGCCGGGTTTGAGGAGGCCTGCTCCGAAGAAGGTGCCGACGAGCCAGGCCCAGAGGGTCTTCTTTTCGGCGGGTGGATGCAGTTGGTTTTTGGAGTTTGCCATTAAGGTGTCGTTGCGCGGAGGCTTACTGAGAGTTTACAGGGGGTTCGGCTCCCCCTCCTCCACCGAAATGTGTCAAAGTCTTCATTCGGCTGTAGTTAGGCTGGGACCTCGGGCGGTTTCGGGCACTTAATGAGTGGTTTTGGTGGCAAAGTCCTGATTCTGGGCCGTTTATCTTCGTAGTGGGACTGGCTTTTCTTGAAGTTGGAATGTTGGGAGCGGCTCGCGGATTTGGGTTTTGTTTTGAACAGCTTGGGGTCTAATCGTCGTCGTTCTGGCGGTTGTGTTTGTTGGAGCGGGCGAGCTCTTCGAGGAGATCCGGGTCCTGGATTGGGGTGGTGATTTTATAGTCGCCGCTGGCCCATTTGCCGAGGTCGATGCGGCGGCAGCGGTCGGAGCAGAAGGGGAAGTCTTCGTTCTGTTTGAGGACCAGCGTGCGGCAAGTGGGGCAGCGCAGCGCTTTGGTTTTCGGGGTGGGCGCCTTCGACATACCCCTAGTTTAATACTTTTCCGATGCGCGACAAAAGCCGGTGAGGATGAGGCGTGTGTTCGTTCAACCACCTCTATGAGTCGTAGCCGGGGCCGCGAGACGAACCGCACTCTTTCCAGAGCTTTTCCCAATTCCAGATCCCGCTCATTACTTTGTTCGGGAGCGGGAATCCGAGTTGATGCGCGAGCATACAGACCTGCCCGCGATGGTGGGCTTCGTGAGAGAGCATGTAGCACAGCATCTCCAGGCCAACCGGCCAAGGCGGAGCCCAGCCGTCTCTGCGAAACTTCTCGATGCTGCCGCCACCGTCCAAGGCTTCAGCGAGCATCTCCGCGCAGCGAGCGGCGCTCTCGGCCAATCCGGCACGGGCCTGCAGCGGTGTGCAGTGGGCGCGGTTGAGCTGGGTGGGAACCTTGAGGTGTGGAGCGGTAAGCCTGACCCACTTGGAGCGGACATTGTGCATGTGCGTGAAGATCGCCGCGATACTTCGTGTTCTGCCGGGAGTGCGGGCGTTGCCGGGCGGTTTGCCTGGCGATTTCGCTCTCCAGGCGGCGGGGTCAAGATGTTCGATAAGAACCTGGTTCATCCGATCATTTGCGGAAAAGATCTGGAACGCAGTTCGACCGAGTTGAGTGTGAACCTTGGGTTGACGCGTCGTCACGGCTCCTGCTCCCTGACCGATGATACTTCCTGGCCCCGCCGGCGGTTCTTGATCTGATCCATGTTGTCCGCCACAGCAGCGACCCAGGTTCTCGGTGCTGGTTTAATCCAGAACAGGCGTTGCGAGCTTATCGAGGCTTGCCGTTATCGAGAGATGAGTTCGAAACGATTGACAGTAACATTGCGCCGTATATGCGGTGAAGCAGATGCGGTCTCATCGTGAATGGGGATCGGCGGCGAGGTCTTCCCAGGTTGAGTTGTTGGCTTCGATGAGTGTGATTTTTTCCTGACGGGTGAAGTGCTTCAGGTATTTCTCGCGGGCTATGGCGTTGTTGATGTGCTGGAAGTGTTCGTAATAGACGAGGCGGTGGATTTTGTATTTTGCTGTGAAGCTGTTTGCTGTCCCTTCGCTGTGTTCGAGGACGCGGCGGCGAAGATTGTTCGTGACACCAATGTAAAGAGTGCGAGAGCGGCTGGCGAGGATGTAGACGTAATACTGGTGGTCTTCGAAACGCATGAGGGAGGGTAGCATGGCAACGGCAAAAGCAACGGCCAAAGCAGGTCCTCCGCCTGCGGCGAAGGATGACAACTAAAAGGCAACAGCAACAGCAACAGCAAC
>JAOAPF010000073.1 GCA_025462755.1 Edaphobacter sp.
GCTGGCGTTCGGCCTGGCGCTTCCGGTGTGGGCTGGCGAAGGAGCTTCGGCTCCGGGCTTAATTTCCGCAAGTCTCTCCTCTAGCAAGCAAGGCTCAATTTCAGGATATGTTCGCAGCAGCAATGGCGTTCCCCAGATGGGAGCGCTGGTAGAAGTGCTCGGTTCCGCTGTAGACACTCTGCGAGTGTTTACGGACGAGAACGGTTTCTACTCTGTCACTAGTTTGCTGCCCGGGTCTTACAACATTAAAGTTTCTGCTCCTTCGTTTCTTCCTGCCTTGAAAGAGAAAATCGGATTGCATGCCGGGTCTAGGTTGTCACTTAACGTGACACTGAACACTCTTTTCGATGCGGTGCAATTGGTGCCCGCCCGTGGGACGGATGATCCGGATGACTGGAAGTGGGTGCTTCGGTCTTCTGCGAATCGCCCTATTTTGCGGCTGGCTAATATTCCTGCTTTGAGCCGGACGAATTCAGGTAAATCGAGCAACGCGTTTCGCGATGTGACGGGGACCTTATCGTTTCTGGCCGGGTCGCCTTCGGAAGGCTTTGGTTCGACCTCTGACATGAGCACGGGCTTCTCAGTCGAGAAATCCATTTTCTCGGCGGGAACTCTTGCGTTACATGGAGATGTGGGATACGGCACAAGCACACCGGCTACCATATTGCGGGCTTCTTACCGCCGTGAGCTGGCCAATGGATCGAATCCGGAGATTGCACTGACGGTTCGCCATATGGCGTCCCCGGATGTTGGATTGCGCGATGCTGACTTGCAGGCGCTGGCGCTCACTGCTTCCGACAACTTCACATTGGGTGACGTTCTCGAATTGCAGTTCGGAAGCGAGTTGCAGACCATTCAGTTCATGGGACGGGTCAGCGCGTTCCGGCCTTTCGGTTCAGCAGCTTTGCATGTTTCGCCGAATACGGTAGTTGCATACAGCTATGCGACTGCTGAGCCGGACACTCGCCTGGAAAAAGGTTTTGATTCCTCTCCCGCCGATTTGAGCGAGGCTCAGCCTCGGGTGAGCATCGCTGGCTATGCACCCGCTATCGAGCGAGCTCATCATCACGAGCTTTCGGTTTCGCGGCGGCTTGATCCAAATACCAATTTGCAGTTTGCAGTTTATTCCGACCGGGTTGTTGACCCCGCGCTCACGGGCGTTGGGGAATTTTCGTCCGATGGTGGAGAGGCGCTGCCGGATGTTTATTCCGGAACGTTTACCTATCAAGGGCGAGAGCTGGATACGCGCGGCATGAGGATCGTGCTGCAGCGCAAGCTGGCTGCGGATATAACCGCGACTGCCGATTACAGTTATGGCGGCGTGCTCGATCTGGATAAAGCCGACGTAAGTCTGGCAGATGCGCGCGCCTCAGAAGTAGTTCGCAATCGTCAGAGTCTTTCAGGAAAAATCAGCGGCAGGGTGCCGGGCGCAAAGACCCGCTGGATCGCCTCTTATGGCTGGGTCAACGGGCGGGCGCTTACGCCAGTCGATATGTTTAATGCTTCCGCGGGTCGCACCGATCCGTATCTGAACGTCTTCTTCAAACAACCGATTCCGGGCACCGGCTTCCTGCCGTGCCACATGGATGCACTGCTCGATGTAAGAAACCTGCTCGCTCAGGGATACGTTCCAGTGATGGGACAGGATGGGCGAACAGTGTATCTAGTGCAATCAGCAAGAGCCGTGCGCGGCGGGATCGCGTTTACGTTCTAGAGTCAGGCCGACACGTCCTAATTTGTTCCGGAGTAGATCAAGTTCTTCGATAAAGTCGAAGGTCCCTGGCGCGACCGCACATTCAGAAGGTCTAATTCTTCCTAGTTTGCCGATATCCGGGAGTTGGTTCGTCAATGGCCACAAGCCCGTTTTCTGGACTGCTTCCGGGTTACGGGCACAGAGCTTATGCCCGAACCTCGGGCAGAACAAAAAAAAGTGCGGAGTCCGTCGACTCCGCACAAGGTTTATCGATTTGCCCTAAGCCGCGACTACGCTGCTTTTGCCATGCCTGACCGCAGTGATCGGAAACCCGCGCGCACCTCTTCTGAAAGGAGTCGCGGTTGTTCCCACGCAGCAAAGTGTCCACCTTTGTCGAGCTTGTTGTAATGGATCAGTTTGGGATACGCCCACTCTATCCAGCTCCTCGGGGCTGGATAGAGTTCGTCAGGGAAGACGCTCACGGCGACCGGGATGGAGACGCCTTTGGCATTGAAATACCCGAGTTTGCCCCAATTCTCCCAATAGAGACGGGCGCCAGAAAGCGCCGTGTTCGTCAACCAGGCGATCGTGATGTTGTCGAGGATGTCGTCGCGCGTGAGGCCTTCGGATTTTCCCTCAAAGACACGTGAGATCAGCTCATAGCTACGCGCGTCGTGATCAAGGAAATAAGCCGCTAAGCCGACGGGTGAGTCCGCGATTCCGTACAACGTCTGCGGCCGCAACCCCATCTGGAACCCGTAGGCGATTCCCTTTTGATATACGAACTGCAAACGCTCGTAAGCGATCTTCTCATCGGCTGAGAGACCCGATGGCGCCGGCGCCCCAGAAAAAGCCGCCTTGTCAATCTCGACTGGAAAGATGCCAGGCATGTTGGTGTGAATGCCGAGCAACTCCGGAGGCGCCTCCAGGCCCATTTGTTCTGTGATGACTGCGCCCCAATCGCCGCCTTGCGCCACGAATTTCGTGTACCCGAGGCGCTTCATCAGTACGACCCAGGCACGCGCGATGTGGGCAACATCCCACCCGGTGGTGGTCGGTTTGCCTGAGTATCCGTAGCCCGGCATTGACGGAATCACCAGATGGAACGCATCGGATGCGCTGCCGCCATGCGCCGTGGGATTGGTCAGCGGATCGATGATCTTCATCTGTTCGATGATCGAGCCGGGCCATCCGTGCGTAACGATCAGCGGCAACGCATTTTCGTGTTTTGAACGGACGTGAAGGAAATGAATGTCCAGCCCGTCGATCTCGGTGATGAAATTCGGCAGGGCGCTCAGTTTCGCCTCGATCTTGCGCCAATCGTAATCTTTCGCCCAATAGCGCGCGAGCGCCTGGATCGTCGCGAGCTGTACTCCTTGGGATGCATCTGTAACCGTTTCTCGTTCAGGCCACTTTGTTGCGTTGATGCGCCTGCGCAATTCGGTAAGTTCCGCTTCCGGAACATTCACATGAAACGGGCGAATCGCATTCTTGTCACCTGTTTGCTCGCCGCTTGGTTGTGTAGCACTGGTTTGGCTCATGGTGTCTTCCTTTTGAGAAGTGTTTGATGCTTTTGGTTTGTGCCTGGGCGAGTCGAAGCCATGCGCAATCTGGCACCAAGGTTTACGTAGTAGAGATTCACTTGTCTGACGGCAAAATATTAGGACTTGATCCGGCTAGGCGCCAATGTCGCATTGGCAGTGCTAGTCGCGGCGCGTTCCTTGTTTGAGACGCGCTTATCGG
>JAOAPF010000092.1 GCA_025462755.1 Edaphobacter sp.
ACTGGACGCGTTCGCGCTGAATTGCTTGCCACATCTGGCGATGAAACGCGTTTGCTATGAGGTGAAGACGTCGCGGGCAGACTACCTTTGCGAGCTCAAGCACCCGCTCAAACGCCGTATAGGGATGCGCTACTCGAACGAGTTCTACTTCGTAGTTCCCGGAGGGATGCTCGCGCCAACGGAAGTTCCCGCGGAGTGCGGTTTGATCGAAGTGGGGAATGCGACATTCGAGGAATGGAAATTGCTGATTAAGCGGCAAGCAGGATCCTTTTATTTCGATCCGGGCTGCGGGGAGTACAGCATGATTACAATTCCGGCTCCCTGGCGCGACACGCCGGGACCCACGTGGGAATTCGTGGCTGCGATGCTTCGCAACCAGCGGAAGGAGTTCGAGGACAAACCGCCGCAGCCGAAGGCGCAGCAGAAGCTTCAATTTGAATAGCCTGGCAGCGCGGGTCCACTGGATTGATTTCTCTGTTGACGAATGAAATCGTTCAGTGCTATTCAGGTACTGAGCACACAGAAACTCTTTAAGGAGATTTCTATGCGCTCACAAAATCTGGTTCCGCAGTCCGCGCCTGCCTTGGCCAAACACATCGAGCATTGGCCGCTCGACCGGCTGATCCCGTACGCCCGGAACGCCCGAACGCACTCCGACAGTCAGATCGCGCAGATCGCCGCCTCGATCCGCGAATTTGGCTTCACCAGCCCCATCCTGGTCGACACCGGTGATGGCATCATCGCCGGGCACGGACGGCTCCTCGCGGCACGCCAGTTGAAGCTCGATCAAGTTCCCGTGATTGTCTTGGATCACCTCAGCGAGACGCAGAAGCGAGCCTACATAATCGCCGACAACAAATTGGCCGAGAACGCGGGCTGGGACGATGAACTCCTGCAGCTTGAAATCGCCGCGTTGCAGCAGGAAGGCTTCGACCTCGACTTGGTTGGATTCGACGACGAGGAACTGGCCCGCTTGTTGGCGGCGCAGGACGCGAACGACGGACTTACCGACGCGGACGCTATACCAGACGCCCCAGCAATACCAGCGGCCCGTGCAGGCGACGTGTGGGTTCTCGGACGGCACCGGCTACTCTGCGGCGACGCGACGGACGCCAGCGCTGTGTCCCGGCTGTTAGCGGGTGTGACTCCGCTTCTGATGGTCAGCGATCCGCCCTACGGTGTTTCGTACGATCCCGAGTGGAGGAAGCGCGCCGGCGTAAACAACTCGAATCGCATGGGCAAGGTCAGCAACGATGACCGTGCCGACTGGCGTGCAGCATGGGCATTGTTCCCGGGCGAGGCATACGTGTGGCACGGCGCATTGCATGCCGCGATTGTAGCCGAGAGCCTGGAAGCGTGCGGTTTCCAGATACGCAGCCAGATTATCTGGGCGAAGCCTTCGCTCGTGATGGGCCGCGGGCATTATCACTGGCAGCACGAGCCGTGCTGGTATGCCGTTCGCGGCACCGGGCACTGGAACGGTGATCGGAAGCAGAGCACGCTGTGGCAGATCGAAAACCGCAATCAGGATGCGGAGACCGTCCACAGAACTCAAAAGCCGGTGGAATGCATGCGGCGCCCAATGCTGAACAATTCGAGCCCTGGGCAAGCGATCTATGAGCCGTTCTCCGGTTCCGGAACCACGATCATCGCCGGCGAGAAGGAATCTCGGATCGCGCTTGCGATCGAGTTGGACCCCGTGTACGTGGACGTTGCGATCATACGCTGGCAGAATTTCACCGGCAAACAAGCCACGCTGGAAGAAGATGGGCGAACGTTCGAAGAGATAAGCGAAGAGCGCGCGCAGGTGGCGGCATGAGCCGAACGTTCAGCTGCGGGGAACAGACGAGAAAAGCCGCCGGGTTCGAATCCGGCGGCGAAGGTGCTCTTTTGCTGGGGCGGTTAGTCCGCCTGGAAGGTGCTAACGATGCGATACTTGCCCTGATCTCCGCGCGTCCAGATCGCGTAGCGGGCCGGATACATCGGTTCGACGCCTTTGTTGATTTCCACCATTCGATGTTCAAAATCCTGGTCCGCAAACTCGCGTGCCTCGCGAATGGTGCTGACCACCGCTACCGGCTCGTAGCCGCCGCCTTCCCCTTCGGCGACCAGAAGGGCAGATCCAAGGTCTATGGTTTCGTCAACCGGGCTGTCGGTCTCTTTTGCTGCGGCGGTTTGTGTCATTCGTTCGTCCTCGATCCATTCATCGCTCTGACGTCGAAGATGATCAAGAGAATTCTGCGGCCTATAACGAGAAAAGCCGCCGGGGTTGAATCCGGCGGCGGAAATACAGCGCGTTGGGCGTCGCTACGAGCCGAGTGTATACGTGCGCTCCCCGTCCGCACCCTTGGTGGACACGACCGTCAAGCCCATCTTCTTGCCCAGCGTGCCGGATACGAAGCCGCGGACCGAATGCGCCTGCCAGCCAGTTGCTTCCATGATGCCCTTCAGGCTGACCCCACCCTCGCGCTTCAGGAGTTCGAGGATCGTGGCAGTCTTGCTCCCCTCGCGCGTAGCTTTGGCCTTCGGTTCGCCTGTGGGCGCTTTCTTCTGCCGGGTGGCCTTCTTGGTCGCGGGGGTCGGCTCCGGCGCAACGTCGGGCGCCTGTGCGCCAACAGCGGCTACCAGTTCGGCAGCGGGCGTTTCGGCCTGGGGTTCGTCGAAAGGGGTTACGATTTCGCTCGCGGCCTCCGGTTGGGCTTCCGGCTCCGGTGTGGGCTCGCTGGCAGGAGACTCGTTGAGGCTCTGGATCGCCTTCCAGATCCGTGTCACTGCGGACTTGCGATCCGTAAACTTCTTGACGGGCGCCACCCCGGGCAAGCCGTTCCAGATTTCGATGAGGCGCGAGGCCGGCCAGGTGCCGGCGAGCTCCCCGAATTCCTCGGCAGTGCTGAAGCGCTCAGCTTCAGCTACGGTTTCGGCTTCCGCCGCTGTGCCGTGAAGGATGATGTTGTTGGTTCCGTTTTCGATCGTAAACGTCTTCATTTTCCTGCTCCTTGCGCGGCGTTTACCGCGGCGATCACATTCATCACTCCGGTTCGAAAGACAAGCAAGCGGATTATTCAAGAGTGTCGAAGAATTCCACCGGGAGGTCGTCAGATGGCGACAGCGGGTGACAGATGGTAGGCCACGGTTCCAAATTCACTCGGAAGATGGAAGAGGCGGTCGCCGC
>JAOAPF010000133.1 GCA_025462755.1 Edaphobacter sp.
GCAGCAGCCAAGACCGCAGGATAGGTGTACGGAGACCATTTCAATACGTATCCATTGCCAAGCTCAGTGGTGAACTTGAACTTGTAGGCATCTGGATGTTCTGAGCCGGTCGATTGCTCATACTCCCACATCACGTGCCTATGCTTCACCCACGCGGCGTGCATGTTTCTCAAAATGTGATACATGAAATAGACGGAAGCGTGAGCTTTGCCTTCGGTATCGTCCGGCATGAACTGGACATAGCCGTAATTTGGATCCTGACCCTGACAGGAGCCCTTGGTTTCGATACCTGGGATACTGTTCATCAACTTGATGAGATCGATGACACCTTTGTCAATCTCGACTGATTCGCCCGAACCCAGTTTCAGCATGACCGATGGGTGACCGAATGAGACGTAACCATCTCTCAACGTCTTTCCCGACTTTGCCTGATCCGATTCTTTGAACGTCATAATCCTAGGGTAAACGCCTCATTGCCATCCGTCCTGAGGAAGATAATCACCTGGGGATCACGTGTCTAAGAACCCATCGTGGAACTTGCTCTTGTACGCGCTCCTACTTAGATCGTCGCTTTATGGGAA
The DNA here is from genome assembly GCA_025462755.1 of Edaphobacter sp. Taxonomy (GTDB): domain Bacteria; phylum Acidobacteriota; class Terriglobia; order Terriglobales; family Acidobacteriaceae; genus Edaphobacter. The sequence goes on from JAOAPF010000133.1 coordinate 582, forward strand.
GAGCTCCCACAAGTGACTGCCGTCGTTCCTCCAAAACGGGGTCATAGGTAACTTCGTTTGCCTGGACTTCAAGCTGACCCACCACCAATAAGTTCGGAAGCTTGACAAACCCGGACTCGCCAGACCCCCAGAACCAATTCCAGCCTGATGGCAAGCCACCGCATCAGCGAGAAAGTACAGACCTAAATCATTTTGTTTTAATACTTTGCGCACTTTTGACGGGAGAGGGGGTACGACGCCACTCGGAAGAACCCGCTTTACAATCCCAGCTTCTTTACCTCATCGTTGTAGTACTTCCGGTAAAGAATGTCCCACTCCTGCGAGCCTTCGGTGATGATCTTCCGCTGCGAAGAGATCTTCAGCCGCGCCGCCGCATCGATCTTCGTCTCTTCCATCAGCAGCTTTTCCAGAGCCTTGCGCGCCTCCTGCCGAATCGTATTCCGATCCTCCAGAAAGTCGACCTCAGGGATCTCCGCCAGCGTGTCCGCAACCGTATGGGCCAGCTTATTCAACTTGTCGCGCGAAATCCTCACAGCACCGCCTTGTACTTGCGGGCTAGTTCGTTCTTCACCTTTTTGAACATCTCAGGGTAGCTCGCGCCGGTCTTGCGCATATCGTCCTGAAACGCCTCCAGAATCACCCGGACCTCATCATTAATCCGGTCTTCCAGCGACAGTTCATCCACCATAGCGGCCGTGACACGCTCATTAACCAGGGCCGGCTTCTCGGTGTGAATCATCTTCTCGGCGACTAAATGCTTGACCGTCTGGCGCGCCAGATATCCAACGTAATCTTTAGAAAAAATCATTTGACTTTCCTTCGAATATAACACGCAACGTTTCGCACCCGTTCCGTCCCAATCAGTCGCCCGCGCGCGAAACACTCTTCGTCCTCTTGTTGATCCGGCGAGAGATGTGGCTCTGAAACCCAGCCCTCTTGCGGCTCGGCAGCATTGTTGATTCCTGTGCGGTGCACACGCGTTTCTGAGACAATAGGCAACGGATGCAACCTGACAATCTTATCTCGCTAAAAGACGACATGGTGGCCTTCATCGCCGGTCACGGTATGCGCCGTCTCAGTGCCTTCATCACCGAAGAAGTCCCCACCGTCATCTTCGAAGAAGAAAACGCCGACGGCTGGAAGGACTTTGTCGAACACGCCAAAGCCGCAGGCGCCCCGTTCATCACCATGAGCGAGGTCGTTCTCGAGAAAGCCGATGTCGCCATCCTCCTCGACCAGCTGCGCGACGAAACCTTCCCCAATGCCTCAGAAGAGATCGACGACGCCGAATATCTCGTCAATCACGTAGGCAAGGTCGGCTATCTCCAACTCGGCTTCGCCCACCAGGGCGTCATGTTCATCTTCGAGGTCGCCACCGACTGGTACGACAGCTTCCAGAACCTGATGGAGACAGTCTCCGACCTTGGTGGCATCGTCGTCGATAACCGCGAGAGCGACGAGTAGACGGAAGATGCCCTCCGCCCACGCTGGGCCGCAGCAATGGATGCTCCCGACGGTCGACCCCGCCGCAGTCGCACGCCTGGCGGAGCACCTTCACTGCCCAAACGCCATCGCTAACATCCTCGTTTCCCGAGGCATCTCCGATCCCGCATCCGCCCAGGCCTTCCTCAACCCAACCATCGACGACCTCATCGATCCGATGCTCATGCTAGGCATGGACCTGGCCGTCGCGCGTATCCAACAAGCCGTCCGCTCCAGCGAACCCATCCTCATCTACGGCGACTACGACGTCGACGGCACCACCGCCACTGTGCTCCTCAAGACCGCCATCGAACGGATCGCCCCCAAAGACACACCCGCCATCGTGACCTATCACGTCCCCCACCGCCTCCGCGAAGGCTACGGCATGCAGACCGGAGTCCTCGGACAGGCCGCCGCCGCCGGCATCCGCCTCGTGATCAGTGTTGACACAGGTATCCGCGCGTTCGCTGCCGCAGAAGAAGCCAAAGCCCTGGGCATGGATCTGATTGTCACCGACCACCATCTCCCCGATGACGCAGTGGGCATTCCCGACGCAATCGCAGTGCTGAACCCGGCCCAGGCAAACTGCCCGTACCCATTCAAATCACTCTGTGGCGCGGCAGTAGCATTCAAACTGGCTCACGCATTGCTGCTATCGGCAATCGAAACCGCGAACGATCCGGAGGCCCGGCGCTTACGCCTCAAGCGCAGCCTGATTCCCTCTTTTTTGAAGCTGGTCGCCATCGCGACGATCGCCGACTCGGTCCCTATCGAAGGAGAAAATCGCGTCATCGCAGCGCTGGGCCTACGTGAGCTACGCAATCCGGTCCAGGTCGGATTGCGCGCTCTTATGCAGATCGCGCAAATCCCCTCAACCCGCGCTCCAACCGCCACCGAGGTCGGCTTTCGCCTCGCGCCACGTATCAATGCGGCAGGCCGAATGGATATCGCCAGCGATGTCGTCGAACTCTTCCTGACCAAAGACCAGCCGCATGCGACGGAACTGGCAGAAAAACTCGACCGCCTCAACGACGAGCGCCGTGCGACCGAAGCAAAGGCACTCGAGGCGATCGAGTGTCAGCTCTCAAGATCGATCGGAGCCGCCACAGTCCCTCTCACTGAGTGCATCATCCTGGATGATGCCAACTGGCATCGCGGCGTCCTCGGCATTCTCGCTTCGCGGGTCGTCGACCGAACAGGCCGTCCTGCGCTCGTCCTCACGCATGAAGATGGACATGCGCATGGATCAGGCCGGTCAATCGAAGGCTTTCATCTGCTCGACGCCCTAACCGCTGTCCATGGAGAGATCCATACGCCAGACGCCCTGTTCACTCGTTTCGGCGGCCACGCTTACGCCGTCGGCTTCTCGATGCCGTCCCACAGAATGGATCTATTGCGCGAACGAATGCAGCTGTACGGATCGAGCCGGCTAACAGAAACTATTTTGACCCCTCCGTTGAAATGCGACGCCGAGGTTCTCCTCCGTGACCTGACACAAGAGTTCTTCGATTGGCTCAGACGATGCGAACCTTTTGGAGTCGGCAATCGCGAACCGGTCTTCGTCACTCGCGGCCTCATGCTCACAGCGCCAGTTCGCTTGATCAAAGAGAAACACGTTTGCCTCCGACTCGAAAAGGCCGGAGAGACTCTCGGTATTAGTGCCCTCGGCTGGACCCGCGCGATCGACTGGCCAGCCCGGTGCACGGAGATGGCACTCGATAAGGGATCATTGATCGACGTCGCCTACCGTCTGAAGACCAAAAGCAACCCTCAGTTCCCAGGGCTTGAACTTGAGCTCGTCGATATCCGAATAACCTAAATGACCGTCCGAAATCCCGTCTATGTGGGCATTCCGGGGACTGGGAGTCTCACCGCTCTGCCTTCAGTCCTGTTTGCAACATACATGATCTCTTGGCCTCGCACCCGGAAGGGTAACTACCTGCGCTCAAAAACTTTCTGCTTCATTTCCGGTGCAACTACCGTCTTATATACTGAAGCTTCTACCCGATGCCCACGACCGAGACAAGACGACTGAATCCTCTCATGCTGTGGGTCATCTTCCTCGCAATCATTGTTGTCGCATTCCTCATCGCGCGCTCATCGACTCGCGAAGTCGTAGAGATTCATGCTGCACCCGTAACTCGTCAAAACCTTGTCAGCTCAGTTTCGACCAACGGAAAAGTTGAACCGATTGGTGAGTTTCAGGCTTACTCCCCCGCGGCCGGCGTCATCGCCAAGGTCTACGTTGAGGTCCTACAGAAGGTCAAGGTGGGCGATCTTCTCCTCAAAATGGACGACTCCGACGCGTTAGCTAAGCTTGCAGCTGCACAGGCCTCCCTACGCACTGCCGAGGCCACCCTCCACGACATGGAACAAGGCGGGTCGCAGGAAGAGCGCATCAACCTCACCAGCGACCTCAAGCGGGCACAATTGCAGCTGCAGCAGGCAACTAGAGATCTGGCCGCCCTCAAAGAACTTGAGCAAAAAGGCGCCGCCTCGGCTAGTGAAGTCGCCGCCGCAGAACAACGCTTGCAAGCAGCCAACAACTCCGTGCAAAGCTTGCAATCGCGCATCACCCAGCGCTACGGCCCAGCAGACAAGGCACGGGTCGAGGCACAGGTCGCGGATGCCCGGGCAGCACTCGCCGCCGCGCAGAGCAGCTACGCTGCCTTCAATATTCGGACGCCAAAAGCAGGGACTGTTTATTCCATTCCCGTCTCCACCTATGATTTCGTTTCTGCCGGCGAGAATCTGGTCGATGTCGCTGATCTGAACAAAATTCAGGTTCACGCCTACTTCGATGAACCCGAGATAGGCAAACTCACCGTTGGGCAAGCGGTGAAGATCACCTGGGACGCAAAGCCCAATCAGACCTGGCACGGCCACATCAGCATCGCACCCACTACTGTCATCACCTACGGCACCCGCAACGTGGGCGAGTGCATCATCACGGTCGATGATGCTCGTGGCGACTTGTTGCCCAACACCAATGTCATCGTGACCGTCACCACCGCTCAGCGCTTCAATGCCCTGAGCATCCCTCGCGAAGCTTTGCACACCGATGGAGGCGACTTTGTCTACCGTGTCGTCAACGGCAAGCTTGTCCGCACTCCCGTTCAGGTCGGCCCAGCCACCAATCTCATTCGGGCTGAGATCCTAAGCGGTCTTACCGAAAAAGATACCGTTGCTTTGGGTGCCATCAACAACCGTGAACTCTCGAATGGGCTCCCGGTCAAAATCGTCGATTAGTCATGTTCATCACGATACCTCTGTCCCGTCTCCGCGTTGGCTTCTCGCTTCTCCTCCTCTTTAGCGTTCGCATTCTCTTGGCCGACACAACCCAGGCGAATGCTTTTCTTCAACAAGGTCGTGTCGATGAAGCAGCCGCCAGTCTTCGTGAGATACTCGCCGCAAGCCCCGGCGATGGCCAGGCACATCAGCTTCTCTGCCGCATTTACTATGCTCAGGACATGGCCGACCAAGCCATCCGCGAATGTCAGCTAGCAGCCTCCAGTAACCCCGCCAGCAGTGATAATCAGGTGTGGCTTGGTCGCGCCTACGGATTCAAGGCGTCTCATGCCAACCCCCTGAGCGCGCTTAGCCTCGCAGTCAAAGTTCGCGTAGCCTTCGAGCGCGCCGCACAGCTCGATCCTGAAAACATCCACGCCCTGAACGATCTCGGTGAATTTTACGTCGCTGCCCCAGCCCTCATCGGCGGTGGCCTCGATAAGGCCCAGGCCCTGGCCGCACGAATGCAGCCGCATTTTCCCTCCCAGGCTCACCGTCTCTTGGGTATGATCGCCGAAAAGAAAAAACAAGACGCTATCGCGGAGGCGGAGTTCAGCAACGCCGTCACGGCCGGAAAAACTCCCGAAGCCTACATCGACCTCGGCCACTTCTACGAACGCCACCACCAGCCCGACAAGATGGTCGACGCCCTACAGTCTGGCATCGCGACCGACCGCCGTAAGGGCCCATCTCTCGTCGACGCGGCCAGCATTCTAACGGACGCCCACCGCTCCCCCGAACTCGCCGAGACTCTCCTCCGCGCCTATCTCTCCTCCTCCGCCAAAACCGACGAGGCCCCTGCATTCAAGGTCCACATACAGCTGGGCGATCTCCTCGCGCATCAAGGAGACCCCACCGGAGCCCATCGCGAATACGCCGCCGCACTGGCGCTCGCATCCAACTATGCACCTGCCCGAAAAGCGACGCAGGGCTCTTAAAGAAAAGGCGATACCATTGATATGTAGCCGGTCTCAAGGAATATCTCAGGAAGTATGATCCGTCTTCTTCGCTTATGTATCGCGTTTTCTGCCTTCGCCTCCGCGATCGCGCCTGCTTACGCGCAGATATCCTTCTCGACGGCAATCGCACTCGCCCTGAAGAGCAACCCCAAAGTTCTCACGGCCCAGGCCGACGTCGACAAAGCGCTCGCCGCTGTCCAGCAGATTCGTGACGCATTCATTCCCAACATCGTCGGTGGCTCTGGCGTCGGTCCCCCCTCCTACGGCTATCCCCTCGGCCTGCCGTCGATCTTCAATATCACCTCGCAGTCGTTAGTGTTCAGCTACTCGCAACACGACTACCTCCGCGCCGCTCAGGCCGCGCTCGAGGCGACTCGCCTCAACCTCAAAGACATTCGTGCTGGTGTAGCCGAGGACACTGCCGTCACCTACCTCGCGCTCGATCGTGACATGCAACGCCAAGCCGCGCTCCAGGAGCAGCAAGGTTTCTCCGATCACCTCGTCAGTATCGTTCAGGAGCGCCTCGACGCTGGCCAGGATACGCCCATCGATCTGACGACCTCCCGCCTGACCGCCGCACAGATCCGGCTTGCACGCCTCCGCGCCGAAGATGAGACCGCCGCCGACCAGGCCCATCTCGCCCGTCTCATCGGTCTTCCTGCGCAGGCTCTCGGCACCACCAGCAGCAGCGTCCCGCCCTTCCCCGCCACCTCGTCCGATCTCACCGACACCGGCCCGCTCACCAGCCCTGCCGTCGAATCCGCCTACGCCGTCGCACGTTCCAAGCGCGAAACCGCCTTCGGCGAGGCCCGCTATCTCTGGAGACCCCAGATCTATTTCCAGGGACAATACAGCCGTTTTGCCAAGTACACCAATATTCAGAATTACTACCTCCAATTCCAGCAAAACAACGCCGCGGTCGGCGTTCAAATCACCATTCCCCTCTACGACGTGGCTCATCGCGCCAGAGAACGCGAGGCTGCGGCCGACGCAGCGCGCGCCCAACACGAAGCCGATTCCATCCGCGACCAGTTCTTCGACAGCCGCATCCGCGCCCGCCACACCGCAGCCGAGCTCTCCGCCCGCACCGAGATCGCCACGCTTGATCAGCAGCTTGCCCGACAGCAGCTCGACATCATGCTCGTCCAGTTGAAGGCTGGCAGCGGCAACCTCTCAGGTCCGCAGATGACCCCCAAGGACGAGCAGACCGCGCGCATCGCCGAGCGCGAAAAATTCGTCGCCATGCTCAACGCCAACTTCGAAGCCCAGCAGGCCGCCATCGGTCTGCTGCGCACCACCGGCGAGCTAGAAGGCTGGATCTCCGCGGCAACACAAACCCAGGCCGCCCCATCTGTACAGACGCTCCCCGCAGCGCCCGCAAAACCCTAGCGCGTTTCATCCCACTTAGCCCGGTTCGCCTTCGCGTTCCTTTGCGTTTGTTCTTCGCGTTCCTTAGCGTTCGTTTTTGCCTTCGCCTTTTGCACATGAAGGCGAAACCCAGAGTTCCCCTGCCCGCGGAGAGCCTCCCACAACGCCGCGGCCATAACCCCCTCGTTCCATGCCGCTTGCGCTGCCTCCAATTTATTTTTTTGCGTTTTCAGCCCAAAAATCGCATGTCAAGTCCCGAAACCACCTAAATTACTCAAACAAAAGAAAATAGAAGGTGCAAGTTAGTTAGCTTCAAACCGCTATACTTAAAATAGTAGCAAAAAACAAATTACCCGAAAGATGCCAGGTCGATTTTCCAAGCTAACTCGTTTCGATGCAATATTTTGGACGTAACTTATTTGTTATGAATATTTTGCAGACGACCACCACCTGTAAACTATTACAAGTAAAAGAGTTATTGCCGGGCAAGGGGGGGAGGGGGGTACCCTCCCAGGAAATGCCCTCCAGAATGAAAATAGAGAATGAGGGGAGTAAAGAGAGAACTAGAAAGCTCGGAAATAGACGTTCTCCTCACGTCCCTATCTTTCTTGAATGAACCTATTGCCTGCATTCGCCAGAACCACCGACGGAACCCCAGACGATCTCCGTAACCCGTAACCAAATGGTAAAATTGAGCTAATATCATGCCGCTAAAGACACTGTTCCTGAATCCGCCCTCCTTTGAGAACTTTGACGGTGGCGCCAGCTCCCGCTGGCCCGCTACCCGCGAGATCGAGTCGTACTGGTACCCTGTCTGGCTGGCCTACCCCGCCGGCATGCTCGAGGGCTCAAAGCTCCTCGATGCCCCGCCACATCACGTCTCCGCAGACGAGACCATTGAAATCGCCAAGAGCTTTGACTTCCTTGTACTCTTCACCTCCACAGTAGGCTGGAGCGGCGACCATGGTCTAGCCAGGGCCATCAAGAACGCGAACCCCTCCATCAAGATCGCCTTCGTCGGGCCGCCGGTCACCACCGACCCCGACCGCGCCCTCAACGAGTGCGAAGTCCTCGACTTCGTCTGCCGCCGCGAGTTCGATTTCTCCGTCGTCGAATACGCCAACGGAAAGCCCCTCAACGAAATCCTCGGCATCAGCTACAAGGACGGAAACGGCGTCATCCAGCACAACCCCGACCGCCCCCAGGTCGAAGACCTCGACGCCATGCCTTGGGCCACCAAGATCTACAAGCGCGACATGGACGTCACCCGTTACAACGTGCCGTTCCTCCTCCATCCTTACATCGCGCTCTACTCCACACGCGGCTGTCCTGCGCAATGCACCTTCTGCCTCTGGCCCCAGACGCTCTCCGGCCACGCCTGGCGCAAGCGCAGCACCGACGATGTAGCCGCCGAGATGAAGTGGGCCAAAGAAAACTTCCCCCACGTCAAAGAGTTCTTCTTCGACGACGACACCTTCAACATCCAGAAGGTCCGCACCATCGAACTCTGTGAAAAGCTCAAGCCACTCGGCATCACCTGGTCCTGCACCTCGCGCGTCACCACTGATCGCGACACCCTCAAGGCCATGAAAGAAGCCGGCTGCCGTCTCCTGATCGTCGGCTTCGAGTCCGGCGACCCGCAGATCCTCAAAAACATCAAGAAGGGTGCCACCGTAGAGCGCGCCCGGGACTTCGTAAAGGACTGCCACGACCTCGGTCTAATCATTCACGCTGACTTCATTCTTGGCCTCCCTGGCGAAACCAAGGAGTCCATCCGCAACACCATCAACTTCGCCAAGACTCTCGACTGTGAAACTATCCAGGTCTCCGTCGCCCACGCCTATCCTGGAACAGAGTTCTACGATTTCGCCGCGCGCAACAATTTCATCACCAACGAAAAGATGGAGGACGGCGGCGGCCACCAGATGGCCCACATCGAGTATCCCGGCCTCCCCACCGAGTACGTCATGGAGATGGTGCACAAGTTCTATGACGAATATTATTTCCGCCCCAAGGCTGCCTTCCGCGTCGTCTGGAAGGCCGTCGTCAACCGCGACGTTCCGCGCCTTTACGTCGAAGCAAAGGCCTTCATGAAGCTTCGTTCGCAGCGCAACAAGGCCTCTCGCCTGAAAAAAGAAGAGAACGCACTGAAAGCGCAGGAATCGGTCAGCATGAACGCATAACCCGAATTCAAAAAACTTCAAAGCGGCCCGTGTCAAAGACATTGGCTGCTTTCGTTTTTGCCGTCCTGCTTGTCTCTACTGGTTATCTTTCTTCGCGCAGGAAGTCGAAAGCTGATGCGCCTCTTTCATCAGGCTGTTCAGGCTTCGAGCGAACGATACGCATACGACCACGTCAGTCCCAATCAACTTTGCTGATCTTCTGCCGAAACTTGCGAAGATCAATGCTGCAATACAATTCACCGCGTTTGAGTCCGAAGGCACGCTACCGAAATCGACACGCCTAAAATAGAACGAGATGAAGCATACCCTCACACCCCAGCGTTATCTCATCCTTTTGGCCGTCATGCTCACCGCCTCTTTCGGTGACACACTTCTCTCCCGTGGCATGGCCCAGATCGGTCCCGTCGATCTCCACCACCTACTTCTCCTTTGGCACGCCCTCTTCAATCCCTTCATCGCGTCCGGCATCGTGCTGCTCATCGGTTTCTTTGGCTGTTACATGACCGCCCTCTCGTGGGCCGACCTCACCTTTGTCATGCCCGCCACCGCCTTCGGCTACGTCGTCGTCGCGCTCCTCAGCCGCTTCTGGCTCCACGAGCACCTGTCTCTCTACCGTTGGGCCGGCATCGTCCTCATCGTCTGCGCGGTCGGCTTCGTCGCAGGCGGCCCCTCCCGCACGGAACACCAATCCAGCCACCCGGACCTCGACCTCATGGACTCCGGAGCGGGCCGCTGATGAGCCCAACAACGCCGACAATGGCCATCTCCGTCCTCCACTCTTGGAGCGCCATCATTGCGGTGGCTGCCCTCGCCATCACCGGCGAAGTTCTCATCGCCGCCGCGATGCGCCAACTCGGCGACCTCGACCTTCTCCGCGATCATCCCGGTATTCGCGGATACCTTGGCCCGATACGCGCTGTTCTCTCCAGCCCACTCTTCCTCACGGGAGCGCTCTGCATGGCCCTCAACTTCTTCGCGATGCTCTACACCCTCTCCATCGTTGAGCTCTCGCTTGCTGCCCCGGCCACGGCCTCACTTACCTTTATCGGCAACGCTGCCGCCGCAAAAATATTTCTACGCGAGAACGTAGACCGCCGTCGCTGGCTCGCCGCTATCTTCGTCTGCATAGGTGTAATCCTGTTGGCACATTAAGCCAACCTTTAGCGCTCAGCCCAGACCGTGACCTACCGGAGCAGCTTTCTGCGAGTTCTCCAGCTGCCATAACCGACTCGGTCAGAAGAGGGCCGCGGCGTTCTTGCGAAGTTCGGCGAGGGGGTAAAAGGTGCCGCGCCACATGACGCCTCCCCGCTTGAGAGTCATGAGCATGGAGCGGAGAAGAGTGAAGATGAAGACGAGAGCGCCGAAAGGGAAAAAGAGGGCGTACCCGGTAGATATGCCGGAATGGCGGCTCATCAGCCCGTAGGCCCAGACGACGGCGGCGATGGTTAGGGTGGCGGGGATGCGGGTGGGAGTGAAGAAGAGGCCGGCGGCTGGGGCGACACAGAAGACGAACAGCCAGAGACAGCCGAGCAGTGCCAACCCGATGGAGAAGCGGAAGGCGGAGAAGAGGTTCTTGGTCATGACACCGACGAGGCCAGCAACGCCGGAGGCCCAGTGAAGACTGACGAGGCCCCGACCGAAGGCTACGCGCTGGACCAGGCCTGCATGCTTGATACGGCGGGCGAGGGCGAGATCTTCGAGTATCTCCATGCGGAGCGATTCGAAGCCGCCGATGTGGAGGTAGGCGGACCGGCTGAGGAGGTTGAAGGCGCCGATGCCCAGGGCGTCGCGCTTGGACTTTGCGTCGGCGACGCGCCAGGGGCGGGCTCCCCAGAGGGCGAATGTTTGAAAGAAGCCGAGGATGGCGGCCTCGTCCCAGCGGTGGATTAGGGTAGTGGGGATGGTGACGAGGTGGTCGGCGCTGGTGGCGACGGCGTGGGCGAGGGCGCGGCGGATGGCGTCGGAGCGGAAGAGGACGTCGGCGTCGGTGAAGAGGAGGTAGTCGGTGGAGGCCTGGCGGGCGGCCAGGGCCATGGCGTGGGTCTTGCCTAGCCAGCCGGCGGGGAGTTCGGTTACGTGGAGGGCGCGGAGTTGGTCCGGATGCTCGGTGGCGATGGTGTCGATGAGGTCGCCGGTCTGGTCGGTGCTGCGGTCGTCTACGGCGATGATCTGGAGGTTGGGATAGTCCTGCGCGAGCAGCGAGTGTAGCGTGGCGGCGATGTCGGCGGCCTCGTTGCGCGCGGGGACGATGATGGTGATCGATAGGCTGCCTGCGGGTGCGATGTTGTGCTCGGGCAAGAGCAGGTTGGGAATGCTGGGAAGGCCGAGTGCGGCGTCGGTAGCCTTCCACAACCAGGAGAGGGCGACCAGCCAGGCGATGAGTTGGAAAGCGATTTGTATGTGGAGACCACCTTGTTGCGCTTCTTTGATATTTGTGGCACCCCAGGCAAAATGCGGGGGTTCTTCGCTGGCGCTCAGAATGTTTATGAGAGAAGTTTTGCTTTATTGCAGACGTTGTTTTATGCGGGCGCGGTTTTCTCCAATGATGCGTGGAGGGGTGGAGCGTAGCGGGCTCCGTTGAAGAAGATGACGGCGGCGAGAAGCATGGTGACGAGGGTGGAGCCGAGGCCGAGGTTGAGGGTGGAGCGATCGCTGACCGCGCCGATGATGCGTGGGCTGATCATGTCGCCGAGGGCGTGAATGATGAAGAGCTGGCCAGCCATGGCGGTGGCGCGGATCTCGGGGCGGACGGCGTTGAGGGTGGCCGCATTCACCGGTCCGGTCCCGAGAGAGATGAGGAAGACGGCGAAGGCAAGTCCGACCAGCGTGAGGGAGTGAGGGCCGAAGAAGCAGAGGAGCGCGGGCGGGACGGCGCTGGCAGCGCTGATCGCGGGCACGAGGTAGAGAGCCTTGGAGTTGGTGCGCGACCATCGCTGAGCGACGAAGCCGCCCGTGACGGTGCCGCCGAGGCCCGCGACCAGGGTGATGATTCCCATCAGGTAGGCGGCGGAGGATTGAGAGAGGCCGTCGACGCGCTGGAGGAACGAGGGCATCCACCAGGAGATGCCGCCGAGGGAGAAGGTGACGGCGGCGTAGCCGAGGATGGAGGAGAGATAGGCCTTGTTCCTGATGAGGGAGGAGACGGTTTCCTTCTCTAATTTTGCTTTGTCATGCTGGCTTGCTCCGCGGGCAGGCTCCTGCATGAAGAAGGCGATGAGGAGCGCGATGATCGCACCGGGTACGGCGGAGACGATGAAGGACATGCGCCAGCCGAAGCGTTCGCCTACGGCTCCGCCGATGATGTAGCCGAGTGCAGCGCCGACGAAGAGAGCGATGTTGAAGATGGTGAGGACGCGATTGCGCTGGTCTTCGGGGTAGAAGTCGGAGAGGAGCGCGGGGGCGAAGATGCCGAAGCTGGCTTCGCCTATGCCGAGGGCGGCGTGGCGCAGGTTGAGCGAGTCGTAGGAGTGGACGGAGGCGGTGAAGAAGTTGACGCCGCTCCAGAAGAGGGCGGCGATGACGATCATGGGCTTGCGGGGGAAGCGGTCGCCGAGAAAGCCGGTGATGGGCGAGGTGAACATGTAGGCGATCATGAACCAGAAGGTGAGCGCGCCGATGCGCTCGTCGGAGAGATGGAACTCGGCTTTGATCTGCTCCTGGACGCCGGGGAGGATGTAGCGGTCGATGTAGTTGACGAAGTTGAGGGCGGTGAGGAGGACGAGGGCTGTAGTGGCTCCGGCTACGGAGGGGGCGCGGGTGGGTTTGGGCTTTTGCATGAATGCGGAGGCCATCTGTGGAGCAAGGATAGCAGCGGAGGATGAATCTTGCGATTCGCGGCGTGGGTGTAGGCCGAGGATAAGAGCTTTTGTGATGAGTCGGGACGAATAGTTCAGCTTCGGCGTTGAGCGTGGGCTGGATGTGGTTGGGTGAGAGATGAGGTAGAGAAGCGGATTTCTCCACTGCCCCTTCGACTCGCTGCGCTCGCTCTGGGTCCGGTCGAAATGGCGACGGTCTGGGTTTGCCTGTGCGGGTATTTGTGGGTTTGACTGTGTGGGCGTTGTGGAGATTGTCTGCGGTGGCCTGGAGGGTGGAGATGGTGGCGGGTTTGGGTGTGGTGGCTAATTCTTTGTCTTCTTCTTCTTTGGTCCGCATCATGCGCTCGATGAGTAGCGCGACTGGGCTTTTGCGTTTTGCGATCTCGGAGACTTCGGTGCGCGGGGCGAGGACGCCGAGAGTTGGGTCGATGATGATCTCTTCTACGGTTTTCGGTTCGGTGGTGGGGTTGGCGACGGCTTGAGGCTTGGGGAGGTTGAGGCTGGCGATCTGGAGGCCGTAGAGAAGGAGGCCGGCGCGGCGGGGATCGATGTCGTTGGAGGCGATGCGCTGCAGGACGTGGCCGATGGAGGCCTGGATGGCGGAGCGGTCTTCCGGCAGGGGCAGATCGAAGCTGGCGCGGCGGCTTCGGCGCTGTTTTGGGTTAGCGACCGGGCGGCGGGTGGTGTGGTGGTAGTAACAGAATTCTTCGTTGTGCAGGCAGGCGCTGCCGCAGCGGTGTCCATCGGTGAAGATGTGGCGGCACTGGAAGCGTTTTGGTGTGTCGGTGCTGGTGTCGGTGCTGGTGTCTGGCATGTGTCCCCCCCACTGGGTGAAAAGTGTACAAAGTACTCAAAACAAAAAACTTGAGCCCGTACTTCGGCGTCAGTCTTGTGATTTAAAAGCGAAAGCCCGGCTGGTTTGCCGGGCTTCTTTTTATCTCTACCTCTATTGTAGCGAATTGAGGGAAACTAAAATGCCACTTTTGGCGAGAATATTTTGTGGCGTAAGGGCAATAAATACTTTGGCTAACCCAACCGTCAAATCTCCGGGCTGAAAATTGCCTTGAGTATGAACATCCACCCTTCAGTAGCAATCCCATAGACGAATGCGGCCAGCCCTGCCACCATCAAGACAACTTTCAACCAACTGGGTAGCTTGTCTATGGATTGTGAAATTACTCCCATGCCAGCCATGCTATCGCACTCTCGGCTTGCATAAGCTAGACCGCTCAAGCATAATAGAGGTATGGCAAGGGCGCAAAAAGTCGTCGAGATAAGTACTAAGCTGCCAGTGCCAGAGAAGAATCCTGCGGCGGTAGCTCTTGGCCGTATGGGTGGGTTGAAAGGCGG